>JAAWKA010000028.1 GCA_022797145.1 Clostridia bacterium
TTTTTAAAAAATATATCATTTTCGCTTGTTTGCCATACAAAAAAATAATATAATAAATTTATAAAATAGGACTTGACAAAGATTAGATAGTCAATTTATAGATTGAAAACGTGTTTTATAATGAAATTCATGCAATAAAAATCTCCAAAATTACTTTTGGAGATTTTTATTTTTTATTTTTTTAATTTTTTATCATCATTAAATACTTCTTTAATAGCCCCTAAACTTCCTAAAGCAGAAGTAGCATCAAATGGAATAAATACTTTATTTGCATCTCCATTAGCTATTTTTTCAAGAGCTTCAAGCGATTTTAACTGAACTAAAGTAGTATCAGGATTAGCTTTTTTCATAGCAGAATAAATCATTTCTACTTCTTTTGCTCTTGCTTCTGCTACTTGTTTTATAGCTTCAGCTTCACCAGTAGCTCTTCTTATTTTTGATTCTCTATCAGCTTCAGCCTCTAAAATGGCAGCTTCCTTTTGACCTTCAGCAATAGTAATAGCAGATTGTCTTTCACCTTCAGCTTGAAGAATTAAAGCTCTTTTATTTCTTTCAGCATTCATTTGCTTTTCCATTGCATCACGAATATCAGCAGGTGGGGTAATATCCTTAATTTCCACTCTATCAATTTTACAACCCCATTGATCTGTTGCTTCATCTAAAATAACTCTTAGTTGATCATTAATAGAATCTCTTGAACTAAAAGTTGCATCTAGATCCATTTTACCGACAATGTCACGAATTGTAGTAATTGCTAAATATTCAATACCTTTTTTTAATGATTGAATTTCATAAACAGCCTTTGCAGGGTCTGTAATTTTGTAAAATACTACTGTATCTATTGTTATAGTAACATTATCTTTTGTAATAACTCCTTGAGGTGGAATATCCATTGTTTGTTGTTTTAAACTAACAACACTTCTTACATGATCAATAAATGGAACAATAATTGTAAGACCTGCATCAGCTATTTTGTGGTATTTACCAAGTCTTTCAATAATATAAACCTCAGCTTGTTTAACTATTTTTATTGATTTAAATGCTATTATTAAAATAATAACAAGTAAAATAATTAAAAATGCCATAAAATTTCCTCCTTAATTAATTTTTATATTAATATGTAAAATAGTAATGTAATTATTTAGTGATTTTAACTTTCAAAGGTATAACAACTGCTTTTACACCATCAATATCTTTTACTTCAATTTCAGTTCCTTCTGAAATAATAATATCAGGTTCAACAGACTTAGCACTCCAGATTTCAGAACCCACTTTTATTTGGCCAATTCCATTTTTAGAATTAATTTCTTTTGTAACAATTCCTTTTTTATCAATTATAGAATAAGCATTTGTCTTTACTTTATCAAAAGCATCTACTTTCTTTACAAATTTTTTTGTAAAAAATAGTAAAACAGTAGAGGTGATTAAAAACACTGTAGTTTGTATAATAATACTATCAATAAAAAAACTTGTAATCATTGCAAATAAAGCACCTATTCCAAACCAAAATACAAGAAAACCGACAGTAATAATTTCTGCTATGAAGAATAAACCAGAGATTATTAACCATAACTGCCACATAAAAATCACTCCTTTTATTTATACAAATCTATTATACTATAAAATAATAAAAAATTAAATAGTTTTTAAAAACAATATTTTTGAATTTATGTATAAAAAACTTTTAATAAAGAAAGATTATAAAAAAAGTAAATTAATATGACCTAAAATACCTTAAAGTAAGCTAATTATAAACTTTTAATTGATTGCTAGACTTTTTAAAAATTATATGATATAGTATAAAAAATATCGAAAAATGAGGAGAAAATAATGAAAAAGGTAAATATAAGCAATATAGGAGTAAAAATAGCAATAGTTGTAGGAATTTTAATAATTGTAGCAGCAATATTAATTATTGTACCCAATTTTAAAAAAGATAAAAATGAAGGAAAAGTAAATTTTATTTTAAATAACAATAATGTTACATCAAAACTAAAAAAAGATATATTTATTGATGAAAATACCAAAGCAGTATATGTATCAAAAGAAGATATGGAAAATTATTTTGATGGTCAAATATATTATGATAAAGAAAATGAACAATTAATAACAACTTCAGATACAAAAGTAGCAGTAATGCCAATGAACTCAAAAACAATAAAAATAAATAGTTCAGAAGTAAAAATAATTGCTCCAATTATAAAGAAGGAAGCAACATTATATATACCAATATCAGAACTAGGTAATGTATATAATATAGAAATAGATACAATTAATAACTCAATTGTAACAGTAGATTCATTAGATAGAGAATTTATAAAAGCAGATATTATAAAAAATACAAATGTAAAATATAATACAAAATTAATATCAAAAACAGTAGATAAATTGAAAGAAGGAGATAAAGTTGTCTGGATATCAGAAAAAAATGGTTGGGCAAGGATAAGAACACAAAATGGAAAAATAGGATATATAAAATCTGATAGAATAACAAATAAAACTACAGTAAGAGAGAAAATGGAACCAAAAAAACAAATAGAAGGAAAGATAAACTTAGTTTGGGATTATTATTCAGAATATGTAGATGCACCAGATAGAACAGGAACAACAATAGAAGGAATAAATGTAGTTTCACCATCATTTTTTTCACTAGATAAAGGAGATACAGTAAAAATAATAGATAATGCAGCAAGAGGAGGACAAAATTATATTAAATGGGCAAAACAAAATGGATATAAAATTTGGGCTATGTTTTCAAATAATTCTATGAGAGAGACTACATCAAAAATATTAAATAACTATAAACAAAGAGAAAAATTAATAGAAGAAATTGTTAAACTAGCAATAAAATATGAAGTAGATGGAATAAATGTTGACTTTGAAAACATGAATATGAGTGATAAAGATGTATACTCAAGATTTATTATAGAATTAGCACCAAGATTAAGAGAATATGGGATGGTAATATCAGTAGATGTTACAGCTCCAGATGGAAGTGAAAACTGGTCATTATGTTTTAATAGAAATGTAATTGCAAAAGAAGCAGACTATATTGTATTTATGGCATATGATCAATATGGAGTATCTAGTACAAATCCAGGAACAACAGCAGGAGGAGATTGGGTAGAACTAAATATAAACAAATTTTTAGGACAAGAAGATATAAAAGCAGAAAAAATAATACTTGGTATGCCATTATATACAAGACTATGGAAAACAGATGAAACAGGGAAATCCACTAGTGTAGTAGTGAACATGAATAAAATAGAAGAAAAATTACCAAAGGATGTACAAAAGGTATGGGATGAGAATACAAAACAATATTATATAGAATATGAAGAAAAAGCAATAACATATAGAATGTGGATAGAGGATGAAAGATCAATACAAGAAAAATTGAACTTAATAAATAAATATAACTTATCGGGAGGAGCTTTTTGGGAAAAAGATAGAGAAACAAGCAATATTTGGAAGATAACAAAAGAAACTCTAAACATAAAATAAGTAGCTAAATAGTTAAAATAAAGAATAAATAGAAAAATAAAATAAAAAAGTATTGCCATAGCAATACTTTTTTGGTATAATAGCAGAGTTAAAAATATACACATAAAGTTAGCTTATAATAGTGCTTTTAGATTTAAAGTGAATATAAGTGCCAGAAGCTTTATGGAAGTAAAACTAAAGGAGGAAGAAAAAATGGCAGTAGTTGCGATGAAACAATTACTTGAAGCAGGTGTACACTTCGGACACCAAACAAGAAGATGGGATCCAAGAATGGCAGAATATATATTTCAAGCTAGAAATGGAATTCACATTATAGACTTACAAAAAACTTCAAAGAAATTAGATGAAGCATATGCTTTTATCAAAGAACAAGTAGAAGAAGGAAAAGAAATACTTTTTGTAGGAACAAAAAAACAAGCACAAGAATGTGTAAAAGAAGCAGCACAAATGTGTGGAATGTACTATGTAGACCAAAGATGGTTAGGTGGAATGTTAACTAACTTTGGAACAATACAAAAAAGAATACAAAGATTAAAAGACTTAGAAACAATGCAAGAAGATGGAACATTTGATATATTACCAAAAAAAGAAGTAATAGGATTAAAAAAAGAAATGGAAAAGCTAGAAAAAAACTTAGGTGGAATAAAAGAAATGAAAAGAATACCAGAAGTTATGTTTGTAGTAGATCCAAAAAAAGAAAGAATAGCAATATTAGAAGCTAGAAAATTAAATATACCAGTAGTTGGATTAGTAGATACAAACTGTAATCCAGGAGATGTTGATTATGTAATACCAGGAAATGATGATGCAATAAGAGCAGTAAAATTAATAACACAAGTAATGGGAAATGCAGTTATAGAAGGAAAACAAGGAGAAACATTTGAAACAACAATAGAAACTTCAAATGAAAATAATGAAGAAGCAAGTATAGAAGAAGTTGTAGAACAAGTAGAAGAATAAATATAAAATTTTAAGATAGATTATAATAAAAAGGGCGTTGTAAGTTATGGACTCTAATAACTACTACGCCCTAACAAATTAAAAATAAATATATAAATAGGAGGTATATATGGTTACAGCATCTGTAGTAAAAGAATTAAGAGAAAAAACAGGAGCAGGAATGATGGACTGCAAAAAAGTATTAACAGAAACAAATGGAGATATAGAAAAAGCAATAGAATTATTACGTGAAAGAGGAATTGCAAAGGCTGCAAAGAAATCAGATAGAATTGCAGCAGAGGGTATAGTAGCAGCATATGTAACAGAAGATGGAAAGATAGGAACTGTAGTAGAAGTTAATTCAGAGACTGACTTTGTTGGAAAAAATGAAGAATTTAGAAATTTTGTGGCAGAAATAGCAGAACAAATAGCAAAGGAAAATCCAGCAAATTTAGAAGAGTTATTAGAACAAAAATCTATTAAAGAAACTTCAAAAACAGTAAAAGAAGTATTAACAGAAAAAATAGCAACTATAGGAGAAAATCTATCAATAAGAAGATTTGAAAGATTTGAGTCAAATGGATTAGTAGAAAAGTATATTCATGGAGATGGAAAAATAGGTGTTTTAGTAGAACTAGAAAATTCAAATAGAGAACTTGCAAAAGATATTTGTATGCAAATAGCAGCAGCAAAACCTGAATATTTAGATAGAAATTCAGTTCCACAAGAAAGAGTAGAAAAAGAAATGGAAATCTTAAAAGTTCAAGCTATGAATGAAGGAAAACCAGCAGAAATAGCAGAAAAAATGGTACAAGGAAGAATTGGAAAATTTTATGGAGAAATATGTTTAATAGAGCAGGCATTTGTAAAGGATCCAGACATAAAAATTTCTAAACTATTAGAAGAAAAAGGTGCAAAAATAGTAAGATTTGTAAGATTTGAAAAAGGTGAAGGAATAGAAAAAAAAGAAGAAAACTTTGCAGAAGAAGTAATGAACCAATTGAAATAATAGAAATATGTAAGAAGTATACATTATTTATATATAATGTATACTTCTTTATATTTATAACAAACAAAAAAATAACATAAAATATTATAAAATAGTTGTAAAATAAAATAAATATTGATATACTTAAATAGTAAAATTTAGTATATATTTTAGGAGGAAAAAAATATGGAAAAAGAAGAAGTAAATGAAATTAAAGAAGAAGTTTTAGTACAAGGACAAGATAATAATGAAATAAAAATAGCAGATGATGTTGTTGCTGTAATAGCTGGTGTTGCAGTATCAGAAGTATCTGGAGTATTTGGAATGGCAGGAGGATTTGCAGGAGGAATAACAGAAGTACTAAGTGGAAAGAAAAATTTATCAAAAGGAATAAAAGTAGAAGTAGGAGAAAAAGAAACTAAAATAGATGTTAACATTATAGTTGAATATGGTACAAGAATACCAGATATAGCATTTGAAATACAAAATAGAGTAAAAAAAGCAGTAGAAACAATGACAGGATTAAAAGTAATAGAAGTAAATGTACATGTTCAAGGAGTAAACACTGACATAATGGCAGAAGAAGATAAAAAATTAGAAGAATAAATTAAAAGAAGGGAATATAAAATGAAAATATTAGATAAAATAGCATTTGTTATATTTTCAAGTATAATACTTATATTATCTATATTATTTTGTATATTGATATTTGGTTGGATTAATGTTAGCACAGTATCTATATATCTTCAAAACTTACTAAATAACCAAATTGCTATTAATATTTCATTAGGAATTTCAGTTATACTAATATTACTTGCCATAAAAAGTATATTTTTTAGTTCTATATCTAAAAGCAATAAAAATAATGAAAATGGAATTTTACTACAAAATGAAAATGGAAAATTATTTGTATCGAAAGATACAATACAGAGCTTAGTAAATGGAATAGTAAAAACTTATAAAGAAGCACAAGAAGTTACTTCAAAAGTTATAGTAGATAAAGAAAATAATATTAATATAGAAGTTGTATTGTTTGTTACACAGGAAGCTCAAATAAAGGATTTATCAAATGATTTACAAATAAAAATAAAAGAGCTTATTAATAAATCAATAGGCATAGAAATAAAAGAAGTGAATATAAAAATTAGAAATGTAACTCCAAAACAAACAAGTATACAGGAATAAGGTGAAACTATGGATAATATAAAAAATTTTATAAAAGAATATAGAGGAGCTATAATAGGAGGCATAATAGCTATAGTAGTATTATGTACTCGTTTATATGAATTGATAATAGGAATTATATTAATAGCAATAGGGATATTTATTGGAAACTACATACAAAGGAACAAAGAGGATTTTAAAGAAAGACTAAAACAATTTATTGATAGAATATAACAAGAAAGGGAAATAATTATGAATAGATCAGCTTCAAGAGAACAAGCTTTTAAATTATTGTATAGTTTAGAAATACAACAGGATGAACACGAAGAACAAATGCAATTGTATATACAAAATAATGAAATACAAGATAAAAAATCAATAGAATATATAACAAATACAGTAAATGGAATAAATAAAAATCAAAAAGAAATATTAGAACTAATATCAACAAAATTAAAAGCAGAATGGCAATTAGAAAGAATATCTAAAATAAATATTTCACTTCTAAAATTAGCTATATATGAGATTATATACAATCAAATACCATATAAAGTTGCTATTAATGAAGTAATAGAACTTGCAAAAAAATATGGAGAAGATAATTCACCCGCTTTTATAAATGGATTATTAGCAAGTATTGTAAAAGATAAAATTAATATAGAAGAATAAAACAAAATGGCGAAATAGATTTAGAAATTTCGCCATTTTATTAAATAAAGAGAGGAAAAACAAATGAAATATGAACCAATAACAGTAACATATCTAAACAAATATATAAAAGATAAAATAGCACAAGATGAATACTTAAATAATGTTTTAGTAAAAGGTGAAATATCAAATTTTAAAAATCATTATACAGGACACTTATATTTCACATTAAAAGATGATACATCATTAATAAAATGCATTATGTTTAAATCTTCTGCTCAAAATTTAAAATTTATGCCAAAAGACGGAATGAAAATTATGGTATTTGGAACAGTATCAGTATTTGAAAGAGACGGAGTGTACCAAATCTATGTAAAAGCAATGCAGGAAGAAGGAATGGGAAATTTATACAAAGCATATGAAGAATTAAAACTAAATTTAGAAAAAGAAGGACTTTTTGATTCTAAATATAAAAAGAAAATACCATATATGCCAAAAATTATAGGAGTATTAACTTCACAAACAGGTTCTGTTATTAGAGACATTATAAATGTAAGTACAAGAAGAAATCCAAATGTATATATACGATTATTCCCAGTACCAGTACAAGGAGAAGGTGCCGCCAAAAAAATCGCAGAAGCAATACAATATATGAATGAAAAAAAATTAGCTGATGTGTTAATTTTAGCAAGAGGAGGAGGATCTCTAGAAGACTTATGGCCATTTAATGAAGAGATTGTAGCAAGACAAATATTTGCATCTCAAATACCAATTATATCAGCAGTAGGCCATGAAACAGACTTTACAATAGCAGATTTTGTAGCAGATTTAAGAGCACCAACCCCTTCAGCAGCAGCAGAGTTAGCAGTACCAGATGTAGAAGAAATAGAATTAAAAATTCAAAGTTATAAAAATAGATTAAAACAATCTTTAAGAAAAAAACTTGAACTGATGAAGCTCAAATATGAAAAATGTATGACAACAAGAGCGTTTAAAGAACCATTACAAGATATTAATGAGCAATATGTAAGACTAGATATGATAATAAAAAATATGCAAAACAATATAATAAATAAAGTAAAAGATAGTAGAAATAAAGCAATAAATTTAATAGAAAAACTAGATACATTAAGTCCATTGAAAACATTAGCAAGAGGATATTGTATAGCACAAACAGAAGGAAAAATAATAAAGTCATCAAAAAAATTAAAAACAAATGATATAATAGAATTAAAATTTTCAGATGGAAATATTTCAACAAAGATAATATAATAATAAAGATTTAAAAATAAAATATATAATTGATTTTTTATAAGTAATATTATATATTTAATTCCATAAAATAAGAGTAAAAGAAAGGAAACAATTATGTCAAAAGAAAATATAAGTTTTGAGGAAACAATAAAACAATTAGAAATTATAGCAAATGAACTAGAAAAAGGAGATCTAAGTTTAGATGATTCTGTTTCTAAATTTGAAGAAGGAATGAAACTTTCAAAGCAGTGTAGTAAAGTTCTAGAAGATGCAGAAAAGAGAATTTCAATTTTACTAAAAAAAGAGGAAGATAGCATAAAAGAAGAAAATTTTACAGTAGAATAAATTAGAAATAAAATAAAATAAAGGGGAAATGAAATGGAAGGTATTTTACAGTTTAAATTTTTATATACACCATTTTTATTATGGTTTGGAATACAAACATTCAAAGTAATATATGATTTAGTAACAACTAAAAAATTTAATTTTAAAAGAATAATGGGAGCAGGAGGAATGCCAAGTTCACATTCTGCTGTGGTGACATCACTTGCTACTTTAATTGGAAAATATGAAGGGATAAATACTCCTATATTTGCTTTATCAGTTATATTTGCATTTGTAGTAATGTATGATGCAACAGGAATTAGAAGAGCAGCAGGAAAACAAGCAAAGCTTTTAAATAAAATAATAGAAACACCAGGTTTAAGTAGTATACAAGTCCAAGAAAAACTAGTAGAAGTGTTAGGACATACACCAGTACAAGTATTAGTAGGAGCAGCAATAGGAATTATAGTAGGATTGATTATTTAAAAATAGAAGGGAACAAAATATAATATGAAGGACATAGAAATAGCAAGAAGTGTAGAATTAGATAATATAAATGAAATAGCAAAAAAATTACAAATAACAGAAGAGTATATTGAAAATTATGGTAAATATAAAGCAAAAATTTCAAATAAAATATTGGAAAAAATAGGAAATAACAAAGATGGAAAACTAATTTTAGTAACAGCAGTTAACCCAACACCATTAGGAGAAGGAAAAACTACAATATCAATAGGTTTAACAGACGGATTATCTAAAATAGGTAAAAAAGTAGTATTAGCACTAAGAGAACCTTCTTTAGGACCAGTATTTGGAATTAAGGGAGGAGCAACAGGTGGAGGACATGCACAGGTTGCTCCAATGGAAGATATAAACCTACATTTTACAGGTGATATTCATGCAATAACATCAGCCAATAATTTATTATCAGCTATAGTAGACAACCACATTTATTTTGGGAATGAGTTAAATTTTGAAAAAGTAGTATGGAAAAGATGTGTAGATTTAAATGATAGACAATTAAGAAAAATTGAATGTGGATTATCAGAAGAAAAAAATATAGTACCAAGAGAAGATGGATTTGATATTACAGTAGCATCTGAAATAATGGCAATATTATGCTTAGCTAAAGATATTAAAGATTTAAGAAAAAAAATAGGAAATATTATAGTTGGATATAATAGTAAAAAAAAGGAAATAACAGTAAGAGACTTAAAGGCAGAAGGAAGCTTAGCGGTTTTGTTAAAAGATGCAATAAAACCAAATTTAGTTCAAACATTGGAGCATACACCAGTGTTAATACATGGTGGACCATTTGCAAATATTGCACATGGATGCAATAGTATAATAGCAACTAAAATGGCATTAAAACTTGGAGATTATGTAGTAACAGAAGCGGGATTTGGAGCAGATTTAGGAGCAGAAAAGTTTATTGATATAAAATGTAGAACAGCAAATATAAAACCATCAGTAGTTGTTTGTGTAGCTACTATGAAAGCATTGAAATATCATGGAGGTATACCCAAAGAAGATATCAAAAAAGAAAATTTAGAAGCTTTAGAAAAAGGAATACATAATTTACTAAAACATGTGGACAATATAAGAAGTAAATTTGGCTTAAATGTAATTGTAGCAATTAATAAATATATAGATGATACAAATAAAGAAATAGAATTATTAAAAAATAAATTACAAGAAGAAGGAATTGAATTAAGTTTAGTAGAAGCATGGGAAAAAGGAGGAGAAGGAACAAAAGACTTAGCTAATAAAGTAGTAGAACTATGTGAAAAGGAAACTAACTTACAGTATGCATACAATTTAGAGGATAAAATAATAACAAAGATAGAAAAGATAGCAAAAAAAATATATGGTGCACAAGGAGTAGAATATTCCAAAAAGGCAAAAGAACAAATAGAACAAATAGAACAAATGGGATATGGAGGATTACCAATATGTATTGCTAAAACACAATATTCATTTTCAGATGATCCTAAAAATTTAGAATGTAAGGAACCATTTAAAATCCATGTGTCAGAAATTAATTTAAAATCAGGAGCAGGATTTATAGTGGTGCTAACAGGAAAAATATTTACAATGCCAGGATTACCAAAAGTACCAGCAGCAGAAAGTATAGATATAGATGAAAATGAAAATATTGTAGGAATATTTTAATTAATTTCTAAATTATTAAAATTTGTATAAATTCACCTTATTTGGAGAAAATATTAAAAAATTGTATTTTCAAATGAGGTGAATATTTTTGAAAAAAATTAAGAATACAGTAAACAAAAATAAGATAGCAATAATAAGTATAAGTATAGCATTATTATTATTTATAGTATATAACATATTTAGTGTAAATCTTGTACAAGCATTATCCAAATATGGTTCTAGGGGAAGTGAAGTAACACAAATACAAACTAAACTAAAAAGATGGGGATATTATAAGGGAAATATAGATGGAATATATGGAAGTCAAACTTTAGAAGCAGTCAAATATTTTCAGAGAAAAAATGGATTAGCAGTAGATGGAATTGCAGGTAAAAATACATTAGAAGCTATGGGAATATTCAATTCTACAGGAAATTCAGGAACATCTTCTAATGCAAGTAATAATGTTAATCTATTAGCTAGGGTAGTATATGGAGAAGCAAGAGGAGAACCCTATGAGGGACAAGTTGCAGTAGCAGCAGTAGTTTTAAATAGAGTAAAAAATCCCAATTTTCCTAATAGTATATCAGGAGTTATATATCAAAAAGGTGCTTTTGACGCAGTATCGGATGGACAATTTAATTTGAATCCAAATAGTACAGCTAAAAAAGCAGCACAAGATGCTCTAAATGGATGGGACCCATCATATGGTTCAATATATTACTTTAATCCAGCTACAGCAACTAATAAATGGATATGGTCACGCCCATATGTAAGGACAATAGGAAGACATAGATTTTGTAAATAAAAAATAAATTGTAAAATATAATAGAATAACACTCTTTTTAAAGAGTGTTATTTATTATTGTGTTTAGATTTAATGTAGTTCTTCAAAAATAATTTCTTTTTTAGAGTATTGTTCAGGTCTTAACCCAACTCTAGAACTCATATAATTTAATAAAATAACAAATATAACTGTAAATATACAACCTAATATGACATAAACATAAGAAGTAGTAACAATACCTAATAAAAAAGAGGCTAAAAAAGTTATAATGGCTCTAAAGATTCCAGTAAAAAATTCACTTGCAACAGAAATTTTAGTTCTCATAGATGGAGTAGAAAAGCTATTTAAATAACGTTTAATTAATGTATAAAAAGGGCCTTTCATAATAAATTGTACAGCAAGCATAAGAAGAATAATTTCTAAAGAAATTCCAAAACTAAAACCAAAAATTTCGCAAAACCCAATAATAATCATAGAAATAGTAGTAGTTAAAGAGAAAAAGGATAAAGTCTTATTTCTAAAGCGATTATGAAATCTTTCTTGATTTTGAGTAGAAATACCAGATATAATTTGTAAAATTGCATAGATAATTCCAAAATACTGTTCATGTAAACCAATATCTGTAAAAAGACTACTTCTTAGGGTAGAGAAAATTGCAAAAAGAGTTGATAATAAAACATTAATCAATATTAAAGATTTTAATCTATTAGATCTAAATATAAAATGGAAAGCTTGTTTTAAATCAAATAAATTAGTTTTTATCAAATTCTTTTTTTGTTTCTTTAAAGAAATAGGTTCGTTAAATTTAAAAGATAAAAATACAGAAACTAAACATAAGGCTAAACATAAAAACATAGGGAGATAACCATTAACTATAAATAAAAAACCAGCAGCAATTGAGGTTATTGCATCAAAATAATAATATAAAGCAGAACCTCTTGAATCTATTTTAGAAAATAAATTGTTCCTTTTTGGGGAATCTGAAATAGAATCATATAATAAATTAGTTTCAGTTGCATTTTTTAAACAGTAACCTAAAGCACATAAAACTTGTGAAATGATTATTATAAGTAAACTATTAGCAAAAATAGTAGTTAAAATGCAGATACATAATAATAAGTTTCCTAAAATAATAGATTTTCTTTTTCCAATATTATTTATAAGAATATCAATAGGAATTTGGAATAAAATTTTGGAAATAGGATAAAAAGCATCAGAAAATAATACTTCAGCAGCAGTAATTCCTTTAACGTGTGTTAAAAAAATAAAACTAATAGAATAATAAAATAATAAATCCCAAGATACTGCTTTGTATAATGGAAATAGTTTAACATTATATTTTATATTTTTTGTAGACATAATTTTCTCCTTAACAAAATATATTAAATTATATATTAAAGAAAAATCTTTGTAAATATAAAATTGACAAAAATTAAAGATACTGATAATATAATATTGAAAATTTAAAAGGAGAACTACTATGATATTTTACCCTAAAATATATCTAAAAAATGTAAAACAAATACCAATTTCTTTATTAAAAAAAAATAAAATAAAAGGGATTATTTTGGATGTAGATAATACATTAATAGATTATTATGAAAATTTAATTGCTGGTGTCGATAAGTGGTGTATAGATTTAAAAAATCAAGGAATAAAATTTTGTATAGCTTCTAATAGTAATAAAGAAAATAAGATAAAAAAAGTTTCAGAAAAGTTAAATATACCATATGTATTTTTTGCTAAAAAGCCATTAAAAGTAGGATTGATAAAAGCAGCAAAGATTATGGGACTAGAGGAAAAAGAAGTAGCAGTAGTAGGAGACCAAATTTTTACTGATATATTAGGAGCAAATAGATGTAAAATGTTTTCTATTTTAGTAGAACCAATAAAAGAAAAAGATATGTTGATAACAAGAATAAAAAGACCAATAGAAAATTTTATAAAAAAAAGTTATTTAAAAAATAAAGACACATAAAAGGAGAAAACTGATGTATATAAATGATGTAAGTATACTATATTATGCATGTGCAGGGGGATTAGGACTTTTAATTGGAAGTTTTATAAATTGGTGTAATTACAGATTGCCAGAAAATAAAAAAGTATTTAGTAAGGATATATTAAAAAAAGAAGAAAGAAAAAAAGTTAAGACAAATTATTTGTTAATGGTAATAAATGCAATATTATATATTGTTTTATTATATTTTTGTAAGATACATGATACACTATACGCAAATTTAAGCTTAATAAAATTTGGATTATTAATACCTATGTTATTATCAGCATTTTTGATAGACTATAAATTACAAATAATACCAAATAGATTAAACTTAACAATGTTTGAGATAGGACTATTGTTAGCTTTTGCTTATGGAATGGGAAATATTAATATAGCATTAAATATGATTTTAGGAATGATAGTAGGAGCAGGAATTTTTTTGATTATTACATTGTTAGGAGGATTTATAGCAGGAAAAGAAGCAATGGGTTTCGGAGATGTAAAATTAATGGGAGCATTAGGTTTATATTTTGGAGTTGCAAACATAATAATAATTGCATTAATTGCGTTTTTAATAGGAGCTGTTATAAGTATTATATTATTAGCCACAAAGATGAAAAAAACAGATGAATATATAGCATTTGGACCATTTATAGTAATTTCGGCATTTATAGTATTATTTTTTCCATTTGGAGTGTTAATGAATATTTTATTACAAATATTTACTTTAGGTCTATATGGAAGATTTAATTAAAATGTATAATTTACATATTTTGAAAAAGTAAAAGGAGAAAAATATGAACTCAAAAATAAAATGGTTAAGAGACAAAATAGAAAGAATGAATATGCAAGGAATGATAGTATCAAATCCTATTAATATACAATATTTAATAGGAATAGAGGCAGAAGGAATACTATTACTAACCAGGAAAGAAAATATTTATATAACAGATGGAAGATATTTAGAACAAGTACAGTCAGTATTAACAATAGAAGACGAAATAATAGTAACAAATATATCAGATGTTTCAGAATATGATTATGATAATTTTTTTATGTTTTGTGAAAATGTAGGTTTTGAAGAAAATTATGTAACATATGCAAAATATAAAGAGTATAAGCAAAAATATAGAATTAACAACTTAGTAGAAACAGAAAATATAATAGAAAAAGGAAGAATGGTAAAGGATGAACAAGAAATACAAAATATAAAAAAAGCATGTGAGATAACAGATAATTGTTTTAATTATATAAAGGAGTATATAAAAAAAGGAATGACAGAAAAGCAAATAGCATCAGAAATAGAAAGTTTTTTTATACAAAATGGGGCAGAAGGATTAGCCTTTGAAACCATTGTTGCATCAGGAGAAAATTCATCAAAACCACATGCTATACCAACAAATAGAAAGATACAATCAGGGGATATAGTAATAATAGATTTTGGATGTAAATATAATGGATATTGTTCTGACATGACAAGAACAATATTTATAGATAAAGTAGAAGAAACAGCAAAAGTAATATATGATTTAGTAAACAAAAATCAATCTTTAATATTAAGCCAATTACGTGAAGGGGCAAATACAAGAAATCTCTCTAAAATGGTAGAAAATGACTTTAAATTACATGGTTATGATTTAATACATGGATTAGGTCATGCTGTAGGATTACAAATACATGAAGAGCCTTTTATAAGTTCAAATAGGATGGAAACAATATTAAAAGAAAATATGGTAATAACAAATGAACCAGGAATATATTTAGCAGGTAAATTTGGAATAAGAATTGAAGATACAGTACTAATTACAAAAAATGAATGTATAACATTAACCAATTCGGGGAAAGATTATATAGTAATAGAGGATTAAAATAAAAGTAGTATAAAGATAGAAAATACAAGGAAAAACTTGATTTAATAATAAAAGTAGTATAAAATATTATAAATAATGAAAATTTTAAGGAGGAAATAAAATGGCAGAAGTATATATGGCAGGGGATTTTAGAAATGGAACAACTTTTGAAATGGAAGGAAATGTATATAAAGTAGTAGAATTTCAACATGTAAAACCAGGAAAGGGAGCAGCATTTGTAAGAACAAAATTAAAAAATGTAATAAGTGGAGCAGTTTTAGAAAAGACCTTCAATCCATCAGAAAAATATCCAGGAGCAGAAATAGAAAAAAGAGATATGCAGTATTTATACAATGATGGTGATTTATATTATTTTATGGATAATGATACCTATGAACAAATTCCGTTAAATAAAGAGCAATTAGGAGATAGTTTAAAATACATAAAAGAAAATATGTCTGTAAAGATATTATCATTTAAAGGTAGTGTATTTGCAGTAGAACCACCTATGTTTGTAGAATTAGAAGTTACATATACAGAGCCAGGATTTAGTGGGAATACAACAACAACATCAGGAAAACCAGCGACTTTAGAAAATGGGTTTGAAATAAGTGTGCCACTATTTATAAATATTGGTGATGTAATAAAAATAGATACTAGAACTGGAGAATATATGGAAAGAATCTAGTTTTAGAAAAGAAAGGAAAATTACATGTCAGAAATACAAGATAAATTTAAAAATATAATTTCAGAAATAGAGGAGAAAATACAAGGAAAAGAAGAGTTAGAATTTATAAAAGAAAAAATTGCTAACGTAACTGTATTATTCTTAGAACAATTAGATAAAATGGTAGACTTAAGCACAGAGAAATTAGAAGAGGTAATTGAAAATCAAAAAAATTTAAGTGAAAAAGTAGGGAAAATTGAGAAGGTTATAGAAAATATAGAAAAAGATATATATTTAGAAGAAACACAATATGATTTTGAGATTACTTGTCCTTATTGTAACCATCAATTTGTATCAGATTTTTCAACAGAAGTAAAAGAGGAAGTAGAATGTCCAGAGTGCCATAACATAATAGAATTAGATTGGAATCATCAAGAAAAAGAAGGCTGTAGCGGACATTGTGGAGGGTGTGACAGTTGTGAGACTGATGTAGAAGAGACTAATGATGAAGAAAATGAGGATGATGATATGTAATTAAACAATGTGATTATCACATTGTTTTTATTTAAGTTAAAACAAGAAATATATATAAATTTAAGGGAGTTATAATTAACTTAGCAAAGTAGAACAATTAATGAGTAATATAAACTAAAATACTTGTAAAGAACCATATGGAATTAATGATGAAAAAATGGCAGAACCAATTGAAAAGGATCATACTGTATTATAGGTAAAACCAGAAGGTTTGAGTCAAAGCAGAGTGGGTGGAAATGCTTGAGATAATTTGAAGTCATAGAGATTAAAATAAGGCACATTTAGATATGTAAAATATCTAATTAGTGTCTTTTTCTTTATAGCTAAACATTTTCAAGAAAATTTCATAAAAACTATTGAAATAAAAACAAATGTTTGACACAGTGTAGAAAATAAATTTTATCTGTAAATTTATTGTGAAAAATATTGAAGTATGATAAAATTTGTTAGAAAGAAGGAAAAATTAAATGTTTAATATGTACAATAGAAGATATACAGGAAGTAAATATAAGTTAATGGAATGGATAAAAACACTTATAACAGATAATTGTGATGGTAAAACTTTTTTTGATGTATTTGCTGGTACTGGTGTAGTAACAGAATATATGATAAATGATTATGAAAAATATATAATTAATGATTTTCTGTATTCAAATGAAGTTATATATAAAGGTTTTTTGTTGCAAGAGAACTATGATATGGATAAACTTACAAAAGTAGTAGAAATATATAATGAAACTAATAAAACAAAACTACAAGACAATTATGTTTCAATAAATTTTGGTGGCAGATATTTCAATAAAGAAGATGCAAAGTTAATAGGAAAAATAAGAGAAGATTTAGAAACTAGTATTTCTAAAAAAGAAATAAATAGTAAAGAATATTATATATTGATTGCATCTTTACTGTTTTCAATAGATAAAATTGCTAATACATGTGGGCATTATGATGCATATAGAAAAATAGATAATATAGAGAGCAAATTTAAATATGAATTAATTTTGCCAAAACAATTAAAAGAAAAGCAAGAAATTGAAATTTATAGGGAAGATTCAAATAGCTTAGCCAAAAAAATAAAAGCAGATATTGCTTTTATAGATCCACCATATAATTCAAGGCAATATAGCAGATTTTATCATGTTTTAGAAAATATAACTAAATGGGAAAAAACAGAACTGTATGGAATTGCTTTGAAACCAAAAGAAGAAAATATGTCAGAATATTGCAAAACATCTGCACCAAAGGCTTTTAAAGATTTAATAGATAGTTTAAATGTTAAATATGCAGTTGTTACATATAACAATACATATAATTCAAAAAGTTCATCTTCTAAAAATAAAATAACATTAGAAGAGATAAAATCTATATTAGATGAAAAGGGAGAAACAAAAGTATTTGATAAACCATATAAATTTTTTAATGCAGGAAAAACAGAATTAAAAAATCATAAGGAATATTTATTTATTACAAAGGTGGAAAAATAATGAATAAAAAAGAAACAATAAGATCTCCTTTCTTTTATGTTGGAGACAAATATAAATTAATGCCACAATTAAAAAGTTTATTTCCAGAAGATATAAATAATTATATAGAGCCATTTGTAGGACGGAGGAAGTTCATTTCTTAATTCTTCAGGGAAGAAATATACATTGAATGATGTTGATAGTAGAGTAATATCACTTCACAAAGAATTGGAAAAATATGCAGGTAATTCAGAAAAGTTGTTAGAAAAATTATATAGTATAATTGATTATTATGGGCTTAGTTGTTCATACAGAGGAATAAATGTGCCAAAAGAAATAAAGAAAGAATATGTAAAAACATATTATTCTAAATATAACAAAGGTGCTTATTTAAAACTGAGACAAGATTATAATAAAAATAAAGATAATATTTTATTGCTGTACTTATTACTAATATATGGATTTAATCATATGATTAGATTCAATTCAAAAGGAGATTTTAACTTACCAGTTGGAAATGTGGATTTCAATAAAAATGTTTATACAGCACTGATAAATTATTTGAATTTTAGAAAAGATAATGAAGTTGTTTTTGAGAATACTGACTATCAAAAATTTCTTAATAATATAGAGATTAAAGAAAAAGATTATGTATTTTTAGATCCGCCATATCTAATATCTATGAGCGAATACAATAAGTTATGGAATGATAAAAAGGAAGTTGAGTTATGTAACTTTTTAGATAAATTAGATGAAAAGGGAGTTAAATTTGGAATAACAAATTTAATATATCACAAAGGAAAAGAAAACGAGACATTTAATAATTGGTCTAAAAAGTACAAGGTATATGATATTGATAGTAATTATATAAGTTTTAATGATAATACTATCAAAAGAAATTCTAAGGAGGTGTTTGTTACTAATTATGAAAGCAAGAAAACGAGAATATAAGCCATTATTATTTACTACTACAGTTAGAAATCCAGAAAGAATAAAGGATTTTATAAAAGTAATTGCAAATTACAATAATAAAATTCTAACAAATGAAATCATTATTAAAATAGTAAAAGATATGATAGCAGGAAAACACTATTATACAATGTATGAAAAAAACAATCCAAATTTAAATGCAATATATAGAAATACAGATGCAATTTTTTCAGATGAACAACTGGATGAAATTATAAAAAATAGTCCACAAGATCATAAGGAAGCAGGATTTGACAAAGGCTGGCCTTCTAGATTTGATACATGGTATAAATTTATAAAAGAATTAGGATTTATTTATTATGAAATGAATAAACCTATTGAAATTTCAGAGACAGGAAACTTACTATTAGCAACAGAACTTAACCAAAATCCAGAATTAGAAGAACAAGCTTTTTTAAATGCACTAGTAAAATATCAAAGAAAGAATCCTTTTAGAAGAGTATTAAATGAAAATGCACCATTTACACTAGTATTAGAAGTTTTAAGGTTAATAAAACAAGATCCTAGTATGAGTAATACAGGAATAAATATCAGAGAAATACCATTTTTCTTATGTGCAAGGGGAAATAATCCAGAGATAATTTATGAACAAATAAAAGTATTAAGAAATAAATATGGATTTACATATAGTGATGAAGCAGTGTATGAATTATGTTTCGAAGAACTAGGAGTATCAAAAGAAAAAGAAAATAGATTTAAAATAACTAATATTATGAAAGAGATGCCAGATGAGTTCGTAAGAAAGCTAAGATTAACAGGATTAATAACAATTAGATGATATGGACAATTTATAGATTTTAATAGTACAGAACTAGATAAAATCAATTATATATTAGAAAATTATAATGATTATATTAAATATGAAAATGAATATGATTATTATTTATATATGTCAAAAATAGACACAAAACTAATAAACCTTGAAACTAAGGAAAGACAAGATATTACAGCAGAATCAACATTAGAGAAATGGGCTGAATATTTTGAATGGGATATAATAAAAGAAGAATTGCAAATATTAGCTAATAATGGAAAATCAAAGGATGCAGTGCTAAAAATTATAAATGGTCCAACTAGATTAGAATTTTTAATAAGTATAGCTATTAAGAAAACATTTGAAAATGTAACTGTTAAACCTAATTATATTGTAGATGATGAGGGCTTGCCAAGGAGACATGCATCTGGAGGTTTACCTGATATAGAGTGTTATGATAATAAATATAATAGTTTATTTGAGGTAACATTATTAACAGGAACTCAGCAAAACATTAGAGAGCTGCCTTCTATATGTAGACATTTAAGAGAAAAAATATTAAGAAATACTAATTCCTTTTCTGTATTTATTGCACCAATATTACACAATGATTCTATTGAATATACAAAGTTTATAAAATTTAAGGACAATTTAGACATAGTTCCATTGTCTATTAATGAGTTTATTTCAACGGCTGAAATGAATAGCAATTTAGAAAAATTGTTACTACTAAAATCTTGTTAGACATAAAGTAAGGGAATTCAGTTTGAATTCTTCTATTTTATAAGCTTTTAATAAATGTTAAAGTAATGAATAAAGTAGAATTTACAAAAAATAACAAAATATGATATATTATGTTTAATTCAGTAGAGGGGGGATTTGAAATGAATGATTTAAGCATAACTGCTTGTAGTTTTCATACTAGAAAAAGAATTTGCAAATTTTATGGAAGTATTTATGGACTTTTTGGGAAAATATGTAGAATATAATAATTACAAAGAAGAACAAAGTTATTTGCATTTGATAAAAGTGTGAAAATAGAAGGTGAAAAAACTAACATACTAATGAGCTATATAAATAGTACAAGTAGGGATTCTTTAAATAGTAATATGCCATACAATGTAGCATTTAAAATTAGATGAAGAGAAAATTAAACAACTAGGAGTAACAAAAGCAGAAGCAGATGACGTTAATTTATCACCAAAGTAATTGAAGGTAGGTGATAAATAATGGAATATAAAAACTTTTTAGATGGTTAAAATTAGTATATAGGATTGATATAAATAAAGAGTTCCAAAACACCTTAGTAGAGCATTTTGGAGACACCTAAATATTTATACTGATCAAGATTTGGATGAGCAATCTCGAAAAATCATACAAACTTATAAGGATAAATATATAAACGAAAAATATTACAAATATCATAAATATTTTTAGAAATAAGAAATAAAATTGAATAACAATAAGCAGACACGATAACTAGATATAATCATTTGGTAAAAGGGAATTTAACTTTTAATTTAACAACAGAAAAATACATTAAATTTTTAAAAAATAGGGTTGCATATTTTAGATAAAGATTGTATAATAAATAAACACTAAAATTATATAGGGGTGTCGTCCAACGGTTAAGATAGAAGTCTCCAAAACTTTTGATGAGGGTTCGATTCCTTCCACCCCTGCCAAATTCAAACTTTTTGGTACTTATTTTATAGTATTACAGAATAGTCTGAAATGTACTTAAATACTGTCTTTCATGGATAGTATTTCTTTTTTGTGTTACATAGTATCACAAGATAGTCTATGATATTTTCTGCAGTTGCACAAATTGCAGTACTTTTTATGCTTCTATTTTAATATTTGCTATTGATTATATCCTTACATACATAAAGGTTAAGAAGGATTACATATAATTACTTTTTATTTATAGTATTTAAAGTTGCATTATTTATAGAAGGATAGCTTTATATATTTGGGCTTTCATAGGAAATATATAGGTGTACCACAACAGATCACTATAGTTACATCTCTTATTGAAAACTGAGTCTTTATCATTTGTCAAAGGAATAAGTGCTTTAGTGACATATTAATTTAATTATAAAAAAGCAAGAGCTTGTGCTATACTCTTGTTAAAATCTTTATTCGTTCTAATAATAGAAACAATTAAAATAATGTTATAAAATAACAATAAACAAATCTAGTATTTAAGGAGAAGGTGAAAGAAATGGAATATTTAGATACATTAAATGAAGAAATAAGAAAATATTTTAAAATATTATCAAAAGAATTTACAGAATTTTTAAATGATTATATAAATACACCAGAAATGCAAAGGCAGGCTGGAATTAGTGTTACTTGTGGTACTATATATTCTAAAATGTATAATCAAATGTGGTATTCTAGTTTAGATCATAGTGTAGCAGTAGCTTTAATTATTTGGAATTTTACAAAAGATAAAAAACAAACTATTTCTTTAAAGCTAATATTTTTAGTAAGTTCCTGTTTTATGAAGTTTATTTTGTCTAAGGTTAAATGTGAATTACTACTCATAAGATATCTCCAAAACACTCCAATCACAGTATCTTACTACTATTTTATTATTTTTTTGTGCAAAACTAAATGCAATATTGATTAAAAGTTGCTTTTAAAAATAAAATTAAGGAATAAATTAAATACTTGCATAAAAAAATAAAACATGATAGAATGTAAAATATTAAAAGGGAGTAGCCAATTAATTACTAATCAACAGACTCGATATTTTATCTGGTTAGTAAGCTTATATATTAAGTAGGCAAGACTTTTAAATAAATTTTTATATATAAAAATTTATTTAAAA
>JAAWKA010000007.1 GCA_022797145.1 Clostridia bacterium
GTTGCTAAAAATATACTTATTTTTTTCATAATACCTCTCCATTTTTTATATTTTTATATAATCTATTATATGTTAACATTTTTCGGACTTTTTTTCAAGTCGCTTCACCTATCTTCTACTTTTTATCAAGTTTTTTCTTTACGGATATACAAATATTCTCTTTTATTTCTTTTTTATTTCATTTCAAATTAATATCTGTAATTTTTTTAAGTTTATTATATGAAGTATTTTTTATTCCTAATTTGTTATTTTAAGTATATATTTATGCAAGTCTATACTTTAATATTTTCTTAATAAAAAAATAATGTGCTTATAAAATTAAATCAATGTTATGTCATATCACATGTATTGTAATCCTAACTTAATTTTGCACATTATTTTTTTATTATCTATCTTTTAGCCTTTTTATTATACCTATTGTTACTTGAAGTTGTAAGTTTAAATTCTTCCTAAAATAATTTTAATTTATCCTTACTTATATTCCATTTTGTGTCTTCCAATAAATATACTAGGTATTCACCTTCTAGAGTATGTTCCTCTCATTATATATATTATTTTTAAGAACTTTTCAGATAATATATTTATATTTTATTTATCTCTTCTATAAATCTTTTATTTAACATTTGTGGATTTGCTTGTCCTTTTGACTTTTTCATTGCTTGTCCTACTAGATATCCAAGTGCTCTATCTTTACCTGCTTTGTAATCTTGTACTGATTGTAAGTTTTGTTCTATTACCTCTTTAACTATTTTTTCTATTGCCGTTTCATCTGAAATTTGTAGCCATCCTTTTTCTTCTATAATTTTTTTGGGTTCTTTTGGTGTTTTAAATAATTCTTCTAGTACATTTTTGGCTATCTTACTACTAATTGTACCTGATTGTATTAAGTTTATTAATTCTGCTAAATGTGTTGCTGTAAATGGGATTTGTTCTGGCTCTATTTCTTGTTCATTTAATATTCTTGATATATCAGATAATATCCAGTTACTTACAGCTTTTGGATTATTGGTTTGCATTATTGTATCTTCAAATAAGTTTGATAAGTATTTTGAAGAAGTTATTAATCCCGCTTCTCTTTTACTTAAGCCGTATTCTTCCATATATCTATTCTTTCTGCTTTCTGGTAGTTCTGGTAGAGTATTTTTTATATTTTGTATATATTCCTCTGATAATCTAATTTGAGCTAAATCTGGCTCTGGGAAATATCTATAGTCCTTTGCTTCTTCTTTATCTCTCATAGAAAAAGTTCTTCCTGATACTTCATCCCACCTTAAAGTCTCTTGATCTACTTTTCCTCCTGCTTCTATTATATCAATCTGCCTATCTATTTCATATTCAATTCCCCTTACTATTGAACGAAATGAATTCATATTTTTCATCTCTGTACGTGTTCCTAATTTTTTCTCTTTCTTTCTTCTTACTGAAACATTTACATCTGCTCTAAAAGAACCTTCTTGCATTTTACAATCTGAAACTTCTATATATTCTAATATAGATTTTAATTTCTTCAAATAGGTTTCTGCTTCTTTACTTGAGCTTATATCTGGTTCTGATACAATTTCAATTAATGGAACTCCTGCTCTATTTAAATCAATTAATGTTCCCCCACCAAATTCATCATGATTTAGTTTCCCTGCATCTTCTTCTATATGTATTCTAGTTATTCCTATTTTCTTTTTTTCTTCCCCTTCTTCTATTTCTATATACCCTTCTTTACATAGTGGTTCATCAAATTGTGATATTTGATAAGATTTTGGAAGATCTGGATAAAAATAGTTCTTTCTATCATTTTTACTGTTTTTTTCTATTTTACAATTTGTTGCAAGTCCTGCTTTTACTGCATACTCTATTACTTTTTCATTTAGTACTGGTAAAGTTCCTGGCATTGCCATACATATAGGACAACAATTGGTATTAGGAACTGCACCAAACTCTGTAGGACATGAACAAAATATTTTTGTTTTAGTTGATAATTCTGCATGAACTTCTAGTCCTATTACTGCTTCATAGTCTTGTTTTGCCATTTTTCTCTTCCTTTCTTAATTTATTTTATAAATTGCGGTCTATTTTCTCTAAAATCAGTATTTTGTTCATATGTATATGCTGCTTTTAATATTATCTCTTCTTGAAAATTATTTCCTATTAATTGAAAACCTATTGGCATCCCTTCATTATTTAATCCACATGGTATAGATATTGCTGGAAGTCCTGCTATATTCACAGATACTGTACATATATCTGCTAAATACATTTCTAGTGGATTCTCAGCTTTTGCTCCTATATCAAACGCTACATTTGGTGATGTTGGTGTTAATATTACATCAAACTTTTGGAAATTTTTTTCAAACTCTTTTTTTACTAATGTGCGAATTTGTTGTGCCTTTTTATAATATGCTTCATAGTATCCTGAACTTAATACATATGTTCCTAATATTATTCTTCTTTTTACCTCTTTTCCAAACCCTTGAGTTCTCGAATTTTTATACAATTCTTTTAAGTTTTTAAAATTCTTAGCCCTATATCCATATCTAATTCCATCAAATCTTCCTAAATTTGAACTTGCTTCTGCACAAGCTATTATGTAATATGCTGCAAGTGAGTACTTAGCTACATTTAATGAACATTCTTCAATTATTGCTCCTAACTGTTCATACTTCTTTATTACTTTTTGTATACTTTGTCTTACTTCTTCATTTACTCCTTCTGCAAAATATTCTTTTGGTATACCTATTTTTAGTCCCTTTACATTATTTTTTAAACTTTCAGTATAATCCTTTTTTTCTAACTTTGCTGATGTTGTATCTTTTTGATCATATCCCGCTATTATATTTAATAATAATGCTGCATCTGTTACATCTTTAGTTAGAGTTCCGATTTGATCTAAAGAAGATGCAAATGCTACCAAACCATATCTAGATACTAATCCATATGTGGGTTTTAAACCTACTACTCCACAAAAAGCTGCTGGCTGACGTATAGAACCTCCTGTATCACTTCCCAATGCCCAAGGAACCATATATGCTGCTACTGCCGCTGCTGATCCTCCACTTGAACCTCCTGGTACTTTATTTAAGTTCCATGGATTTTTTGTCTTTTTAAAATATGAATATTCTGTTGAACTTCCCATTGCAAATTCATCCATGTTTAGCTTTCCAAGTGAAATCATATTTTGTTCTTTTATTTTTTTCATTACAGTAGCATCATATGGAGATATAAAGTTTTCTAACATTTTTGATGCACAAGTTGTTTTTTCACCTTTTGTACATATATTATCTTTTATTCCTATTGGAATTCCTGCAAATTTTGAATTTGATTTTTCTATATTTTGTTCAAGTTTTTCTTGTTCTATTTGTGCTTCTTGTGTCCTAGATGTAACAAATGCTTGTACATCATTTTCTTTTTCTTCTATTCTCTTTATATATGATTGCATTATTTCTTTTCTTGTTATTTCCTTTTTTTCTAATTTGTCTAAAAGTTCATGAACAGTCAATTCATAAAGTTCCATTATTTCCCTCCTTATTTTTTATCCATATTAGGTATTTTAAACATTCCTCTTTCTTTGTCTGGTGCATTTTGTAATAGTTCTTCTATATCATGTTGCTCATTTATCTCGTCTTTTCTAAATCTATTATAAATTTCATTTGTTGTAATTGTTTGTTGTAATTCTTCAACTTTTACATTGTTTATTATATTTGCAAAATTTAAAATATTTTCTAAATTTTCTCTATATTCTTCTATTTGGTCTTCTTCCAAATTTAAGTTTGCTAAATTGGCAATATGTAAAACTTCTTCTTTTTTTACTTGCATTTGTATACCCCCTTACACCTTTTATAGTTTCTTATTATATATTCTTTTTACAAAAAATACAAGCATTATTTACACATAAATAACACTTGCGTTCTACAACTGCAAGCTAATCAAGAAAATTTGCACATTCAGCTTTCCCATAGTTTAATTGTTCTAAAATATTTTTAAAAATGTCTTCACTTTCATTGATTTTTTATGTATACTATGTTATAATTTTATAAATAAATTTTTTGGGTGATTATATGCGTAATAATATTAAACGGCTCTTACAACGGCTTAATGAAGTAGGTTTTGAAAATTTTGAAAATGAATTATCCTCTTCACCATATATTCAGGCTGATTTTAAGGTTGTAACAGCTCGAGTTAAAGAAATGCTAGAGGAAGAAAATCAAATTGAGGAACACATTAATTCTGGTAAATCTATTTTATTTTTTAAAATTAAGTTGTAATCATAAAACAAGGACTTATAATTTATAAGTCCTTGTTCTTATTTTAATGTGTATGGTCCTCTTCCTCACTTGTTCCTAAACTACTTCCATAATTATTCATAATCCATTCTTGTGAATTAAATACATTTACCGTTTTTGGCATTCCATAATCTATTCCATATGTTTCTACTGTTATACTTGTTATTTTAGGAGGATTTACTGGTTTATCTACTCCTTCTTCTGCTGTAGTATCTCTTGTTACTACTTCTACATTTTCTATGTTATGTACTACTTCCATTCCTTCTATTACCTTGCCAAATGGTGTGTATAGTCCATTTAATGAAGGAGTATTTTTTGTCATGATAAAGAATTGAGAACCTGCTGAATTATAGCTTTCTTTTGTAAGTGTCCCACTTAGCTGTGTGTAATCTGACCTTGCCATTGATAATACTCCTTCTTCATGTCTTAATGTATTTTTATTAAAACCATTTGCTATAAATTCTCCTTCTATTGCATATAATTTTTCTTCTCCTCCTTCTGTTAAGTCACTTAACATTGGAGAACCTGTACCATTTCCATTTTTGTCTCCTCCTTGTATCATAAAATTAGGTACTGTTCTATGGAAAGTTAATCCATTATAGAATTCCCTATTAGCAAGCATTATAAAATGTGCAACTGTGTTTGGAGCCATATCTGGATACAATTCTATTTTTATTGTACCAAAGTTTTCAACTTCTATTGTTGCAATTGGATTTTTTACCACTTCAGTTGCTTTTTTGTAATATCCATAGCATAGAAATGCTATTAATATAATTACCAATACAATAGCCATTATTGTTATTATTTTTTTTGTTTTCATTTTTTATCTCACCTTATATATTATATTTAGATTTTTAACTCGGAAAACCTATAAACCTATATACTATATTAATATTATAAACTCTTTATTATATATTAAATCTGAACTGATCTATTTCATAATTTTTGTTAATCTCTTCTTGTGTTAAAACCCTATTATAGATACGTATCTGATATATTTCACCTTTAAATGAATTTTGTCCTGTGTAATTTCCATTAGAGTCTGCATAATCTCCTATAGCAAAATATAAATTTGATGTATTTGAAATTGTGTTTACATTATCTATTTTTCCTATTTGCTTTCCATTTTTAAAATGTGTAAATTCTTTATTATTTAGATTTGTTGTAAGGGTTGCTACCAATAGTTCACTTTGGTTAAGTTCATTTTGAACATAAGCTCCATTTATTAAATTATCATTTAGACTATATTTATATAATTTATTATTCTGTATATACATTCCTAATCGTGGTTCTACTTCTTTACTAGATATCCACCCTACAATTCCTCTTGTGTTTGAAATACTTTCTGATTTAAATACTACCTCTATTGTCATATTGTCTGAATTTTTAAGTGTTTGACAAATTCCAAAATCATCTTGTCCATCAAATTTCAAGCCTTTACCTATCCAGCCACTATCTACTGTGTGATTAAAATTATTTAATATAATATCATTATTGTTGCCACTTAAATCTTCCCATATATTTGAGTTCATTATATGTCCATTTCTTGTATTTCCTTCACCGTCTAAATTTAAGATTATCCCTTCTTGTACATATATATATTTGTGTAAAACTTTACTATTCCCTGCTTTGTCTGTAAATTTTATGTCATATAATCCAGCTGTTCTTACTTCAAATTCATATCCTTCTTCTATTATCCAATTTGTTTGGTTATGTAATTTATAGCTAACAGTTCCCTGTTTTACATTACTATTATAACTAATATCTACTATTCTAAATTTCCAAGAATTAGGTAATTTTTGTAGCTCTACATTAAAATTAGGTGATTTATTATTTTTTTCTACATATTCTATATTATTTACCCCATAACTTTGTATATCTGTTAATTTATAGTATTTCACTCCATCTATTTGTATACCATTTACGCTAATTACTTCTCTTGTTTCAAAGTTAATAAGTAATTCTTGAGATATATTTTCTATATCAATTTTCTTTAAGTCTTCTTTTTGAAAATATCTAAATCCTTCTTTATTAGTTGCTTTTAATATTTCATTTAATTTTTCCTCTCCTAATATTGTTATATCTTTACCCAAATTTTTGTAATATTCTATGTCTTCTTTATTTAGTTTCATTTTTTCATATATTATATTTATTTTTGCTTGTACCATTTCAAGTTCAGATATAAATGCTGTTTTCTTAGAAGTTTTTAAGGCATCTGTTCCGCTAGTTATTGTTATTCCTGCAAGTATTAATATTACTATTATTGTAATTATTAGAGTAAGTAATGTAATACCTTTTTGACTCTTCAATTAACTATACACCTCTTTTCTTTTGTATTTTATATCATTAAATTGTCAAATACAAACTGCTCCTGCATTCTTTTTAATGATTGTTTTATTGTTCTTGCACGTACTTCTCCAATTCCCTCTACCTCATCTAATTGTGGTATATCTGCTCCTAATATATGTTGAAAAGATTTGAATTTTTTTATTAAGTTTTCTACTATATTATTTGGCATTCTTGGTACTTTATTTAATATTCTATACCCCTTTGTAAATACACCTACTTCATCATAATTATCAAATAACTCATATCCTAAAATTTTAGCTATTATTTGTGCATTCATCAAATCTTCATAATTTAAATTTATAATTTCTTGTAATACCTTCTCTGGAGTCCTTTTCTTTCCTGGTGCTATATAGTCTTTAATTATTAATAGCTCTTCTTCTTCTAAATCTCCAACTAATTCATCTAATTGCATTTGTACTAGTCTTCCTTCTTCTCCTAATTCATATATTTTTCTTTGCACTTCTTCAACTATTTTCATCACCATTTCAGCTCTTTGTATTGATGTTATAACATTGTCTAATGTTACAATATCATTAAATTCATATTCATTTAACATGCTTAACTTACTATCAAAAACTTTTTTATACTTCTCAACTGTTTGTAATGCTTGGTTTGCTGTTGTTAGTACTTTAGAAGTATCTTCTATTACATATCTAAATTCTCCTTTAAAAACAGTAATAATATTTCTTCTTTGTGATATACTTATTACTAATTCTTTAGTTTGTTTTGCTGTACGCTCTGCAGTTCTGTGTCTTGTTCCTGTTTCTGTTGTTGCTATAGAGGCATTTGGAATTAATTGTGCATTTGCAAAAAGTATTGTTTTTAAATCTCCACTTAACACTATTGCACCATCCATTTTAGCTAGTTCATATAGTCTAGATGATGTATAATCTTCATTAATATTGAAACCACCGTCTACAATATCTAATACCTCTTTTGAGTCTCCAATTACAATTAATGCTCCTGTTTTTGCTTTTAATATATTTTCTAAACCTTGCCTTATTTGTGTTCCTGGAGCTATTAATTTTAATATATCTGTGGTATTAATCTCACGATTTAGTCTCACCTTTTATCACATCTCTTTCCCTACTTTAATCCGATTCTCTTCATTGCTTCTATTATATTATTTACGCCTATTATATCTAATTTATATTTTTCTTTCAATAGTTTTTTATTACTTTCTGGAATGATGCAACACTTAAACCCTAGTTTTTCTGCTTCTTTTATTCTTTTTTCAATTAGATTAATACTTCTTACTTCTCCTGTTAAGCCAACTTCGCCTATTGCTATTGTATCCTTTGGAATAGATATGTTTTTAAAACTTGATGCTGCTGCAAGTATAATTCCTAAGTCAATAGCTGGTTCATTTAATTTTATTCCTCCAACAATATTAATATATACATCTTGATTTCCTAAAAGCATCCCTGCTTTTTTTTCTAATACGGCAATTAATAATGTAAGTCTATTGTAGTCCATACCATTTGCTGTTCTTCTTGGTATTCCAAATACACTTGGACTTGTAAGTGCTTGTATTTCTATTAATAATGGTCTTGTCCCTTCCATTGTTGCAACAATTATTGAACCAGCTGGATTATCTTCCCTTTCTGAAATTAATATAGAAGATGGATTATCAATCTCTGACATTCCTTTATCTACCATTTCAAACATTCCAATTTCATTTGTTGAACCAAATCTATTTTTTACACCTCTTAAAATTCTATAAGAAAAATATCTTTCTCCTTCTAAATATAAAACTGTATCCACCATATGTTCTAAAACACGTGGCCCTGCTATATTTCCATCTTTTGTTACATGTCCTATGATGATTGTTGTTATGGAATTTTGTTTACATATTTTCATGATTTTTGATGTAATATCCCTTACTTGACTTACACTTCCTGGTGATGAAGTAATTTCATCTGAATACATTGTTTGAATTGAATCTATTATTACTAATTTAGGTTTTTCAGATATAATTGCTGTTTCAATTAATGATATATCTGTCTCACCTAAAAATAAAATATCATTATTACAAATCTTTAATCTATCTGCTCTTAACTTTATTTGCTCTGCTGATTCTTCTCCTGATACATATAAGACTTTCCCCTCTGCTTTTATTTTATCACATATTTGTAAGATTAGAGTTGATTTTCCTATGCCTGGTTCTCCTCCTAAGAGAACTAAAGAACCTTTTACAAGTCCTCCTCCAAGTACTCTATCTAATTCAGTAAAGCCTGTAAAAATTCTTGAAATATTACTTCCTTCTACTTTGTTTAAAGCCATAGGAATTACTTCTTTCTTCTTTTCATATTTATTTCCTGTACTACTAGATTTAACAAGTTTTTCTTCATAGAAACTATTCCATTCGCTACATCCTGGACATTTCCCAAGCCATTTAGGTGACTCATATCCACAGCTACTACATACAAATATACTTTTATCCTTTGCCATTTTCTCTCCTTTTTTAATAAATATTTAATGAAAATATTTCATTAAATATTTATTAATTTACTTCTCTTTTTCATAATTATTATTGTATATTAAAATATATCATAAAAATTATTTTCATGATATATTTTTCATAAACTTTATTTACTTTGTTAGTTTAAAAGCTAATTAAACATTTGATTTAATAAAATAATAAACATTGCATGTGACCATCCTAATCCAATTACCCAAGCTGGTTGCATTGTATTGTTATCTATTTGTTCTGCTAAAAAGCCATGTTGGCTTGCAGAGTTTATTACAAAATCTAAACACTCTTTTGCTTTTTCTTTATTATTTTGCTCCAAATGGTATAATCCCATCCATAATGTTGCAATTGGCCAAGGATTTCCATTCATATAATGGTCTTGTTCGAATCTTTGATATCCGCCTGTATAAGTCCTTAATGTTAAATCTATTTTCTCTATTGTATTTGTTATTCTTTTTTCTTTTGGCGTAAATATTTCAAATGGAGTTACTGCACCTAATATACTAATATCTATAGTTTTATCTTCTACTCCTCTTGTATAACTTTTTTTAGTTTCATCATACATATTTTGTATTATATATTCTTTTATCTTTAGTTGTTGTTTTTGTAATATCTCTTTTTGCTTTTGTATTGCTTGTTGTTTTAATTTTGCACTTGTATCTTGCTCTTGTTCAAAAATTTGATATGTTTTTATCATGCATTCATATGCTGAAAATATGCTAGCTAATGAATATAAATGTATTCCTTCATGCATTTCCCATAAGTCATAGCTTTTTTGAATTTCTTCTTTTTTTTCTATGACTAATGTTATATATTTTTGTAAATACTTTATTGCCTTTTCCATCATTTTTAAGTTTTCTTTTAGAAACTTTATATTTTTTGTAAATTTGTAGTGTTCATAAATTCCATATATTACACTTGCTGTTTCATCTATTTGATATCCCCAACATGGTGCAAGTCTTGTATCTGTATAAAAACGTTGTTCCCACATTCCATTTTTACTTTGTGTATTTTGACAAAATTGTTTGTAAAATTTCTCTGTTTGTTCTTGCATTCCTAACATATCTAATGCTTTTGTTATAAATACTGCATCTCTTGGCCAGCAGTATGCATATCTACCACATTTTTGTAAATTCTCATCTATCTCTATTGCTGCTCCAATTCCACCTGTTTGTTCATTGGTTAATAATGGATATAATAATATTGTTCTTGTATAAATTTTTTTCACTTTTTTATTATATTGTGTTTCTTCTTTCAATTCTATTTTTGTATGTTCTTTTACATATCTTTCCCAATACTTCTGGGTCTGTTGGAGTTCTTTTTTTATATCTATTTGTGATATATTATTTAGTTGTTCTTCTATTTCATCTAATTTGTGTTTTGTATTGTTTTGATTTATATGAATCATTATTTCAATTGTTTTTGTTTCATTTGGTTTTAACTTACCTATTTCATAATTAATACTTGAATCATGTGACATTCCTATATAGTCTTTATCATTTATCTCTCCTGTATATATATTGTGCTTCGTATTGTTTATTTGATGTGTTGTTATTTTATGACTTTTTGACAATATTGTAAATGTATAATCATGTGAATATTGCATTATTCCATTTTGTATTACCTTAGCTCCTATAAAATTATTGTCATTTGATAATAATTTTGAGTGTAATAAAAAATTTATGTCCAAATCTATCTGGTTTTCATTTGTAAAAGTATATGTTTTTACTAAAACATTTTTATCTATTGGAACAAAGTCAGTTTGTAAAATTTTTAGATTAAAATATGTATTTTTTATTTGTGTATTTAATATATTTGTATTTTCTGTATAATATTGATTATATTGATTATTTATGTCATCATGTAACTTTATTAGCATTGAGTCATTTATTTTTATACCTGTATATAGATAATCTATAAATTGTCTATAGTCTGGTGCTTGGTCAAATATCCTTAGAAGTTCTCCGTTTATTTGTATAACTTGCCCTTATTTTGTTATTACCAATTACAGCATCATTGAAATATTTATTATCCATATTTACTCCTCTATTATTTTTACAATTTGCTTTTCTAACTCTTTTATTTTTTCATTTATTACTGCTACTTCCGCATCTTTTGCATGTTCTGATATTATATCTTCTTTAATTATTTGTTCCATATCTACTACTTCTTGTTTTAATTTTTGCATTCTTTCTAATACTTCTAGCCTTAATGGTTTATATCTTGTTGATAATTCTATTTTATTTGTAAGTTCTATTTTCTCATTTAATTCATAAGTTTGTCCAAAATCTGGTATTGTTACAGGTATTTGAGTATTTTCTATTATTTTTTGTTTCAATACATTTTGTGCTTCTTGTTCTCCATGTACTAAAAATATATGTTTTGGTTTTTTTATAAAAGAATAAATAAAGTTTAATAACCATTCTTGATCTGCATGTCCTGAATATCCCTCTATATATTCTATTCTTGCATTAACAGCTATTTCTTCTCCAAAAATTTTTACTTTTTTTTCACCTTCTACTAGTCTACTTCCAAGTGTTCCCGCTGCTTGATATCCTACAAATAATATTGTATTTTTTGGGTTCCATAAGTTATGTTTTAAATGATGCTTTATTCTTCCTACCTCACACATTCCACTTGCTGATATTATTATAGCTGGTTCATTACTCTCATTTAAAGCCTTTGATTCTTCTGCTGTTTTTGTAAATTGTAATCCTGCAAATTCTAATGGATTATCTCCTTTTTGCATTGCTTGTTTTACTTCTTCATCAAATAGATCTGCATTTTCTCTGAATATTTCTGTTGCTGATATTGCAAGTGGACTATCTACAAATACTGGTATACTCATTAGTTCTTTGTACTTTTTCTTAAAATCTTCATCTTCTCTTCTCTCTTTTAGTTTGTTTAATTCATATACTATTTCTTGTGTCCTTCCTACTGCAAATGACGGTATTACTACTGTTCCTCCATTTTCTATAGTTTGTGACACTATATCTAAAAATAATTCTGCTTTACTATCATTTCTCATATGTAATCTACTTCCATATGTTGATTCCATTACTAAATAATCTGCTGATTCTATCATTGTTGGTGATGATAGTAGTGGTATATCGTTATTTCCTAAATCTCCTGTAAATACTATTTTTTCTGTTTTGTTTTCCTGTGTTACCCATATTTCAATTATACTAGAACCTAGCATATGTCCTGCGTCATTAAATCGTACTTTTATATTTTCATCTATTTCTATTATTTCATCATATTCTACTCTTTTGAATAACTCTAATGATTGTATGGCCTCTTCTGCTGTGTATAATGCTTCTAATTCTTTTTTTGATTCTCTTTTTCTTTTTTTGTTTTTCCATTGAATTTCCATTTCTTGTATATGTCCACTATCTGGTAACATAATTGTACATAAATCACAAGTTGCTTTTGTTGCTATAATTGGATTTTTATATCCTTCTTTATATAATTTTGGTATTCTTCCTGAATGATCTATGTGCGCATGTGTTAGTAGCATGAAATCTATTTCATCTATATTAAATAAAAATGGGGCTTCATTTTCTTTTTCTTGTGTTGCTTTTCCTTGATACATCCCACAATCTACTAAAAATTTCTTTCCTGCTGCTTCTACTAAAAAATTTGATCCTGTTACTGTTTTTGTAGCTCCTAAAAATGTTATTTTCATCTTTTGTTCCTCCTTTAGTTAAATTTATATGAATAGTTTTGTCTTTTTGTTTGGTTTTATGCTTAAATCTTTTTTATCTACATTTTTTATTTCTATACTTTTTTCTAATATATCAACATCATATATATTTAGTTTTAGTATTTGATTTTCTTGTATCAATTCTAATGTTATATTTTCCAAATTCATTATTTTAGTAGTTAATATATTCTCTATTATTTCTAAATTTTTTTCTTCTTCTAAAAAAACTTTGCTAATTACTTTTAATTCATATGCTCTTTTTAGCAAATTTTGTATTAATTCTAATTTCTCTTTTTGTAATTCTGGTTCATCTTTTACTTGCTTTTGTTTTTCTATATATAAATATTCATAATATCTATACATATATATGTGGTTTATTATAATATCTTTTTCTTTGGCTCTTTTTATATTTATAATAAAGCATTTTATAAATAATTTTTGTAAATTTATTAATTCTGTCTTCTTTTGTTCGTCTGTATCTTCTTTTTCTATATTTTTTAATAATTCTAGTTGTTTTTTTATTTGTTGTTTTACTTTTACATAATGATTAGGTTCTAATATTTGATTTTCTTCTTCCATTGAAAGTATTAATTTTTTTCTTTGCTTTGTTAATATTTCAGCTAAATGACTTAAACTAAATATTTTATTATATTCTGGAAGCTTTTTATTTCTTTTTATAAATTCTTCTTCTAATAATTTTTTGTCATTTTGTATAGAGTCTATTTCTCTTATTTTTTTTATTGTTTCTTTTTTACTTTTCCATACTTCCTCTAATAACTGTGCTTTATTTTCTAATCTTTGTAATTCTAATTCTAATACTTTTTTTTCTTCTAATAATCTTTGTTTTTCTTTTTGATTATTCTTACAACTTATTAATATAGAAAGTCTGTAAACTATATCTAGTATTTCTTCAGCATTTTGCTTCTCATAGAGATATTCTAATGTTTCTCTTACCATTTTTACATAATCTTTGATTTCATTTGTATGAACCCAATCTTTTATAAATTTTATTCCAAGTAAATATATTAAGTTTTGATATATTAAATTTGTTTGAATATCTAGTATCTCATCTTCTACTGTATTCCAAGACCAGCCATTAAAATCTCTTAATACTTCTGTATTATTAATATTCTCTCCTAAATTTAATAATTCTGATAGGCTAACTCTTATTAAATTATATTTTTCATCTAAATATACTTGTCTATCATCTATTTCATATATTGCATATAATAGTTTTTTTTCATTTGGGTAGACTATCTTTATTGTTCTTTCTATCTTTTCTATATGATAGCTCTTGTTACTTTGTAATATATCCTTTCCTTCTTCTGTGTTTTCTTCTATTTGTTTTATATGTTTACATTTTTCTTTTATAATTTTTAAAATTTGTTCTATATAATCTTTTTTACTTTCTACTATTCTTTTTACATTTATATAATCTATATATCCTGCTTCTATCTTATATAACATGGAAAGAAGAAGATTTTTTATATTGCTTGAAAAATCTTTTTCTTCTAAAATCATTTCTAATTCATTATTATAATCTTTGGCATTTAATTTTGATAAAATCTTCTCTTTTTCCATAGATTCTCCTTCATTTTATTCTTCTACATTTTGAGTAATTTGAGCTTCTTGTTCTTGTGGTTTAGACATTTTTAATTCTGCCCATCTTTCTTTACTCATTAAAACTTGGCGTGGCTTACTTCCCTCATATCCTGATACAATTCCTCTACTCTCCATTTGGTCTATAATTCTTCCTGCTCTTGCATAGCCTACTTTAAATTTTCTTTGTATAAATGAAGCTGAAGCTTGTCCTGTTTCAATAACAGTTTCTATAGCTTCCATTAGAAATGGATCTGTATCATCTTGTTCAGCTTCTTTTTCTAAATCATGATCACTTTTATTGGCATTTTCTATTTTTTCTAAAATATCATCACTATATTGTGGTCCTGAATCTACTTTGACAAAATCTACTATTTTTTCTACTTCTTTATCTGAAATAAACGCTCCCTGTAATCTAGTTGGTTTTGGTGCTCCTGATGGATAAAATAACATATCTCCTTTTCCCAACAATTTTTCTGCTCCTACCATGTCTAATATAGTTCTTGAATCTACTTGTGATGAAACTGCAAAGGCAATCCTTGAAGGTATATTAGCTTTTATAATACCTGTTATTACATCTACAGAAGGTCTTTGTGTTGCAATTACTAGATGCATTCCCGCTGCTCTTGCCATTTGAGCAAGTCTACATATTGCATCTTCTACATCCTTTGCTGCAACCATCATTAAGTCTGCTAATTCATCTATTATTATTACTATTTGAGGTAATTTTCCTCCTCCTTCTTCTTTTTCTATTGCTGCATTATATCCTTTAACATCTCTTACACCTTTTTGTGCAAATTTTTCATACCTTTCCACCATTTCTTGAACTGCCCAAGCCAACGCACCTGCTGCTTTTTTAGGATCTGTTACTACTGGTATTAGTAGGTGTGGTATTCCATTGTAAACAGATAGTTCTACTACTTTAGGATCTACCATTACTAGTTTTACTTCACTTGGTTTTGCTTTGTATATAATACTTGTGATTAGAGTGTTTATACATACACTTTTTCCAGATCCAGTTGAACCTGCTATTAAAACATGAGGCATTTTTCCTATATCTGCTACTACTTCTTTTCCTGCAACATCTTTTCCTAGAGCAAATGCTAGTTTTGATTCATACTCTGAAAAACTTTCTGTTTGTATAATATCTCTTAAGTGCACAATTTCATTTTCCTTATTTGGAACTTCTATTCCTACTGCTTGTTTTCCTGGAATTGGTGCTTCTATTCTTATTGATTCTGCTGCTAAATTTAAGGCTATATCATCTGCTAAATTTGCTATTTTATTTACACGCACTCCCTCTGCTGGTTTTAATTCATATCTAGTAATAGACGGCCCAACAGATACATTCTCTACTTTTGCTGATACTCCAAAACTGTATAAGGTTTTTTGCAATTTTGTTGCATTATCTGCAATTGCTTTTTTTCCACCTTTTATTGTCCTTGCTTCTCCTGCACTTAATAGTTGGATTGGTGGAAATTCGTAATTTTCATCTTCTACTGTTATAGAATGTTCTAATGTTAATACTTCTTTTGTTTTGTCTACTTTTACTGGTTCTTCTGTTTTAAATAGGTTAGCTTCTAATTCGTCTGGTGAAGATTTAACAATTTCTTTTTTTTCTACTTCCTGAAAAATCGGTTCTGGTTGATTTGTTACTGGAATAATCTCATCATCAAACTTTGATATTGTTCTTGTTTTTATTGGTTTATTCATTCCTAAAGGTATTAAATCATCTTCGCTATGATCATATCTTTGTAAATCTGTTTGATTGTTTAAATTAATTTTTATTTGTTCTTCTGTATCATCATCTAATGGAATATCTATTGAACTCTTCTTATTTTTTCCTTTTATTTGTTTTTTATTATTTTTTTCGTAATATTTCTTTGGAATTACTTTTTCTTCTTCTTCCTCTTCTTCTTCATAATATTCTTCTTCTTCTTTTTCTCTTTGTCGTTCTTGCATTTGTTCTATAGTTTGTGTAATAAATTTGGAAGGATGGATGTTTAGCATATTTACTAATACTATAATTCCTATTCCTAGTGATAAAATAACTGCTCCTGTTATTCCTAATAATTGTATACATGGAATTGCAATAATTACTCCTATTACTCCTCCACCTATATTTTTTTCTCCTAACTCATATGCTTGTGAGATTATTTTTCCAAAGTCTACACTTATATCTATATTTTCTGTCGAAATTTGATATATACACATAATACTTGCTATACATATCAAAAATATAGCGTACTTTATTAATTTAGGTGATAGTGTTTCTTTTTTTTCACATGCTAGGTTGATGGCTATTGCAAATGTCCCAATTGGTAGTATGTATTTCATCCATCCCATAATACCTCCAAGCATTGGACTTAGGTGTTTTCCTATATATCCTGAGTTCGTATATATTAATACTACTAGTAATATACTGATAATTATCATTCCTACTACTGCTAAATCTATATCTATATTTTTTTGTTTTCTTTTATTTATATTTTTTCTCTTGCTATTAGTATTCTTTTTTGCTCTTTTTCCTTGTGCCATTTTTCTACATCCTTTCATATTACAATGATTTTTATACTTAAAAAATCAGAAATCGGAAATCAACTCTATTGTTGAATTTCTTTTTTCCAATTTCTGACTTCCTCTATTTTAACTCTCTTCTATTATTTTGTATCGTTTTTAGGGCATCTTCTAAAACAACTTCTAATTTTTCTAAAAGATTATCTGCATAATCTTTTGTTCCTTTTGATATTTCTCTTGACATTTCATTTGCTGTTTCTATAATTTGTGCTTTTTGTTCATATGCCTTTCTTGTAATTTCATGTTCGTCTATCATAGATATAATCCTGTTTTCTGCTTCTTTTACTATATCATTTGCTTCTTTTTGTGCCTCTACTAAAATACGTTCTCTTTCTTCTCTAACCCATTTTGCTTGTTTTAATTCATCTGGAAGTTTTAATCTTATTTCTTTTATGATGTCTAAAAGTTCTTCTTTTTCCACTATACTTTTACCTGAAAAAGGTACTGTTCTACTATTTTCCAAAGTCTCTTCTAAAGTTTCTAATAGTGTAAATATTTCCATTGTTTTACCCCTTTCGATTTAAGAATATAAGTTTAATTCTTCCATATTTTCTTAAATCATATACATTAACGTTTATTTTGTCTAAACTTTCTAATTCTCTTTTTTCATCATCTGTTTCTATAATGATAATTCCTTTTTTTTCTAATAAGTCTAAATTAATTATTTTCTCTACTGCTTTTATGGCAATGTTTTTAGCATATGGTGGATCTACAAATATAATATCAAATTTTTCTTTTTTGTAGAAATCTTCTAACGCCTTTATATAATCTTTTTTTATTATTATGCTATTCTCTATTAACTTCGTTTTTGTTAAGTTTTTATTTATTATTTCTGTAGCACTATAAGAATTATCACAAAATACTACTTTTTTAGCTCCTCTACTTAATGCTTCTATTCCTAATGCTCCACTACCAGAAAATAAATCTAGTACACTTGCCTGTTTAATGTTTGTTTGTATTATATTAAATAATGCTTCTTTTACTCTATCTAAAGTAGGTCTTGTATCATTTCCTTCTAGACTATCTAATCTCATTCCTTTTGCGCTTCCACTTATAATTCTCATATTTTACCCCTTTTGATATATATATTTTATTAAATATTTTTAATAAGTCAATAGTAATAATAGAATTGTAACATACATTTAACAATTCTGTAATACTGCCCTTTTTCGCAATTTTTTGATATCTGGCTTTAAAAAATATGTGTCTAAAATTAGATAAAATTGTTAAAAAAAACGCCCTATTAGGACGTTATTCTTTATTTATTTCTTTTAATATTTCTAACTGTGATATTAATAGTGATTCCATTTTTGCTTTATATATATCAAATTGTTGTTTTATATCTTCTAATTCTTTTCTTTTTAATATTATTTCTTGTTGTAATCCATCTGCTGATTGTCTTGCATTCATTTGTGCATCTGCTATTATTTGATCTGCTTGTTGCTTTGCTACTTTTTTTACTTCTTCTGCTGTTGATTGTGCCATCATTAGGGTACTTTGTAATGTATTTTCTATTGATTTATAATGAACTAGATCTTCATCTAGTTGTTCTATTCTGGCTCTAAATTCTGTATTTTCTTTGTACATTTTTTCATATTCTGCTGTAACTAAATCTAAAAATTCGTCTACTTCATCTACATTGTATCCATTCATCATTTGTTTTGAGAATTTTTTATTTTCTATCTCTAATGGTGTAAGCATATGTTAAATCCTCCTTGGCAATTTATAGTTTTTAATTATTTTTTAACCATGATACTGATAATCTATTTCTTATTTCTTCTCTTGCCATATCATTTGCTATTTCATAGTTTGTTGGCGCTATTAGAAAAATTGAGTTTGATATTTTTTGTATATGACCATCTAAAGCATGTACTGATCCACTTATAAAGTCTACTATTCTTCTTGCAACATCTTTATTTACATACTCTAAATTTATTATTACAGATTTTCTTTCTTTTAAATAATTACATATTTCTTCTGATTGTTCAAATGTAGTTGGTTGTGATATAACCATTCGTATTTGTTGAATTTGTGGCATATTTACTACTTTACTTTTTTTACCAAATATCTTTCTTTCTTCTTCTATTTCATCTTCTTCTGGCTCTTCATATTCATATCCATATGCTTTATCTTCTATTTCATCTTCTTCTGCCGCATTTGTATCCATTCCTAGAAAATCCCAAATTTTATTCATTACAGCTCCTGCCATTATACTACCCTCCCTATTTTCTTCTCCTTAGTATTAATATCTAATAGTATCTTACTTTTTCACCATATTGTCAATACATTTTATTGTTGTAATTTATTTTTAATATTATTGTAATATTATTGTAATATTACGGTTTTATTAATATTTCATCATGTAACATCAAGGTTTGTAATTGCTTTATTTTGGCTTGATCATAACCTAAAGTTTTTAGTTCTTCTGTTTCATAATTTCTTATTATTGCATAGTCCTTATTTTGTTTTAAAACTTTGACTAATATTTTATCTATATAGTTCATCCTTTTTCTTTGTACATAATATAAATTTTCGCTTTCTATTCCTTCTGGTGCTTTTTCTATTATTAATGATGTATTGGGTACTTTTAATCCATTATGTCTCCACCATATTATATCAAAACTTATTTTTCTATAACTTGATAAAAATTCTATTGCTTCTTCTATTTTAAAAATTATTAATCTTGAATTTTCTTCTTCTGAAATATATTCTATTTTTGCATTTATCTCTTCTGCATTTGATAAATGTAAAGTTACTTTATCTCCTATTTTAGCATTTTTTGATTCTTCTGATGTTAAATTTGTTGCAATATATGCTGCAAAGTTATCTATTATTTTTCCACTTTCTGTATTACTTGCTACTATTTCTCCTGTCTTGAGTTTTAAATCATCTAAGAATTTTTTATTTAGTGTTGAAAATGCATCTTTTGTCAATACATTTTCTAATCCATCTACTCTATAAGAAACAATTCCGCTTTCTGATGCTTTTATATATTCAGCTCCTGAGTTTAAACTATTTTCATATGAGCTTCTTTCCATTATTAATTTTCTCATGTATGAACCAGCTGGGCTTAATTCACCTGCTATTTTTGCTTTTTTAGTCATTTGAGTATTTATATCTTTTTTTAGTTCTTCTAATTTTTTTATATCATTTATATTTTTAAATTCTTCTAATTTTTCATCAATTTGTTTTTCTAATAATTTTATATCACTTGAAAATAAGTCATTTTGATTTTCCATTGCTTCTTGTATTTTTATATCTAATTCTTGGATCTTTTTTACTAATGTTTCTTCGTTATTACTATAATATCTAAAGACTGGTTCGCCTTTTGATACTTTTTCTCCTTCTGATTTTATTTCCATCATTCCATTTTTATAATTGTTTCCTTGTATAACTGTTTCATTTCTTATTATATAGCCTACTACTGTTTCTTCTTGTGATAGTTTTCCATTTTCTATCATAAATGTATCTGTTGGATGTTTTATTAGCTGCACAATACTATAAGAAAAGCATATGACTATTATTAACATTATTATTAATACTAATCCTACTTTCTTTTTATTTGTTTTTGGAATTTTATTATCATTATTATTAACTTGTTTTCTCAATTTATTCCCTCCAAAATAATATTAATATTATTTTGTATACTCTTTTCCCCATCAAGCCATATAATTTGTTCGTTTCTTTTAAACCAAGTAAGCTGTCTTTTAGCATATCTCCTGCTTTCTTGTTTTATTTTTTCTATTGCTTCTTCTTTTAATATTTTTTTGTCTAGATAATCTTTTATTTCTTTATATCCTAATGCCTGCATTGATGTGGGATGTTCTTTGTATTTTTGCTTTACTTTTTTTACTTCTTGTATTAATCCATGTTCTATCATATTATCTACCCTATTGTTAATTTTTTGATATAAAATTTCTCTTTCTAAGTTTATGCCATACATGATATAGTTATATTCTACTTCTTTCTTCCTTGATTCTATTTCTTGCTGTGTTTTTGTTTTTCCTGTTTGTTTATATATTTCTATTATTCTTATAATTCTTTTTCTATCATTTTGACTTATTTTTTTAATTCCTATAGGGTCAATTTCTTTTGCTTTTTTATATAAGCTTTCTAAGTTTACTTTTGCAATTTCTTCAAGTTCTTTTCTGTAGTTTTCATCAAATTCTATTTCAGGATATTCTATTTCATATATCAGTGAGTCTATATATAAACCTGTCCCTCCTACTATTATAGGTATTTTTCCTTTTTCTATTATTTCCTTTATTGCTTGTTTTGCTTGTTTTTTATATTGTGCTACACTATATCTTTGATCTGGTGAAACAATATCTATCATATAATGTTTTATTCCTTGCATTTCTTCTTTGGTTGGTTTTGCACTTCCTATATCCATATCCTTATATATCTGCATGGAATCTGCTGATACTATCTCTCCATCTATTTGTTTGGCAAGTTCTATAGATAGGTTGGTTTTTCCTGAAGCTGTAGGTCCACATATTATAATAACCTTTTTCTTTTCCATAATATCTCCTCTATATTTTATTTGCACTTTGTAATAATCCTATTTGAAAATTTTCTATATATCCTATCTCAAAAATTGCTATTAATATTGTTAGTATTATTGTTATTATTATTCTCTTAGTTAATATTTGAGGAGATAGTTTTTTTTCTTTATGTTTGTTTATTCCTGCTGCAAGATATGGTACTAGTATTATCAGATTTATTGGAGAAAGTATTAGTATTGCTGTTGTCTTCGTTATTTTTAGGTATTCTTCGTTCTCTACTTGTATATTTTTTGTACTTATATTACATATTGTTATTGTTATTATAAATATTATTATTGCTGATATTAGTGTAAATTTTATTTTTTCTATTTTCTCAAGATTATAGGTATTATGATATATAATTACTATTCCTATTGTATATATTATAATTGATATTATGAAAATTGCTATCATATTTCCTCCTTTATTTTCTTCTTGCAAACTTTTTTTCTATATCTTCTTGATTCATTTTTATGGCAGTTGGTCTTCCGTGTGGACATGTAAATGGATTTGGTAGTTCTAGTAAGTCTTCTATTAATTTTTCTACTTCTTCTTTATTTAAGCTCATATTTGCCTTTACTGCTGCTTTGCATGCTACTGTTGCAATAAACTTTTCTTCTATTTCTTGCTTTGCTGTTCTTGCAACTGTATTTATTTCATCTAATGTTTCTAAAAATAACTCTTTTGTGTCTAGCTCTATACATATGTCTGGTACTCCTGTTAATTTTATTGTATTTTCTCCAAATTCTTCTAATAAAAATCCTGCTTTTTCAAACATTTCTATATTATCTTTTAATATATCTATTTCCTTATGAGTTAGAGTAATTACATCTGGTAGTAATAATATTTGTGAGTCTTTTTTTTCTTCTGAATAATAATTTTTCTTTACTTTCTCATACATTATTCTTTCATGTGCTGCATGTTGGTCTATAATATACATTTCTTTTTTTATTTCTATTATTATGTATGTATTAAATGCAATTCCGATAAATTTATATACTGGTTTATTGTATTCTTCTATTTCTTCAAATACAGATATATTATTATCTTTTATTAGTTCATATGCATCCATTTTTTGTTCTTCCTGCTTTTTCTTTTCTTCTACTGAAGCTGGTAATTTTCCAAATATTTTTTCATACATTCCAACAAATTCTTTATTATGTTCTATATTGTGTTCTTCCATTTTGTCTAATTTTTCTATCATTTCATTTATTTGTTTGTCTGTAAGTTTGGTTTCTTGTTCTATTTTTTCATCTATATTTATATTATTATCTTCTTTTATATCTTTTTCTTGTGTTTCAAATATTTGTGAATTTAATTCTGCTTTTAATTCTTGTTCCCCTTTTTGTATCTCTTGTTCAATTTTATTTTCTTGTCTTATTTTTATATTTTGATTATTATAATTTTCCTTTTTCTCCAATTCCAAGATTTGATTAGTTTGTACAGTATCTATATTAATAGTATCTTGTACTATTTCAATTTTTTCATTATTTACTGTTCCTTCTTTTATATTATTAGTTTGTCTTATGATTTCATCAATATCTGTTTTTATATTACTATTTTCAGCTTCTTGTTTTAATCTTTGTTGCATTGCAAGAAGTTCTTTTACTACATCCATCTTTTTTGAGTTTGATGTATTATAATCAGATTGTTTTTGTATAGAAATTGTTTGTGTGTCTTGTATAGAATATGGTTTTATATTTTCTTTTTCATTATTTCTCTTGTTGTATATGTCCATAATCATATTGTTATTTGTTATATCATTTATGTTTGTTTCTTGTTTATCTGCATTTTTTACTATTTTTCTAAACAAATCTGTTATATTTGATTGTTGGTTTTGCCTTTTTTTTGATATTATCGTTGGTTCTTCTTGTTTTATATTTTCTACTAGCTCTGTTTTCAATACAGTTTCTTTTATTGCATGATATACAGCTTTAAATACTTTACTTTCTTCTTGGAATCTTACTTCTAATTTAGCAGGATGTACATTAACATCTACTTTGCTTGGTTCAATTTCTATATTTAAAACTGAAAATGCGTATTTACCAACTGGCAATAGTCCTTTAAAACTATTTTCTATTGAGCTTGATAAGGTTTTATCTTTTACATATCTGCCATTTACAAAAAATATTTGATTTGCCCTATTTGATCTTGCTATTTCTGGTTTACCTATTACTCCTTTTATATATATTTCTTCATATTTATAGTCTACTTCTAAAACACCTGCTGCTATATCTTTCCCATATATGGCATATATTACATCTTGAATTTTTCCATTTCCTGAGGTCTGTATTATAGTTTTTCCTGTATTAATTAGTTTAAATGCAATATTGGGATTTACTAATGCAAGTCTTGTAATTATATCTTCAATATAACCTGACTCTGTATAGTCTTTCTTTAGAAATTTATATCTAACTGGGGTATTGAAAAATAAATTTTGTACTGTAATTGTTGTTCCTACAGGACAGCCTATTTCTTCTATAGATTTTACATTTCCAGCTTCTACTATTATTTTATTTCCTATTTGTTGTTCTTCTGTTTTTGATATCATTTCTACATTTGAAATTGCTGAAATACTTGCTAATGCTTCTCCCCTAAAGCCCATAGATTTAACATTTTCCAAATCTTCCGCACTTCTAATTTTACTTGTAGCATGTCTTTCAAATGAAATTTCTAAGTCGTCTTGTTTTATCCCTTTTCCATTATCACTAATACGAATATAAGAAATTCCTCCATTTTTTATTTCTATGTTTATAATATTTGCTCCTGCATCTATTGAGTTTTCTACCATTTCTTTTACTACAGATGCTGGTCTTTCTATTACTTCTCCTGCTGCTATTTTGTTAATTGTTAGTTCATCTAATAATACAATATTACCCATTTTTATTTTACCTCTTCTCTTTACTTTTGTATTTTCAAAAAAATTCTATCATAAAAAAATAAAAAAATCTACACTTTTTCTTTTACTTCTTTTTGAGTATGTTAAATCTTTATTTTTTGTTTTGTAACACTTCTTTGTTAGATTGAATAATATATACCATACTAAAGAACAAAAAACTTAGTTCTTTTATAGGGAGGTTGCTTAAAATGGGAAATTGTTGTAATAGTGAAATTTTGTGGTTCATTATCTTGTTCCTATTACTTTTCTGTAGCTGTGGCAACAGAAATTGCGGATGCAACTAGGTGAATTTTTGCCCTAACAGAAAAGTACATTTATATTTTGAAAGGGGGAAATGATAATGCCAGAAAATAGAGGTTGCGGATGCGGATGCGGTTTCGGTGGTGATAACTGTATTTGGATCATAGTTATAATTCTTTTAATTTGTTGTTGTGGTGGAAATAATTGTGGCGGATGTTGCTAATTTTAGTGATGTTTGCTGTATAAAAAGCTAACTTTTTATCTATCACAATGAAAAGTTCCTTATATAAAATAAACATGATTGTTTAATTTATATAATAGGAACTTTTTCTACTTTTTTAACATTTTGTTTATTAAATATACTCTTATTATATTGAATATCTTAATAAATGATTTTGGAAATAGCTTTATAAATATTCTTTCTTTAAATTCACATTGTTTTTGTATCTCATCTAGCAGTTCTTTTAAAATTTTTTTATCCATATTTACCTCCCCATTTGTCGTCATATGTCGTAAAAGCTCTGTCGAAATTAGTTGACACTTTTAAGTACACGAGGTATAATAGATATGCATAAGTATACTTTCGTGTACAATGTATCGGGTAGAGATTTTAGTTTCCAGACCAAGTATCTCTATCCGATTTTTTTGTATTCATATTGTATAACGTATCTTAAAAATATTCAAGGACTTTTTCTAATATTTTACTTGTTTTTTTTACCAAATTCGTTTTTTATTTCCAAAAAGTCCTTTATTCATCAGTATTTTTTTATTTTTTTTTGTAGAAAAATATTTTTTTTATATTTTATTTATTTCCATTATATGGTTTTTAAAAAGAACGTATGTTTTTAATTTTATAATGATATATATTAAATTATTATGTATAAATTAGTTTTTAAGACTTTTATTTCTAGAATTACTTACTGTTCTTTACATATGTATTTCATCTAATATTTTATTGTTTGATTATAGCATGTTAAGTTGATGAATTATAGTGATTTTCAGGATAATTAATAAATATTTTATAGTTTTTGAATTTTGTCCATTGCTTTACTTATAGTTTTTTTTATGGTATCTGCTGATCTTGTCTGTTCAAATAGGCTAAAATATACTCTATTTCCTATGTCTTCATAGCTTCTTCCTTCTATATAATATGCTTTTATAATTTCTCTTTCTTTATATTTTAATCCTCTCAATCTTATATCTACTTCTTCTGTTTTATCTTTGAGTAATAAGATTTCATTTTCTATATTTTTTATTCTTTCTTGTATTTCTTCTCTTTTGTTTTTTTCATTTATTAATGTGGCCATAACATTATCTGATATATTAGTTTTAACTTTTTTATTTCTATTTAATTCATGATTTTTCGTTATTTTTATTTCTATAATATTATCTTTTAGTGCCTCTTCTAATGTACATTTTTCTCTTTTTCTAATAAATAATTTTGATTTGTTTTCATTGTAGCTTCTTAACAATTTTACTAATTCTTCTTTTACCATATCTCTTACATCCTTTCCCATTTTTTCATTTTTTAATATATTATAACATCTATAGTGTCTTTATAAGACACTATAGATGTTATAATATATAGCAAAATATGTCAAGCTTTTTTAATTTTTTGTAATAATCGGCAAAAAACTTGCACTTTAACTTACTTTGTGTTATTATTAAGACACTTAAGGAGGTTGCTAAGATGGATATGGGGCAAAGAATAAAAGAATTAAGAATAAAAAATGGTTTAACTCAAGAAGAATTAGGTAAGTATATAGGTGTACAAAAATCTGCAATTAGAAAATATGAAAAAGGTGAAGTAAAAAATATTAAAAGCTCTTCTATTAAAATCCTTTCTAAAATATTTAATATATCTCCCTCATACTTAATGTGTATAGATGAGCCAAAGGAAAATTCTTCAAATACTTCTGTAATATCCATTCCATTTTTTAATAATTCTAATATAGATTCTACTTTTTTATTACAAGACCACTGTCAGGAAACTATTGAAATTAGTACAGATATAGCAATAAATGCAAAAGATTTTTTTGCATTTAAAGTAATTGATGATAGTATGTCTCCAATTTTTATAGAAAATGATATAGTTATAGTAAAGAAGCAAAGTAATTTTGAACTAGATGATTTCGTTGTTATTTTTATGAATAATAATATTCTTACTATTAGAAAAGTTATAAAAGCTAGTACTACATTACTTTTAAAACCTATAAATGATAAGTATACATATAATGAAATAGGAACTATCTCTGGTAAAATAATTGGTATAGTAAAACAATTAAAAAGAGATTTTTAACTAATACAGTAAAATATTAATATATTTTTTTAAATTTTAAAAATTATATTGACATATATAATAAAAACATTTATAATTACAAATGGCATAAATACTACCAATTAAATGCAGATGTGGCGGAATTGGTAGACGCACAGGACTTAAAATCCTGCGGTTGAATAAACCGTACCGGTTCGATTCCGGTCATCTGCACCAACGACGTATCTGTTCGAACTTTTCTTAGCTGTTGAGGCTATGCCGATTACAGATAAGTTATAGGAATGTTACAAAATCTTAATAATTTATTATTAAGATTTTGTTAATTTGTAAATTGAACAGACGATACAAATATCATTCTGAAAAGGATGGTATTTTTTTATTGCAAAATTGCCATCCAAAAGGAAAGGATGGTGCTTGAAATGAAGATAGTTAAGCAAGAACTAGAGTTTGAGGAATGTTTAAAACAACGACTTAAATTTATATGTGAGTTTTCTAAAGTTACTCCTATTTTTATCAATGGTAGCATTAGAAAATTAGAAAAAACTAATCTTACATATATTGAGCCACATAGAGTGATTATTAAAAATATTACTTTTTTAGTTTTTAATTACTCTAATGATGTGTATATCTCTAACTTAACTAAAAAGATTAAGTTATCAGAGTTAGAAGAATATTTGAAAAACATATAATTGTAAATATTTGACATTTCTCAAAATCGTAGTATAATATAATCAATAAAAAATTTATATTTGCTCGACAAGAGCTAGATATATGAGTACTTTGAAAAAATTATATTATATTGCATTATTATATTTTAGTTTATGATAAATGGATTTAAGAGATGTCAGTAGTACTCGTGTACTTTGATGTCTCTTTTTGTTTTATAAGGAGGAGTGAGAATTGAACGAAGAAAAGAAAAAATGTGGATTATATATGAGAGTTTCCACCGAAGACCAAGCTCGTGAGGGATTTAGTCTTCCAGAGCAAAGAGAAAGGCTAAAAACTTTTTGTAAATTTAAAGGCTATGAGATAGTAGACTACTACGAAGATGCTGGAATAAGTGCTAAAACTGGTAATTATAGACCAGAGTTTGAAAGATTAAAAAGTGATATTAAATCTAAAAAGATAAATACTATTGTTGCCCTAAAACTAGACAGAATAACAAGAAGTATATGTGACTGGGAAAAACTAATAACTTTTTTAGACGAAAATAATGCTTACCTTGATTGTGCAAATGATGAAATAAATACTACAACTGCAAACGGCAAAATGATTTCAAGACTTTTAATGAGTGTTAGTCAAAATGAAATAGAAAGAACAAGCGAGAGAACAAAAGTAGGACTAGCAGGAGCAATAAAGTCAGGACATATTCCACACGTTGCTCCATTAGGCTATAAGCACGAAGATAAAAGGCTAGTAATAGATTATTCTACTAAAGATATTGTAGTTAGAATATTTGACTTGTACTATAATGGCTACTCTTATCAAAAAATAAGTAATCTATTTAACGAAGAAAAAGTATTAGAAAAAGATAACTGGCGAGATTCAACTATACAAACAATTCTTGAAAATGAAATATATAAAGGAGATTTTGTTCACGGAAAAAGAACAAAACACCCAACTTATTATGAAGATGTAGTTGAGCCTATTATTTCAAAAGAAATGTGGTTGGATTGTCAAGTGCAGAAAAAGAAAAATTCAAGAAGTTATCAAAGAACATTGACATATTTATACTTGCAAAAATTGAAATGTCCTAAATGTAACAGAATATTAGGTGGTAAAGCTACTACAAAGAAAAATGGTAATGCCTACTTCTACTACTATTGTAATGATTGCAAAATTGAATTTAAAGAGAAAGTTATCAATGACTATTTTAATCAGTTTATTAGTGAATTAGTAGAGTATGACTCTGTTGTAAATCAATTTTTCTTGCCTATGATAAAGCAAAAATTCGATGAGCCTAAAGAACAATTAGAAAAAGAAATAAAAGAACAAAATAACAAACTCGAAAGAATTAAAAAAGCATATATTAACGGAGTATTTGAACTAAAGGAATATAACGAAGAAAAGAAAATAGTTGAAAATGCTATAAATGAATTGGAAAGTAAACTAGAAACTACTGATTGTACCGAAGAACTAAAATTTACACCAAAAGATATTTTATTAAAACGAGATATTGACTTTATTAACAAAGTCAAACTAGATAAGGAATATCAAGCAAGAACTAAAATGTGGAAAGACTACACTAGACAAGAACAAGCAGAACTCATAATGAAATATGTTGATGATATAGAACTTGCTTTAGTTGGTAACACAGTAATTGTAAAACAAATAAACTTTAGAGACTCAATTTGCAAACCTTGTCAGGAATTATATGATAACGGTTATATTGATACTACAAAACCTATGATATTAGGTAATGTGCTTGGTAGTGTAAGATTTAGTAATTATTTACCAGAAAAAGAAGTCGGCGAAATCATAATGAGATTAAGACAATACTATGATGTTCATTATACAGAGGCAAACTACTACGTTGATAAGCAAATGTTTTATTTCAACTTTGCTGAAGATAACTCTGCTATTGTTAGAGTATTTCCTTTAGAAGATTATTACAAGCTAGATCCAGATAATAAAATGGAAACTTATAAATTTGGAATACTCTACATCAATGAAGAAGATAAATTCCAAATGCAAGAAATAGATACTGCATTTGATTATATACCAGATGAAACAAACGATAGTGTAATTTATACAAAAGAGCCTATCCCTATTTCAATAGGTGTTAAGCCAGTAAAATTCTGCGAAGAAAAAGCAGAATAATTGTTGCAACTATTACTTTATATATTATCTATGTTGCAACAACAAATTAACGAGAACAAATTTGTATTTGCGATTAGCAAATATCAATTTTGTAGTGAGTTAATTTGATAAATTTTAGCTTTGCGAGATAAAATTTATTGCCTCGCAGAGCCCCCATGTTATGATGGCACGTCATAACATATAGGGGGTTAGGACTTCTGTCAAGACGAAGTCCTATGCTACGAAGAAATTTCAAAGGAGGGATTCTATGGAGCAAGAATTAGCATATTCTTTTCACTTGGGTAGTGATAAAAACAAAAGTAAATTAGCAAAGAAAGTTGCAAAAGAAAATGTATCTGGTACTACTTCTCTGTCTAATAATGCAATTCAAAATGCAAAAGATTTGTCAGATGTAAATAAGCATAATTTGAGAGATTATGATAATCAAACAGAACTAATTAGAACAATATATGGGACAAATGATATTGTAAATGATGTAAAACAAGTATATTTAGATGAGTTTGAACAAGCTAGAATTGAATACAACAATAAGCAAACTAGAAATGATAGAAAAATAGATAATTACTTTACAAAAGTATGTGAATCTCAAAATGATATTGCTTGTGAAATTATAATAGAACTGGGAGATATGGATTTTTGGAATGATAAAGACGAAAGATATAGACTTAAAATGGTTGATGTATATAATGAGCAAGTAAAAGACTTAATTAAAATTGTACCAGATTTTAAAATAGCAAATGCAACAATACACTTTGACGAAACATCTCCCCATATGCACATTGTAGGTGTTCCAGTAACCTTAAATTGCACTAGAGGAATGAAAAAACAAGTAGGAAAAAGTAAATTATTTACAAAAGCAACACTTACTGAAATACAAGATAAAATGAGAAATGATTGTATTAAGTCATATAACAAATTTTATTAAGTTAATACTAGGTTAAAGCAAAAGCAAAAAGGCAGAAATCAAGACATCAATGTTAATGAAATGAGCAATTACAGAGAAATCAAGAAACAACTAGCTAAAAAAGAACAAAAACTTGAAAAAGCTAATACTCAAACTAAAATACTTGATAATTCTAGTAATGATATAAACAAAATTTTAAATAGCCTAAAACCTACTAAACTAAACAAAAATAATATGGTTATTTCAAACGAGGATGTCCAGAGAATCAAAAGTTATACGGAAGATGTGAAAGATATAACCCAGACAGTTAGAAGTGTAAATGACTTAAATATGGCGATTAAAGATTTTGAGCATTCTGCATTTGAAATAGAAAAGGAAAATCGTTCACTTAAATATGAAATAGAACTAAAAGATAATGAAATCGGCAATCTTAAAAGTGAAATATCTACTAAAGATAAAATTATTGGCAACTTACAAACTGAAAAGGAAAAGATAAAACAGGAATTACAAAAATTTAAAAACTTCTGGCATAGCATTATGAGCTATTTTCACAAAAGAATTTGTTATAACAAAGATAATAACTATAAAATTGTTAGTGATGATTTATATAAAAATGGTATTTTTGACAGCAACGATAATGAAATTGCAAATAATATTGCTAGAAAAGTAACTATACCAGATGAAAACAAGCAAAGCAAAAATAAAAAGAAAGATAATGATACCAGATTTTAAAAGGAGGAAAAAAAGTTATGAATAATGAATTACCAAAAACAAAAATTGATGGAAGAACAGGTATTGAATATCATTTAGAGGGAGATTACTATATACCAAACCTAGTAATGCCTAAACAAGAACGACTTATTTTAAATAAATATGGAAGAATGAGATTAAAATATTTGAAAGAACACAAAAACGCTGATTATACTATAATGCTTATGAATGGAACATTAAATGCACATTTGAAAGAAATACAAGAAACGGCAGATAATAGAGTGCATCAGATTATTAGTGAGTTAAAATCTAAAAGTGATTTGACTGAAGATATGAAAAATACAAATATACTTTATTGGGTAGGTACTATGAACTCTATTAAGGCACAAGCTGAAGAAATTGTTTTTAGTGAATTGATTTATGTGTAATAAAATATAATCACTCGATTTTAATATTGGGTGATTTTATTATGTGTGAAAATTGGGTGATTTTATTATGTGTGAAAATGTTGTAAATTGTTATATTGTTTGATATAATGCGAATAATGTTAATACAAGGAGAGATTTTATGTTAGATGATATTAAATTTCAAAGTTATTGTTGGAGCTTAGGAACTACTAGCTTTAGAGTAAAAGACTTAAACTTTAAAATAGAAAAGCAACTACAAATATTAGATGAATTATGGAACGAAAGTCCTAATGAACAATGGACTGGAAATAATAAAATTCAAGAAGAATATTATAATAAAATGTTGTCTAAAGAGTTTATTACAGGAGAAGCAAATAATAAACCTAAAGATGCTAGACAAAAAACTTCTGGATTAGTTCAAATGGGTGTAATAGATGATAATAGGCACATAACAGAAATAGGAAACAAAATAATTGCTATAGTTGAAAGTGAAAATTTTAAAGATGATAATATTTTTAATATAAATAAAGATAGTTATCTATATTTAAAACAATTATTAAAACTTCAAATAACTGATAATGGGATTAATGTAAAGCCATTTGCTGTATTACTATATTTTTTAGCAGAATTACAATATTTATCAAAAGATGAATTTACTTATGTTCTTCCTTTAGCTACTAGCGGTGAATATATAGATTTAATGTTAGAAAATATAAAAATGCTTAGAAATAGTCAAAAAACAATAGAGGATATTATTCAAAACAAGATGGAAAATATGTCTAATTATAAGGCTGCTATCCAATTTATAAAAGAAAACGGAATAAACAATATTGAAGAGTTTGCTATTATAGATATGGGAAGAAAAGGAACTAAATATGTAAAACCAATGTATGACTTCTTTGAAAAATTATATGCAACATCACAAAGAACTTTTGATGAAGAAGCTTTAAATATAATAGTGGCATTTATAAAAGAACAAACAAAGAAAAATTCTAAAGTTGCAAAATATTGGAAAGAGTACTTTAAATATTCTACAAGAATATTAACAGAAGAATACCTAGAAGAGATAAAAAAAATACCTTTATTTAATTTTAAAGATAAAACAGAATATGCTGTAGAATTTTTTAAGATAATGCATACTGCTAAATGGAAAGCTACATTAGAAGATTATGCAGATTTAAACAAAAGGTATATTTCATTATCTGATGTTGTCATTTTTGAAGATGATAGAATAGAATTAGATTTGTTTCCTAAGTATTTCTTTTTAAACATTTCTAAAGAAATAGTAAATACGGAAATTTTAAATAAAGATAAATATGAAGAATTTATATCAAAGGATATTGAATTTAATAAAATATATAATTGCCTTGATATAAATGTTGATGATGTAATAATTCAAATTCAGACTGATTATCCAAATAAATTAGTAAACAGAAATAGTATTAAAACATTTATCGAAGATGAAAAATTAAGAAGATTTAATGAATTGATTGATAATAAATTTAGTGAGAAGCAACTTATTGAATTATTTAAAAATATTGAAAATAATGATAGAAATGCAATTAATGACTATATTGATTGGAACTCTGATATACCAACAATATTTGAATATATTTTAGGTATTACATGGTATAGATTTAGTAGTAAAAGTGGTAATATATTAGAATATATGAAATTAAGTTTAGATGCCAATTTATTACCAAAAACTCATGCGGCAGGAGGAACTGCTGATATAGTATATGAATATAATAAGACTGATACTTATCCAGAACATAAAGTCCTATTAGAAGCTACTTTGACAGAATCAACATCACAAAGAAAAAATGAAATGGAACCTGTATCAAGGCATTTAATGAGAGAAATTCAAGAAAATGATAATGATAATACATACGCTGTTTTTGTGGCTAACATATTACAAGAAGAAGTGTTGAGTGACTTTAGATCGAGAAAGAGTTATCAATTTAGAGGCAATAATTCTGTGAAAACTGGTTTGAAAATTATTTCTCTTTCCATTCAAGATATAATAAAGTTAATTAATTTAAAAGTACAATATTCAATGCTATTTGAGATATTTGAAAATGCTTATGAAGATACGGAAATCAACGATTTAGAGTGGTATGAAAAACTCATAAAAAATAAAGTTAATAATTTGTAAAAAAGAGTTGAAAAACTCTTTTTTTATTGTTATAATTTCAGTGTGCATAAGATGCCTTGAAAGGAAATGAAAATATGATAAAAAAACTAGAGATAAACAATAGAAGATTTTTAGGTAGTAAATATAAGTTACTAAATTTTATTGAAGATACTGTGAATGAGCATTGCGAAGATGTTAAATCTGTGATAGATGTATTTGCTGGAACAGGTGTAGTAGGCAGTTTGTTTTTAAAAAACGGAAAAGAAGTATATTTTAATGATTATTTAAAATCAAATTGTTATAGTTATAAAGCATTTTATGAGCCTACGAAGGTTGATATAAAAAAGCTTGAAAAAATAATTAATAATTATAATGATATGGAAATAGATGAAGAAAACTATTTTTCAGAAAATTTTAGTGATACATATTTTAGCCATAAGGATTGCAAAAAGATTGGTTTTATTAGAGATGATATTGAAAGTAAATTTAGCTATCAAAAAATTAATGAGCGAGAAAAAAGTATATTGATAGCAAGTCTTATATATTCAATGGACAAAGTGGCGAATACTGTTGGGCATTATGATGCTTATAGGAAAATAAGTAATATAGAAGATAAGTTCTTTATGTATATGCTTGATGTTGCTGAAAAAGGCGAAAAAAGATCACATATTAGCAACTTAGATGCAAATGAATTTATTAAAAGTGTAAAGGCTGATTTAGTATATATTGATCCACCCTATAACTCAAGACAATATTGTGATGCTTATCACTTACTAGAAAATATTGCTAGTTGGGACAAGCCAAAGGTATATGGGGTTGCAAAGAAAATGGATAGAACAAATTTGAAAAGTAAATATTGCACAAATAAAGCAATAGAAGCTTTTGAAGACTTAATAAAAAATTGTAACTGTAAATATATTTTGGTTTCTTATAATAATACAGGAGATAAGTCAAACAGTAGAAGTAATGCTAAAATATCTGATTTACAAATTAAGCAGATACTAGAAAAGAGAGGAAAAGTTCAAGTATTTGAAAAATCTTTTAATAATTTTACAACAGGAAGGAGTGTATCAATTAATCACAAGGAGAGATTATTTTTATGCGAAACAACAAAGGTTTGTGAAGACAGTCAAGTAAAATTAAAAGATAGCCATTATTTTGCAAAATCTCCTTTAAATTATACAGGAGGAAAATACAAACTATTATCTCAATTTGCAAATTTATTTCCTAAAAAGATAGATACATTTGTTGATTTTTTTTGTGGTGGTGGCAATGTTGCAGTTAATAGTAACGCAAAAAAAATAATTGCAATAGATAAAGAAACTAATTTAATTAAAATATTAGAACTCTTTAAAAATTACGATTATATGGACATTGTTAATAAGATTGAGGCAATTATTGAAAAATATAATTTAAGTAATACCTACAAGAATGGATATGCATTTTATGGAGAAGATAGTTCATCAGGGCTTGGAAAATATAATAAACAATACTATTTAAATTTAAGAAATGATTATAACCATATGAAAGATTCAACTGAAAGAGATTTTATGTTTTTGACATTGGTAATTTATGCGTTTAATCATCAAATTAGATTTAATAGTAATGGTGAATATAATATGCCAGTTGGAAAGAGAGATTTTAACAGTTCAATCAGGAAAAATTTATTGGAATTTTGTAGAAAATTAGTTGTTAAAAATATTTCTTTTGTTAATACAGATTATAAAAAGTTTGAACTAAAATCTTTAAATAACAATGATTTTTGCTATTTTGACCCACCATATTATTTAGGGGATGCAAGTTATAATGAAAATGATGGTTGGAATGAGAATAAGGAGAAAGAATTATTAGAATATTTGAATGAAGTAAATAAAAATGGTATAAAATTTGCACTTTCAAATGTTACAGAGCATAAGGGATTAAAAAATGAAATATTGATTAATTGGGCGATAGAAAATCAATATAACATACATAATCTAAACTATAATTACAGCAATTCAAACTACCATTTGAAAGACAAAAGTCAAGTTACAAAAGAAGTATTGATAACGAATTATTAGAGGTGAAAACATGGAAAAAATAATAGATTTAGATGATATAGAAACATATCCTAAACAAGTGTTAGAATATTTAAAAGATAATAAATTAACGGAATTTCCAAAACTTTCTACTTATTTCTTGGAATATATTAATACGTTGTATTGTAATTTTTATCATTATACTAGAATACCAGATAAACAATTTGTATTAAAAAATGGATTATTGCGACCAGCTACAAGTGATTTATTAAAAGATTATTATATAAATATATTAGAAAACTTATATTATAAAGAGGAAAATATTAATTTTAGAAATCTTATATATAACTATAAATATGAAACTAGCGGAAATTCAGTTCATGTTACTGCTCCTTTAATAAAAAGTAGAGAATTTAAATCAAAAGGTGTTTTTGATTTTATAAATTATTGGGGTGGTGAATTAATAAAAGATATAATAGAACCTATTATAGGGATTGAAAAATGGAAAAAAACTCACATTATAGGAGTGCCTTGTATAGTTAATATCAAAGTTAGTTTACAAGAAATGTCAGAAACAGAGTTACAAAGAATAATATATATAATGCAGTGTAGATATAAAGAAAAGAGAAAAATTGGAATGGATTATACTTTTTATAGAGATATTGCACCAAATGAAATTATTGAAATATTTGATATAAAATACTAAAAATTACTTGAAAGTTTATAAATTTTATGTTAAAGTAAAGACAATAAATTGATTGATATTTGTAGCAATCGTTAAGGGTGTGAAAAAAGTTGTAGATATCTACGTTGTTCGCACCATTAGAACCTCAAGTGTTTCGGAAGATTGTACTTGAGGTTTTAATTATAAAAAATTTTGTAGTTCTACAAAATTCACAATATTTTATTTTTATAAAATCTTTATTTAGTGGCTTAAATAAGGATTTTTTATTTTCTAACATTTCTAACAATTTTTATTTATAACTCCATTTCTTCATCTTCTTCGTCATCATCTTGACTAGGGTCAGTAAAGTTTAAACTATTACCAATTACTAAAGCAGAATTTTGTTTTGATTCTGTATCTACATGAGTATATATATTTGCTGTAGTATTATAACTAGAATGACCTAACCATATTTGAATATCTTTCATACTTACTTTATTAGATAGTAATAAACTAGCACACGAGTGTCTTAAATCATGAAATCTAATGGACTTTAGGTTATTATTTTTTAGTATTTGATTAAACTTATGTGAAACATAGTCAGGTTTTAGTATAGAGCCATCTGTATTTACACAAACATAACCATTTTCGTTTAAGTATGATTTTTTAAATACTTTCTTATTGTATTCTTGATTTGCTTTTTCTTCTAAAAGTATTTCCTCAATTTCTGGAATTAAAGGCAATGTCCTATAACTTGATTGATTTTTAGTTTTATCTTCTGCAACAATTTGTAGCTTACCATCTACTTTTGTTTGTGAAATGGTATGTCTAATTATAACTGTTTTATTATCAAAATCAACTGCGTCCCATTTAATACCTAATGCTTCACTTCGCCTAAGTCCATAATATAAGGCTAAAAGAACAGGTAACTTAATAGGTGTGTCTTTTATTGCAACTAATAATTCATTCAATTGTGCTTTATTATAATAGGTTGCTATATATTGTTCCTTTTTAGGCTTGTCTATCTTGTCTGCTAGATTGGTTAGTATCAATTCACATTTTACTGCATATTGCAGGGCTTTTCTAATATTTGCATGATAGCGAAGAATCGTATTGCCTTTTAAACCTAAATTATATAATTCTGTATAAAAATCTTGAATATGATAGGGTTTTAAATCTTTTAATGAAATATCTAATTTCTTAAAATAATTATATACTTTACCTTTTACAATTCTTTCATAACCTGCATAAGTAGTTTTTACAACTCTAGGTTTTATAATATCTAGCCAATTTATCATAAAATCACAAAATTTTATATTAGCTTTATTATTTATATCTAACCCAGAAATAGTTGTTTTTTCATTTAGAGCTTTTTCATATTCATGTCTTATTTCTTCAACTTTTCTTTCTGCAAGTTTCTTATTGTTCTTAACTTTTAATTTAGTGGAAATCCACTTTCGCTGTATATTATTAAATTCATCTTTATAATATAAAACAGCATAATAAATATTTTTCTTTTGCTGTAATGTAGCTGTTACTGTTATCATAAAATAACCTCCTTATTTTTGTGTGAATGTATTTATTTTCAATTTTGACTTATTATGTATGAAATTATATTAGCTTTTGGAATTTTATATTGTCTGCCTATTTTCATAGCTTTTATTTTATTTTCCTTAATAAGCCTATAGGCTAGGGTTAAACTAATTCCACCTAACATATTTCGCATTTGTTCAATGTTTATAATATCTGGGTAATTTGTAAACATGATAGAATATTGTTCTTTTACATCCATTTTAATTGTACCTCCTTTTTGTTAATAAACTACTTTTGGAACATCTATTGAAACCGTTAATTTTCTGTCTATTTCAAATCTTTTCTTTTTAGCATTATACTTGTAAGCACTAGAATTAAATTTTCTAAAACTACGATCTGAAATGTCAAAATAATAAGATAGTTCTTCAGCATCTTGTTTCAGTTGGGCTTTAAGAGCTTCATAACTATCTCTATTAGTTTTTTGTTTTAATTTCATGTATTCAATCTTTGTTCTTTATGCTTTTGTTTGTTTTGTTGTTTCCTTTGATTTTTTTCTTCATGATACCTAAAATCTTTTTTTATTACTTTTGATACATAGGCATTGCTGACATTTAGTTCTAAAGCAATATCAACCGGTTTTAAATGTTCATTGTAAAATAAATCAATGATTTTTTCTTTATTTGACACTATAAAAGCACCTCCCTGTAACTGGTTAAATTTTTGCTAATAAATTTTAAGCATAGTAATCCAAATGAATACTTATAACTAAATACTCATTTTTAAATTTATTTGTTAAAGGAATTATATTATCATAATTAGTAATAATCAATTCCCTTTTTTCTAAAAACTTAAAAATACTTAAAATAAATTATGAATAGATTCTAACAAGTGATGTTAAAAATTTCAATGAACAAATTTTGAAAGGATTTTGAAAAAATGAGTACAAGAAAATTGTAAAAGGTTACAAATTTCATTGTTTTTTATAGAATAATTAGATATAATAACAACTTCCTTTTCTTAAAGGAAATCTTTGAGAGAGGAGGTGCTATTTCGGATGACCTCATTTGAATTAATCTGGCGTCTAATTGTGTTACTATTAAGTACATACGAAGACAAAAAGCCAGAAGACAAACAAGACTAGAAATAGTTGATAGAAGTGTATTGCTACTGCACTTCTATTTTTTAGACAAAAAAATAGAACTAAATGTTGCTACCCATTTAGTTCGTGCTATTCAAATGACCTCACATTGAATAACTTAAGTTAAATATAGTATACTACTTTTTTTATTATATGTCAAATGAAATTTTTGTATTCCTATAAACGGCAAAATATCAATCTTCTTCTACATCTTTAAATAATTTATCTGTAAAAAATTCATTTAGTTCAATTCCAAGTAATTGTAATTTTTCTGCTAAATCTTGTTGAGATAAATTGGCTTTTAATCTTAATTCTTTTAAAACAGAGCCAGATATATTTCTAAACTCATTGTATTTGTTAATTTTCATATTCTCACCTTATTCGCTTTATTATAGATATTATTGTACTATTATTTTTTTATATGCATATCTCTAATAAAGCAACAAAAGACCCCAAAATTGATTTATGCAAATAATTGTGTTATAATTAAATTACATTCAATGTTGAAGAATGAACAAATTTCTTTATAGGAAGAAAACAATATGGCAATTTCAGCAAGAGAGATAGTTTATTCAGTAAAGGGTATGTCCGACAGACCAGAGTTCTACTCAGGTCGGGGGGCTACAATGAGCGATTTAGATGGTGATAGACTCTATGCTATTTACCAGAAAATCGCACAAGAACTTGGTACGAGGCAAGCTGATGCATTCGTTACCATGGTTGAAAAGCTCGAAACATTGTCAGCAACTAATTTTCTCAATGCACTCTATACTTTGGAACGCAATGACTGGAATTTAACAGAGGTTAATGAAAGTAAGATTGATGTAGGTCCTGATGGAGCAGGGAGAAGGATGATTGCTTTTGCGACTGTCGCTGAAAGTTTATTTAACTGTGGCAGAGATGATACTGAATATATCAGATCATCATTTCTTAGAAAAATAGGCTTTGAGAGAGGTCCGAGAGAACGAGAGAGAAAATATTGCTATGACGATGATGAGCGGTAGGCACACACAGAGGGAAACTTTAAACGGTTTCCCTCGTTTGCTATAACTCATATTCTTCTTGCTGTTCTTCATATGCAATTTGTTTATCTGGATTCATAAAAGTATTAGTTTCTTGTTGAAAATCTCTTATAAGAGCATCTTCTTCACTAACTGCAAATCTTTTTCAAACCCAACTTATAAATTTTTTAATAGTTTTTTCAAATGTATTTATAATTTTATTCAAATAGATATTTTCACTTAATAATTCATTATATTTTTTATCAAAATTTCTTTTTAGTTCAAATTCTTTATTATAAAAATCCTTTTCTAGTTTAATACATTTATTTTCAAGATTTACTTTCTCTTGTAAAATTGATTGTCTTTCATTTTCTAATTTTTCAGCTTTATCAATAGCATTTATTTGTTTTTCTAGTTCTTGATGTAATTTCTTATTGTCAGAGTATAGCATATCAATAATTTTGTCTTTTGGCTCTATAATTTCTTTTTGTATTCTTTCATCTCTTTTTACAGTAAGCTTTCCAAAATCTTTAATGCTAGGAACATTAGGTAGTTCTATTTTTATGTCTTTTAGTGTTTGTTTAGATTTTTCATAATTAGTAATTTCTTTATAATCTTTTACAGATAGATGTTCTCTTGAGGATGATTTTCCTCTTTCTAAATCAAAACCATTTTCAGTTATATAAGAATAAAAGGCATTTTGTAATTGAATATAACTATCTTTATCTTTCCAAAATTCACTACAAGCAATTTTATCAATAGCATTTCCCTTTTTATCGGCAGTATGAACAACAGGAATAAAAACTAAATGTAAATGAGGAGTTTCTTCGTCTAAATGTACTTTAGCAGACAAAATATACTGTTCGCCTAAGTTTTTATATTCACAAACAAATTTGTATGCAGTTTCAAAATACCTTTTTGTTTCTTTTTCTCCAATAGATTCAAAAAATTCCTTATCAGATGTAATTATATATTCACATACTATATTACTAACAGTTTTGACTTGTCCTTTTAAATTATATTTTTCTCTTATCTTATCAAATTCTTTCTCATAACTATATGTAGGTTCTTTAATCGAATAATTAAGATGTGATTTTGATTTATCTATATTTTTATTAGAATAATTTTTATTTCTTCTTTCATTATGACAATATATTCCCTTTAAATTTTCTCTTTTATATTTTTCATTTCTTATAATGGCATAACTCATATATTAAGACCTCCTTGTTTAACTTTATAAGAAAACACGAAATGCGATTTTGTACTTTTGGCTGTTTTGTGATTAGTGTGAGGTGAACCAAAAATATTGGACAAAAAAATATTTTAGTATGGAGGTTCACCAGTATGTTTAAATATTCATTTGATTTTAAATTTAAAGCAGTAAAATATGTAGTGTATGGGAAGCATTCTTATAGAGAAGCTTCAAGAAAATTTAATGTCCATCAAGAACAGATAAGAGTATGGACTAATAGATATAGGATTTATGGTAAAAATGGACTTATACCAAAGCCAATTCAAAAGTATGATGGCAAATTCAAAGTAGATGTGGTAGAATATATGTATGCTAACCCTTTATCTTTTGAAAAGATGGCTATTCATTTTGGATTGCCATCTTCTACAAATGTTGTATTATGGAAGCAAATGTATGATGAGAAAGGCACTCGGGTATTTGCTTAATAATAGGAATATTGCAATTGATAGAGTAAGAATAAATCGTGTGAAAAAGAAGAAAAATAAACAAAATACTAATTCAAATACATCAATAAAATCTACTTCTAAGTCTTCTATAAAATCTGATAAAAGTAATGAAGAACTTTTAAAAGAAATAGAAGATTTAAGAATGGAGAATGATTACTTAAAAAAATTACAAGCATTAGTTCAAAAAAGAACAAGCCAGCAAAAAAAGAAAAAGCATTAGCCGTTTATGAATTGAGGCAAAAATATAAAATAACGGCTCTATTAAGAAAAGCAGAATTATCTAAAAGCACTTATTATGATATTATTAGTAAACTTTCAAAGCCAGACAAATATGAAGAAGTTAAAGAAGTTATAAAGCAAATATATCATTCAAATAAAGGAAGATACGGCTATCGTAGAGTTACATACGAGCTTTTAAATAGAGGCTATAAATTAAATAGAAAACCCGTTTATAAATTAATGAAAGAGTTAGAGTTACAATCATTTGTGAGAGTGAGAAGATATCGTTCCTATAAAGGCAATTATGGGAAAGTAGCACCTAATATATTAAAGAGAGATTTTAAAGCAGATAAGCCAAATTCAAAATAGGTTATAGATGTTACTCAATTTAATGTATTAGATACAAAAATATATTTATCTCCCCTCGTAGACTTGTTTAATGGAGAGGTTGTAAGTTATAATATATCTGAAAGCCCAAACTTTCATCAAATAGAAGATATGCTAGACAAAGCATTTATAAGAATTTCAGATAATACAAAGTTGATTCTTCATTCAGATCAAGGTTGGCAATATCAAATGGAGAAATATCAAAATCGTTTAGCAAAAAAAGGGATTATACAAAGCATGTCTAGAAAAGGAAATTGCTTAGACAATGCTTGTGCAGAAAACTTTTTTGGGTTATTAAAAACAGAGTTTTTCTATGATAGGAAATTTGAAAGTATTACTCAATTTAAAAGAGAACTTATTGATTATATAAATTATTATAATAATGAGCGTATAAAATTAATGCTAAAAGGAAAAAGTCCAATTCAATATAGAATGGATTTTGAACAAGTAGCATAAAAAACTGTCCAACTTTCGTGGGTCACTTCAGGCGTTACTGCACCTAGAAATAAAGAACTTATTAGAGTATTTAAAGGTGTTGATTTAATTAAAAATATCGGATCTGGAGTATTAAGAATATTAGATGCATATGATAAAAATTGTTTTAAATTTATGGAGCACTTTTTGAGAGTTTCGTTTAGATATAAAGAAAATCCTTTTGAATATGACACTGATAATAAACAAAAAAATGATAAGATAAATGATAAAGAAAAGCAAATATTATCTGTATTAATGAATAATCCTAATTATACAATACCAGAAATAAGTAAAATTACAAAAATTTCAACTGCGACTATTTCAAGGCATTTAAAACAATTACAAGATAAAAATATAATTGAGAGAGTAGGATCAAATAAGGTGGGGTATTGGAAAATTTTATAGTAATGAAACATATTGCTAGTAAGAAAAACAAAAATCAAAATCATCTTAAAAATAGTAAATGCTATAACAAGTGATAATATAATAAAAAAAGGAAGAATAATATGAATAACAAGAAAAGTAAGATATGTAAAAGTGCCAAATTATTAATGTCAAGTGATTTAATATATACTCTAACCTCTCTTTTTGTGAAAACTTTTTTAGTAGCATACTTTTTAAAAGTTACAAATGATAGTATTATACAAATTTCAATATATTATATAATAATGTACACTTTGTCAGGAATTGGAAAAGTATTAATAGGAAAAGTAGTAAAAAGTAATCCTGAATACAGAACAAAAGTATTATCAATGGGAATTGTACTTAGAGCAGTATTTATTCTCTTTATTGTAATATTAAAAGAAAATATTGCCACATATTTTCCAATAGTAGCAATATTATATGGTATATCAGAGGTATTCTATTGGACATCACATGAAGTATTATATATAGATGTTACAACTAACGAAAATAGAAAAGACTATATGTCTATAAAGACAATATTAGGGAAAATTATAAATATAATTGCTCCAATTATTTTAGGAAGTTCAATAGAATTATATTCTTTTACAAAAATAGCTATATATATATTTATTTTATCTGTAATACAGATTATTATTTCATTACAAATTAAAACAGATAAAAATGAAACACTAATTACAAATAAATATAGTATAAAAACATTTTTAGAAAATTTAAATAATAGTCAAAAAATAAAAATAAACAAATATACAAAATCTGCAATTGCATATGGTGTAATAGAAAGCTCAATGCAAACCTTAGTAGTCATTATTACAATTATGACATTTAAAACATCATTTAATTTAGGAATATTAACAAGTGTGTTTTCTATATGTTCTATGATTGCAATGTATCTATATAAAAATTTTTACAATAGAAACAATTCCAAATTTGTATTATATTTATGTTCAAGTTTAATTGTAATAGGTGTTATAGGACTAGTTTTTGATATAAACAAAATAACATTAGTCATTTATAATTTTGTATATACAATTTCAATTTGTATTTTAGGAGTAATTTATGATACTAAAAAAGGAGATTTAGTAAAAGAATGTAACATAGAAGAATGGAAAGTGGAATGGGTAAGTTATGTGGTTTTATTTATGCATTTAGGCAGAATTAGTGGATATATTCTAATGTTAATTACTGGACTTTTCAACAATATAATTGTATTTAAAATTTTGCTTATTTTAGTAACTTTATTTGCACCAATATGCACCAAATTAATGTATGGGGTAGAAAAAATATAAAATCAAATAATAGTGCTATGCGTTTTATTCCTTTTGATGTATTTGATAAAGAACAATTAATTGATATATTAGAAGAACAAGTAATTATTGCAAACAATAACCCTTTTGGTTCTCGTGATGATGAGCTCGTTCAGGAATTTGATGCTCTCAATGCTATACTGAATACCCAAGCGTCTGCCTATTACAAGGCGCAGGCAAAAGTATATGGCGACAAGGCTCGTGAAGCTTATAAGTTGTACAATACCGCTAATGCACACTATCGTCAGATGATAGCATTGGGATTGCCTACTGATAGAGCCGTGGATATGGTACAGCGTGCATTGAATGTGTATCACAACTATGAGCATATGTGCAGTGAATTTTCTGCAAAAGCTCATCTTGTCATGCAGGTTTGTTAAGATTGTTAGTTAACTGAACCTTAAAAAGATTTATCTTTTTCTTCCATTGAAAAATGGAAGTTTTCTTTTATAATATACTTTTTTATAAGCAAAATTAGCCCCCATGTTATGATATTATGTCATAACATATAGGGGGTTAGGACTTATGGCAAATCCAAAGTCCTGTGCTACGAAGAAAATTTTAAGGATGTGTTTTATTAGAGCAAAAATTAGCATATTATTTTCACTTAGTATGTCAATCATTTTTTTAAATGTCCCAAAAATGATTGACAAAACTTTTAAACCAATCTGCAATTTTCATTTTTATTATTTTCCTTTAATTATTTTTTCTAAAGTATCTTTTAAAATTTCTTCCCTATTTTTTGATGTATCAATGTATGTTATTCCATATTTTGGACATTCCTTTTTTAACATTTCATTAGCATTATACCAATCATTTGCATGCTTTGTTAAATATGCTCTTGACAATCCATATGTCCAACTTTCTTCTATATCATACTTTATACATTGGTTTACCATATCTTCCACAGTATAAATTTCCTAAACCTAAACATACTACATTTGTATTACTAAAATCTACCATTTCATTTACTATTTTTGGATGTAATTGTCCACTCTCTAAAATATAACCATATCCGTTTTTATCTTTTTTTGTTAGTGAATTATATAATTCTAATAATGTCCTTTGAAAATATTCTGCACGTTCTTCAACATTTGAAAATATTCTGCACGTTCTTCAACATTCATTTTAGAGAGTTTATTACAAAATTCAGTCTTTAAATTCTCTAAAAATTCGTATTATTCATTAGTTAGTTCAATTCTATATATTTTTTCATTATCTTGCATCTCTGTCAGCCCTCCTTTTTTTCTTATATTCAGGAGAGTTCTTTAATTTCTGCTTTTCAAGTTTTTCTCTTTCTGTAGCTTGTTCACGAGCTTTTTTCTCAGCTTGTATTTTTTCTTGTTCAAGTCTTTGCTTTTCTAATTTATCTTGTTTTTCTTTATCAAATAGAATTTTAAAAAAGTTTGTAACTTTTTGTGGTGCAAGTTTGATAGCATGGATGTAATCTTTCGTTTTTTCTACAATGTCATCATATAGAGATTTCCATTTGTCTACTGCATTTCTTAAATTATCAATTCTACTATTAAGCTCATAAATTTCTTTATCTGCAACAATTCCTTTTTTAGCATATTGAGTCAAGCTTTTATAATCTTCTTGATCTAATTCAATCTTTTTAGAAAATTTCTTTTGCTTTCCTAAGTTTGAAATATCTTCAATTTGTTTATCATATTTCATATAATCATTATAAGAAGATTCTTTTTCTTCAACTTTATTTGTAATCTTTTCTAGTCTTTCAGTATCTTTTTTTATTTTAAAATGTAAGTCATCTAAATGTTCTTGATTACTGCCTTTTACACCACGAATAAAGTCTTTATATCCACTATCGGACATATATTTGAAAAATCTATCTTGTAACAAGCTATATGATTTTATTAAAACTGCATTGCCTTTTTTATCATAGACAGGCTTTCCTTGATTATCTAGTACTTGCTCTGACTTCCACTTATTACTATGGCTTACTTGATTTATTACTTCTTTTGTAGTTCCTATTAGTGATTTATCTTTACACTTTTTAGTCCATTTTACTTCTTTTCTTACAACTGGAAGTGCTACAACATGTAAGTGATAATGATAGATAGGTTTTCCATATTCTTCTGTTAAAGCTGTATTTAATTCATCTGCATGCATTACTGCTGATATAATGTTATCAGTTCCCATTTCTTCTTCAGCAAAGTGAAAGGCTTTCTCGTAAAATTCTTTTGCAAATTCATAACCACCATATTTTTCAAAATAGTCTGAGTTAATATCAAATATAAGCTCATCAAATAGTGTGGCATTCTTTTGTAACCCTCTTAGAGATACTTGCTTGCTATCAATCAATTCTTTCAATCTTTCACTATAGGTGGTTTCACATCTTTTGTAATGAATATTATTAGGTGTTTGAGTCAAATCAACATTCATATTAGAATAAGATTTATTTTTTCGTTCGTTGTGTCTTTCAGCTTTAGTAATACTTGTTTTAGTATAAGTTTCTACTCTAGCTACTGAATAATTTGTTTTGTTCTTGTCCAATATATTTTCCTTTCTGTAGGTAGCTGAGCAAGCGACCGAAGGGAGCTGTTACATAACTTTCTTGCGAAAGTATGTAACCCATTATGACACTTTCAAAACTTCGTTTTGGAAAGATGTCGTGGGCTCCTTGCGGAGGGCTCATAAATTATCTAATCTTGCGATAGATAATTTATGTTTGGCTTCGCCAAAGCAAAAGAATATATTTAATATCATTCATATATTCTTTTGCTCATCTTAACAATTTATTTACATACCAAAAATAAATTGTTAAGCTCTTTTTGTTTCTGTATAAATAGAGAGGGCAAAAATTTATATACAACAAAAAGACCATAAGCGATATACCAATACTCTATTTACCTACTTGAATACAATTTTAATAAGCTCAAACAAAATTTGAGTTTTAACTATGTACTCATTTTTTTAGTGTGTATGTAAATAGAATATTGAACTTTGCACTCATGGCTTTCTAATTACTTATAAATACTGGACAAGTTTACTATTATTATTTTAAAATTTTCACACTTTCTAATAACCAGCTCGCAATCCTATATGCGACTCGTTTTCGCCTGGCATCTGAGGAATGTAAAATTCCAAAGAAGACATCAATATTCTTGTATTCCTAATTAGAATACAGATAATTTATACCACGATTTTTGAAAAAAGTCAAATTTTATTTGGCAAAAATGTTGAGAAAACAACAATTTTATGGTATAAATATGTCAATATGCTAAAGAAAAAGTTAAAAAAGATAATATTAACAAGAAAACTAGGTGATTATAATAAAAAGATTAAATATATTTATAGATGAAAGTGGAGACTTTGGCTTTGTAAAAGGAAGTTCAGACTTATATGCTGTTTCATTTACATTACACGAAAGTTCTAATTCAATAGAAAATGAACTAAAATATTTAAACAGAAAATTAGATGAACTTAATTATGATGGAATGATACATTTAGCATATTTAGTTGCTAAAAGAGGAGATTATTCACACTTTGATTTAGAAAGAAGAAAAAGTATATTTTGGGCTATATTCTATTTTTCAAATAGAGTTAAAGTTAAGATAAGAACTGTAATCATAGATAAAAAATATATCAACAAGAAAATGCAACTTAATATGGCATTGGCAAGAGAGATAGGACAATTTATAAATAATAATAAAGCATATTTTGATACATTTGATAAAATTGTTATCTATTATGACAATGGGCAAGAAACATTAGCAACGATACTAGATACTTTATTTGCTACTAATCCAAAAGTAGAAAGAAGAATAGAATTTGACCATACTAAAAAACGATTATTTCAAGTTTCAGATATGTTAACAGTAATCGATAAGCTAGACTACAAAAGAAAAAATAATATTACATTTACAAAAGCTGAAAAGTATTTCTTTAATGGTAAAGATTTTAGACATATCATAAACTTATTAAAAAATAAAAGAATTTAATAATAAAAAAGATTATAAGGAGTGTGTAAAAATGATAGATTTACATTTGCATACAAATCATTCAGATGGAACTGATTCAGTGGAAGAATTATTAGAAAATGCAGAACAACAAAAACTTGAAATGATTTCAATTACTGATCATGATTCTGTAGGTGCATATTTTGAATTGGAAAAACATCCAGAAGTTAGGAGAAAATTTAGTGGAGAGATTATAATTGGCTAAGAAATAAAGACAATTTTTGATGATGTTAATATAGAAATTTTAGCTTATGGCATCGATTATAAAAATATAAACATAAAAAAAGAAGACAAAATGCAAGTTCAAAATGATATTTTAAAGCATTTTATAAATGTTGCTAAAAGTCTTGGAATTAAAGTAGATGAGAATATAAAAGTAGATATAGCAGATCCTAATAGAATATATGCATGTTGGGTATTTTGTGATGATATAATAAAGTATAAAGAAAATGAACAAATATTAAAAGATTTAGGGCAAGTAAATAGAATTACTTTTTATAGAGAACATGAAGGAAATAAGAATAGTCCTTTTTATTACAATACTTCAAAATATTATGATGATTGTCAAACCTTAATAGATAAAATACATAAGGCAGGAGGATTAGCCTTTTTAGCACATGGGTTAATATATTCATTTGATAATAACAGACATGCTATAGAAAAAATATTGCAAACAACAAGTATTGATGGGCTAGAGTGTATATATCCATTATTTAATGAGGAAGAAAAAGAATTTATGATGAATTTATGTAAAAAATATAATAAATTTATGTCAGGAGGTTCTGATTATCATGCAAAAAATAAACCTACAACTTTTATGGGAACTGGTATAAATAATAATATAATTGTAAAAAAAGATTTAGTGAAAAATTGGATAAATACAGTAAGTAAAATTTAGAAAACATTATAAAAAGCCATTCGTTTGAATGGCTTTTGCTAATTCTTGGAATTAGCTCGGGTCAGGTCCTATTTGAGTTAAACTCTTTCAGACCTAGTAGAATATCTATCTACAATACATAGTATTCCTTAATTTATTTAATTATACACTAAAAATTTGAAAAAGTATAGCATTTTTTCAAAAAAACTTACAAAAGTTGTAAAACTAAATGTAGATTAGTTCTTTTATTATAATTTCTTCAACTGAATATTTATAATTATTCATAAGACCTAGCCATTTTAAAGGGTCAGTATTTTTTAAGTTTTCATCAATAGGATTTTTCTCTAGCATTTGTGCCATAAGTATTTCAAATCTTCTTTTAGCTTGTTTGTCAGTTTCTACAATATGCTTTCTTAAGGTCTTATTCATAAACATTATTATATATTCAGCCTTTTTGTGATTTTTTAAATATTCTAATCTTAAATGCCCATACTTTCCAATAATATAATCATTTTCGTAATCTTCTTTCTCTAAATATAAGTCAGGAACAAAAAAATCTCCTTCTTTGTGATAAGTTATCTCTACCATAATAAAATCCTCCTAAATTCAATTCTACTACTTTTTATAACTATATTTTATATCGTTTAGCTATCTATAAATACAATTTTTATAAAGTGTACTTAATTTAATCTTACTGGGTTAGAAGTTATGACAAGGTCAAAGTCCTATGCTACGAAGAAATTGCTAAAGGAGAAACAAGTTGTGAATAATAAAACTAAAAAATGAATTTAGTAGAAATTAACAAACCTACGAAATTGATAAAAAATAACTATCTAGTAATTGTAAACTTAGATAGTTTTTATAATACATCAGATGAAGTATATAATTAAAAAGTGAAATTGCTATATATCACATACTCAAAATTCCTTTTTAATTTTTATAATTAATACAACTCTAATTTTATTTTGTTTACTTCCAATAAATTCCTATTTTATAAAATCAAATAAATATAAGTATAAAACATATCAGTGTTTTATACTTATACTTTTTTCTTTTTCGTAACTGGTAGCGAAGGAGGGAGTCGAACCCACGACCTAGCGGGTATGAACCGCTCGCTCTAGCCAACTGAGCTACTTCGCCATATCTTTTGGACTGTATTATTATAATAGTATATCCCTCATTTGTCAATATAAACTAAGAAAATAATTTTATCAAATTATTTTCTTAGTTTTTATCTTTCATCTATACCTTTCTCCTCCAGTTGTTGATCCTCTATTTTAGATAATCTATTTACAGATGCTCTTTTAATTTTAGGTGATTTATTTTCTTTTGAGTCTTCTTTTATTCTTTGAACATAATCTTTTATTTTTTCATTTTTATTTTCATAAATACTTTCTAATTTTTTTATTCTTACTAAATCTTGCTCATTTATTATATCTTTTAAACCTTTTTCTATGTCTTTATCATTTACTGTATTAATTTCTGCATGATCACTTCCTGTTATACTTGTTAAAAACATTACTATTCCTTTAGCAACTTCCCCCACTTTACTTAGTTGTTGAGCTGGATTTTTCATTTTTCCCTCCTAAATTATCAAAAATTTAACATATTTTATTTTTTTATATATTTATATTAACATAAATAAGAAAAATAAGCAATGCTTTTTACTTATTTTTCTTTAAAACTTATTATTTACTGTATTATTTTATATATCTAATTCATATAATCTTTCAGTTTTTTACTTCTACTTGGATGTCTTAACTTTCTTAAAGCTTTTGCTTCTATTTGTCTTATCCTTTCACGTGTTACTGCAAATTCTCTTCCTACTTCTTCCAATGTTCTTGCTTTTCCATCTTCTAAACCAAATCTTAGCTTTAATACTTTGGCTTCTCTAGGTGTTAAAGTTCCCATTACTTCTTCTAATTGCTCTTTTAACAATGTATATGCTGCTGAATCATGTGGAGCTGGTGAATCATTATCTTGTAAAAAATCTCCTAAATGACTATCTTCTTCTTCCCCTATAGGTGTTTCTAATGATACTGGATCTTGTGCTATCTTTTGAATTTCTATTACTTTCTCTAGTGGCATTTCTAATTCTTCTGCAATTTCTTCTGGAGTTGGTTCCCTTCCTAATCTTTGTAGCAAGTGTCTTGAAGTCCTTATTAATTTATTTATAGTCTCTACCATGTGTACTGGTATTCTTATAGTTCTCGCTTGATCTGCTATTGCTCTTGTAATTGCTTGTCTTATCCACCAAGTCGCATATGTGCTAAATTTAAATCCTTTTTTATAATCAAATTTCTCTACTGCTTTTATTAATCCCATATTTCCTTCTTGTATTAAATCTAAAAATAGCATTCCTCTTCCCACATACTTTTTTGCAATACTAACCACTAATCTTAAATTTGACTCTGCTAATTTTTGTTTAGCTTCTTCATCATCTTCTAATACTTTTTTTGCAAGCTCTAATTCTTCTTCATAATTCAGTAGTGATATCCTTCCAATCTCCCTTAAATACATTCTTACTGGATCATCTGTATTTACTCCTTCTAAGTTTGTTAAATTAATATCCTCTACTTTTACATCTTCTACTTCTTGCAAATCTTCCACATCTGGTTCTTCAGAATCTAAATCTTCTTTTAGTATATCTACATTCAATTCTTCAAATGCATCAAACACCTTTTCTATTTGTTCTGCATTTGCATCTTCCAATTCTGTTGCAATATCAGCATAAGTAATCTTTCCCTGCTGTTTTGCTTTTTCTAATATATTTTTTACTTTCTGATTTTTTATTTCTTCTTGTTGTTCTTCTATTCCAATATCTTTTTTTATTTGTTTCTCTTCTTGCACCTAATTCCCTCCTATTTCATTTTTACTAGTTCTATTATTATTTCATTAAGTCTTTTTTCTAATTGTCTTGATGTTTCTTGTGGTATTTCTTTATTTTCTAATTGCTTTATTATACAATCTCTTTCCTCTAGTAACTTTTCTTTTTGGTATATATTTATTAAATCCTGTATTGCCTTTTTATTATCTGAAATTTCAAAATCATATGCCATAATATAAGTTATATGATTTACCAAATTTTCTTCATGAAATAAATCTAAAATATTATTATTACTATTTCCCTTTTCAAAATGTTCATACAGCTTTTTAATTATTACTTTATTTTTTTCTGACTTAATATCTTCTGTTAGTATCTTTTTACTTAATAATTCATATGCATTTATTTCTGAGTTTATTAAAAGTGCTATAATCATATTTTCTCTTTTTTGCAGTGCTTCTGTTATTTTTTGTTTATCTAAAGTTTCATTTTTTTTCTTTGGTATTATCGTTTTTTGTAAAGATTTTATTCCCTCACTATCTTTATACATTATTTTATTTACTTGTGCATATATAGCTTCTTTTGATATTTTATATTCTGTTGCAATTTTATCTATATAGATTTCTTTTTCTATATTATTATCTACTTTTGAAAGTATTTTAGCTATTTCATTTAAAAATTTTATTTTATCACTTGCTGTTTCTATTTTTATTGTATTTTTAAGTAATTTTACTTTAAATTCTACCAGTGATATTGCTGCTTCTACTCTTTTTAAAAACCTCCCACTTCCATACTTTACTACATATTCATCTGGATCTTTAGCTTCTCCTTCTAATTGTAATATTCTAATATCACATCCTAAATTCTTCAGTATCTCCATTCCTCTTACAGTTGCTGCCTGTCCTGCTCCATCTGAATCGTATCCTATAATTATTTGTGAAGCACAATTTCTTAATAAACGTCCTTGTGCCTCTGTAAGGGCTGTTCCTAGTGAAGCTACAACATTAGTTATCCCTCTTTGATATAATGATATTGCATCCATATATCCTTCTACTATAATAATTTTATCGCTTCGACTTTTTTTTGCAATATTTAATCCAAATAAATTTCTTCCCTTTTTATATACTATATTTTCTGGTGAATTTATATATTTGGGCTTTGTATCATCCAATACTCTACCTCCAAATGCTATTACTCGATCTTGTATGTCTTTTATTGGAAACATAAGACGTTTTTTAAATTTGTCATAAAACTGTCCTTTTGCTGATTTTCCTATTAAACTTGAGGCTAATATTTCTTCATCTGAAAATCCTTGTTTTTTTAATTCCTTATACAATTCATCATAGTTTGTAGAAAATCCTATTGTAAAAGTTTTTAATGTATTGTTGTCTAATTTTCTTTTTTTCACATATTCTTGTGCTAACTTTGCATCTTGTTTATACAAGTTTTCATGAAATATTTGCGCTGCTATTTTATTTATTTTATATACTCTTTCTTTTAGCCTCATACTCTTATCTTCTTGCTCGTTATCTATTGTTGGTAACTTTATTGCTACTTTTTCTGCAAGTAACTCTATTGTTTGTCTAAAATCTAAATTCTCTATTTTGCTTATAAAATGTATTACATTTCCACCTACTCCACAACCAAAACAATGAAAAATTTGTTTATCTGGTGACACAGAAAAAGAAGGTGATTTCTCTTTATGGAATGGACATAATCCAAAAAAATTTCTACCACTTCTTTTTAATACTACATATTGTGAAATTGTATCTACTATATCGTTACTGCTTCTTATTTCATCAATTAACTCTTCACTATATCGTACCATTTTTAGTTACCTTTCTTCGTTATATTATACTATTCGACAGATATTTATTAAATCCTTCTCACTTCACATAATTCATTGTCATTATTTGATATTTTAAAATAATATAAAATTTCCCTCCATGTACTAGGACGGAAATTTTCATATTTTATTATTAATTTTCTGATGTTCCTGTTTCTTCAAAAGGAATAAATTTATTTACTATATTTTTTACTGGTTCTATATTATCAATCTCAAATTCTTTAAAAGATGCATTTATTTTATTCTCTATTAGTCCTTCTATTTCATCTGGTGATGAATTTTCTACAAGCACTAATTCACTTACTAATATTTGTTTTGCATTTGATAACATCTTTTTTTCTCCTGTAGATAATCCTTTTTCTTTTTGCTTAAAAGACAGATTCCTTACTACATCTGCAATTTCATAAATATCTCCACTTTTCATTTTGTCCATATTATCTCTATATCTTTTATTCCAATTCATTGACATTTCTGTTTTTTCTTCTTCTAGTAATTCAAAAACCTTATTTGCTGAATTTTTATCTATTATATTTCTTACACCTATTTCTTCTGCCTTATTTGTTGGCACCATTACTTTTACTTCTCCTGGCATTTTTAGTATGTAATATGATTGCTTTTCTCCTAATATACTTTTTTCCTCTATTGCATCTATTATCCCTGCCCCATGCATTGGGTATACTATATGGTCTCCTATATTAAACATGTATAATCTCCTTCCTGAAAACACTAAATTTAATTTATAAAATATATTTTTATTGGTTATTAAAAATGTGACAGCAGTCACTTAAGAAAAGCTATAAAGTTCGATAAAAACTTTTCTCTAAAATAAAATATAAGCATTTACTTTTATTTTTTAACCATATTTATTATACAACAAAAAATACCAAAAGTCAAAAACTTTTGGTATTTTTTTCTTATATTATTTATTAGTTGAACCAAATCCACCTGTTCTTTCTCCTTGTGCTTCATCATTATCTACTATTAAGTATTTTTGAAAGATTCCCTGCCCTATAGCTTCTCCTTTTTTTATTTGAACATCTTCTTCTTTTATATTATAAAATGCAAACATTATATGTCCATCATTATCTAAATTTTCATAATAATCTTTATCTATTACTCCTACACTATTTGCTAAAATTAATCCCTTTTTCTTTGGATTTGAACTTCTATTATATAATAATAATACTTCATCTTCTTTCATATAGGCTTTTAATCCCGTTTTGACAAGTGTTGGATTCATACCTTTTTTAAAACTTGGTATTATAACATCTTCTGCTGCTTCCATATCATATCCTGCTGAATATTTTGTCTTTCTTATAGGTAAATTTATTCCTTTTTCTTCAAAACCTTTTGCTACTTCAAAACCTCTTAATTTTTCCATCTCTTTCTCCTTATTTTTGTTTTTTTGTTATTCTATTATATTCATCCCTTTTTGTCAATTATTTCTTAATGTTTACCCCTACTATTCCTCCTATCATTCCAGAAATTATAGAAAAAATTATCATTATTAATGAATATATATTTATACTAAATCCTGTCTCAATGCTACTTGAACATATATATATTATCCCTATATATACTAGCCCCACTATTCCTCCATTTAATATTCCATTCTTTTTTATATGTATCATACTAATTGAAGTACCTAGTAATATACTAATTGTAGTTACTATTATTATAACTGGGCCTATTGTTTGTTCTTGTATATTTGTATATGTTAATAATACTGAAAATATGAATAATAATACTAACGTAAATAAAAATGAAATTATAATTCCTTTAAATATTGTTATTACACTATTCCCTTGTTCTTTATTCGTGTTTTCTTTCATATTTTTCATATTTACCTCCATATTATATTCTTTTATTAAATATATATGGAACTTAGTCTTTTTTAGAACATATTTTTATTTAAAAAATAAAACAAGGCATACCCTGTTTTATTTTTTAATATTATATTAATTTGTTGCAACATCTGTTGGTTTTTTCTTTCCTGTTCTTTTATATAACTCTTCTATATATTGTTCAATATTAATTACCTTATTGTTATTTTCCATATAGTATGTTTCTACTCCAGCATCTGTTATAGAATATGCACTATCAAGAGCATATGGTATTATTTGATTTCCTTCATAATCATAAATTGCATATCTATTTATTTTATCAAAAGTCTTTCCTACTACTATTGCTTTATAACTTGGAATTATTAATAAGTTATTTACAACTTTTCCTGTTATATTTCCTTGATTTGAATAATTATATCCCATTATATCTATCTCTGTATCTACTAACAACTTACCCGTTTTATCAAATAATCCCCATTTTTTATTTCTATATACTGGTATTATATTATCTAATAATAGATATTTATTTTTTATATTATTATTTTGAAATTTTACTGTATCTACTCCTATTTGATCATATTCTAAATGTATTACTATATTTCCTGTATTGCCTAATACTCCATATTTTTTATTACTTTGCACTAAGTATAATCCTGTTTGTTTATCCAACATTTCTATTTCATCATATAACAAATTTATTTTTGTTCTGCCATCTTCTGTAACAATTCCCACTTTATTTGTAGTATCCATAACATAAAATTCTCTAGCATTTTCATTAAATTGCATATTTTTATATTTTGGACTTATAATTTCTTTATTATCATTTGTTATTACTCCATATAGTGCATTAGGATGTTTTACTACAAACATTCCATATAAAATTGCTTTTTGATTTTCAAATGTTAATTCAGATATTTTCTCATATCCTTGTTTTGACATAGCTGTTTCATAATATGTTATTAAATATGGTAATGTAAATATCTGTATATTTTTCTCCTTATTATATGTGAATGTAACATTAAATCCTATCTTTACTCCTTCTGGTGAACAATATAGCTTTCCATTTCTACTTATTACTGGATCTTCTATTGTATAGTCTTCATAATCCCTTGTTTGATCTGGTACTACTTTAGATATTTTATTTGAATTTAGAAAAAATGAAGCAGTTTCACTATTGCAATCCACATAACCTTTATTTACATCTTCTGAATATAACTTATATTCACCATTATGATATTTATATCCTAAATATTCTGCTATATCTTTTATAGATATGTATATTTTACCTGTTTCTTCTATTATTATAGTATCTTTAGGTAAATTTACTACCTTTCCATCTATATATATTCTAAATGCAGTTTGTTGTATATATATTATTCCCCCCACTATTATTATAATTATTACAGATATTATTGCTATTAATATAAGTAATATTTTAGGTATATTATTTCTTTTTTCTGATACTTCATTGCCTAAACCACTTAAGTTCATGCCTTTCCTCCTTTATCATTTGACATATCCATATTTTCTGTAAAATTCCTCTTTAAAATTCAATAAATTGTCATTTTCTATTTCTATTCTAACTCTTTCCATTAAGTTAGTCAAGAATCTTAAATTATGTATTGATAATAAACGTATACCTAATATTTCATTTGTTTTTATTAAATGTCTTATATATGCTTTTGTATAGTTTTTACATGTATAGCAATCACATTGTTCATCTAATGTTGTGAAATCTTTTTCATATGTTGCATTTCTTACTACTACTTTTCCACTCCAAGTCATTGCTGTTCCATTTCTAGCTATTCTTGTTGGCAATACACAATCACACATATCAATTCCTGCTAATGCTGCTTCTATTAAATAATCTGGTGTACCTACTCCCATTAGATAACGTGGTTTGTCTTTTGGCATTTTAGGAGTTATATAGTACAAAATATCTAAAAATTCTTCTTTTGGCTCTCCTACACTTATTCCTCCCACAGCATATCCTGGTAATTCTAGTTTTACTAAATCTTCCAAGCTTTTGTCTCTTAAGTCTTTATAAAATCCACCTTGGATAATTCCAAATAATGCTTGATTTTTAGTTGTATGTGCTTCTTTACATCTTTTAGCCCATCTTGTTGTTCTTTCCATTGACTCTTTTGTATATTCATATGTTGATGGATATGGACAACATTCATCAAATGCCATTATTATATCAGCACCCAAAGCTTCCTCTATTTTCATAACACTTTCTGGAGTAAAAAAATGTTTACTTCCATCTAAATGAGATTTAAACTCAACACCTTGTTCTGATATAGTTCGTAAATCTCCTAAGCTAAAAACTTGAAATCCTCCACTATCTGTTAAAATTGGCCTATTCCATTTCATAAATTTATGAAGTCCTCCAGCTTGTCTTACTATTTCCTGTCCAGGTCTTAAATATAAATGATATGTATTTGATAATATTATTTGTGCTTTTACTTCTTCTAATTCTTCTGGCGTCATAGATTTAACAGTTGCTTGTGTACCAACTGGCATAAATATTGGAGTTTGAATATCTCCATGTGGGGTATGTATCACTCCCCTTCTTGCTCCAGTTTGTTTACATTCATGTAATAATTCATATCTTACTGCCTCTTCCATTTTTCCCCTCCTTCCATTTTTTAATATTTAATTAATAAACATTGCATCTCCAAAGCTAAAAAATCTATATTTCTGTTTTATAGCCTGCTTATATGCATCTATTATATACTCTCTTCCTGCTAATGCTGATACTAACATTAATAATGTTGATTCTGGTAAATGAAAGTTTGTTATTAGTCCATCTATACATTTAAATTTATATCCTGGATATATAAATATTTTTGTATCTGCTTGAGTTTGTTTTACTCTTCCGTTTTCATCTGCTATTGTTTCTAATACCCTACAAGATGTAGTTCCAACTGCAATTACTCTATTTCCATTTTGTTTGGCTTTATTTATTTTGTCTACATCCTCTTTTTTTATGTAAAAATGTTCTGAATGCATCTCATGTTCTTCTACTTTATTTACTTTAACTGGTCTAAATGTTCCAATTCCAACATGTAGTGTAACATTTGCAATTTCTATACCTTTTTTTTCTACTTTATTTATTAACTCTTTTGTAAAATGTAATCCTGCTGTTGGTGCTGCTGCTGATCCTTCATTTTTTGCATATACTGTTTGATATCTATCTTTTTTTTCTAGCTCCTCATGTATATATGGTGGTAATGGCATTAATCCAATTTTATCTAATATTTCATTAAATATCCCTCTATAGTAAAACTTAACTTTTCTAGTTCCTCCTTGCATTACTTCTAATACTTCTGCTTCTAACAATCCATTTCCAAATATTACTCTACTACCAATATGTAATTTATTTCCTGGTCTTACTATAGTCTCCCAAATATCTCTCTCTATGTTTTTTAGTAGTAAAAATTCAACTTTTGCACCTGTTTGCTTTTTTCCATAGATCCTTGCTGGTATTACTTTTGTGTTATTTCTTACTAAGACATCTCCTGGATTTAAATAATCTATTATATCTTTAAATAATTTATGTTCTATAGTATTCTTATTTTTATTTAAAATCATTAATCTTGACTCATCTCTTTTTTCCAATGGTACCTGTGCTATTAATTCTTCTGGTAATTCGTAATTAAATTCTGAAACTTCCACTATATTATATTTTCCTCCTTTTGTATTGTTGCTATGTTTATATTTTGTATTGCTTTACTTATTATATTTTTTAATTCTTCTATGAAATTTTGTGGTTCTTTAAATTCTTCTATTTTGTATGTTATTTTAAAATCTTCCTTATGAGCTGGTTTATATCTATATATATCACTATGAATACCGATTTTGTCTCCTTCTTGTGTTTTTATATCACAATTCATATAATCTTGATACCATTTTTTTAATCCAATTAATCTTTCTTCTTTATATCCATATTTTTCATAATCATGTAGTTGTGGAATATTATATCCATATTCTTTTGAATTTCTTTCTAATGTATGCAAAAATTCGTGTATAAAAACTTCCTCTGGAAATGCATTTATTCTAGTATCATATTTATATATATAACTTTTATCACTATTTGGCATACGTATATTTGAAAATCCAAGCCCCTGATATTCCATACCTCCAAGTCCAATCCAATTATTTACTTGTATATCATTTTTATGATTATCATCACCTAATCTTACTATTACAAATATATGATCATAGTCTTTTTTTTCCAAATATGCTTGTATTAAACTTTTTACGTTTTGTGGTGCTACATAATATCCATTTTGTATATCATATGAAAGTGATGTAAGAGGTGATTTCACTGCTATTAAATCATATTCTGCTGTCATTTTATTTTTAGTTAATTCTTTACATGTATTTATAAATCTATCCATATTATTTTTTATATCTGTTATATCTGTTTGTGACATATTTAATTTTACTTCTTTTTTTGTATTATTTGTTTCTACTACAACCTCTGTATTTTCAATAATAAATCCTACAAATTTCCAATGCGTTTTATTTTCTTTGGTCCCTTTTTCTATTGAAAAATCTGAAAACCAAGCTGTTCCTGTACAGCTATCATCATAACTTCCTAATCTAAATCCAATACTAATACTTGTCCTATTTTTAGAATTAAATAAAAATTCTAACTCTTGCCATTCATTTGTTCCTACTATACTTTTTGATTTTTCCATTGTATCTGCAATACATATATTTGCACCTGCATTTGATGCTTCCTTTAAAGTCTTTATATTTTCTGTTTTTACCATACAAGTTACTTTATATGGCGTATTTTTTTCCACCTCTATTGTTTTATAGAACATAGCATCATTATTCTTTTCTGAAATTATTTTATAACTATTTGCTTCTGAAAATTTAACTTCTTCATCTCTTTTAAATTCAGAGACTTCTGGAATATATTCAGCTTTTATAAAATCATTAAAGTTCTCTTTTCTACATATATTATATAATTTTATAATAGCATAAATTATAACTATTATAATTAAAATATACATTATTTTACCTAAAATTTTTCCTGTTTGATTGTTCAAGATATTTCCCCCATAATATTCTTATTAATAATTCTTTACTATTATACTAAAATAAATTTTATTTAACAATCTGTTTAATGAAATTTATATCTATATATTAAAAATAGAGAAGTTTTACTTAAATCAAGACTCCTCTATTTTTTGTTTTAATTTACATCTATATTATCTATTAATTCTTTACATTCTCTCCAATTAGATACTTTTATACATTCATAATCCTTTTGCAATTTTTCTAAAATTTGCATTGTTTTATCACTTGAATCCAAATCTGCTACTATTATATCTTTTATATTATCTTCTTTTCCATATAAAAATCTAAATAGTATTGTTCTTATAAATCCTTCTATTTTATTTTCTTGATTTTTTACAGCTATTATCATATAAATTCCGTCTGTTTTTAAATTAGTATATGAAAATATGTACATTGTTGTTTTTATTATCTCAAATAGTCCATATAATGCTAGAGTCCATATGGTAGCATTTAGTATAAAATTCCACATTTTACTACCTCCTTTGAATTATAATATGAGTTTTTAGCATATTTTGTTCTTCATTTTTTTATTTTATATTTTATTTATATTCTTTTTTATTTTTGTATTGCCTTCTATATTTTCTTATGTTATTATTATTTATGGATATATTAATATCCATTATCACTTAAAAAGGAGGTTTTTATGGAATTTAAACAATGGGATGGTTTTAAAAAAGGTGAATGGCAAAAAGAAATTGATGTTAGGGGATTTATTCAAGAAAATTATACACCTTATGAAGGAGATGCTAATTTTCTTGCTGAAGCTACTGAAAATACAAATAAATTATGGGAAGAAGTTTTAAAACTTTATGAAAAAGAAAGAGCAAATGGTGGAGTTCTAGATGCTGATACTGTTACTCCTTCTGCTGTTAATGCTTATAATGCAGGTTATATAAAAAAGGAATTAGAACAAATTGTAGGATTACAAACTGATGCTCCTTTAAAAAGAGCAATTATGCCAAATGGTGGTATTAAGATTGTTGAAAAATCTTGTGAAGCTTATGGTTTAAAAGTTGATGAAGAAACAGATAGAATTTTTAATAATTTTAGAAAAACTCATAATGATGGAGTATTTAGTGTTTATACATCTGACATAAGAGCTGCTAGAAGTTCTCATCTAATAACAGGTCTTCCTGATGGATATGGACGTGGAAGAATTATTGGTGATTATAGACGTGTTGCATTATATGGTGTAGATGTGTTAATAGAAAAGAAAAATGATGACTTAGAAATTCTTAATGTAGACGAATTTACTGAAAAAGTAATACAAGAAAGAGAAGAAATCTCTGAACAAATTAAAGCTTTAGAAGATTTGAAAAAAATGGCTGCAAAATATGGTTTTGATATTTCAAAACCTGCTAGTAATGCAAAAGAAGCTGTGCAATGGACTTACTTTGCATATCTTGGTGCAATAAAAGATCAAAATGGTGCTGCTATGAGTATTGGTAGAGTTTCTACCTTTTTAGATATTTATTTTGAAAGAGACTTAAATAATGGTATTCTTACAGAAACAGAAGCTCAAGAAATTATGGATCATTTTGTTATGAAATTACGTTTAGTAAGATTTTTAAGAACTCCTGAATATAATGAATTATTTAGTGGTGACCCTGTTTGGGTAACAGAATCTATAGGTGGTATGGGAGTTGATGGTAGAACTTTAGTTACAAAGAACTCTTTTAGAATGTTGCATACTTTAGTAACTTTAGGTCCTGCACCAGAACCAAACTTGACTGTTTTATGGTCAAAAAATCTTCCTGAAGGTTTTAAAAGATTTACTTCTTATTTATCTATTAAAACTTCATCTATTCAATATGAAAATGATGATTTAATGAGAATTACTTTAGGAGATGATTATGGTATTGCTTGTTGTGTTTCTCCTATGAAAATTGGAAAACAAATGCAATTCTTTGGTGCTAGAGCAAACCTTGCAAAAGCTTTATTATATGCTATTAATGGTGGAGTTGATGAAAATTCTAAAAAGCAAATTACCCCAAGATTTGAGCCAATTACTTCAGAATATTTGGATTATGAAGAAGTCATGAAAAAATTTGATACTATGATGGATTATTTAGCAAAGATTTATATAAAAGCACTAAATGCAATCCATTATATGCATGATAAATATTCATATGAAGCTATAGAAATGGCTTTACATGATAGAAATATTTTAAGAACAATGGCTTGTGGAATTGCAGGAATTTCTGTTGTTGCTGATTCTTTATCTGCTATTAAATATTCTAAAGTTAAAGTTATTCGTGATGAAAATGGTATAGCTATAGATTATAAAGCTGAAGGAGATTTCCCTAAATATGGTAATGATGATGATAGAGTAGATGAAATTGCTGTTTCTATTGTAAAAACCTTTATGAAAAAATTACAAAAACATCATACTTATAGAGGTTCAAAACATACTTTATCTATACTTACTATCACTTCAAATGTTGTTTATGGTAAAGCAACTGGTAATACTCCAGATGGAAGAAGGGCTGGTGAACCTTTTGGTCCAGGAGCTAATCCATTACATGGAAGAGATACTAATGGTTCTCTTGCTGTATTAAACACTATTGCTAAACTTCCATTTGATTATTGTGAAGATGGTATTTCTTATACTTTTGCTATATCACCTGCTGCTCTTGGAAAAGATACTGATCTTCAAATTAGCAATTTAGTAAATATGTTAGATGGATATTTTATTCAAACTGGTCATCATATAAATGTTAATGTATTTGATAGAGCTTTATTAGAAGATGCTATGGAACATCCAGAAAAATATCCTCAATTAACTATTCGTGTTTCTGGGTATGCAGTTCACTTTAGTAAATTAACACGTGAACAACAATTAGATGTTATTAATAGAACTATTCAATCTAGAATTTAATATAATAACTAGATATACTATAAAATGAAGTAGCAATAACAATTAAAAATAAAAATTCCACCTGCTACAAAAGGTGGAATTTTTATTTAAAACTATTAAAAAGGAAAAAATATATATGAATAACTTTGATAAAAATACAATGGCACATATTCATTCTATTGAAACTTTTGGTACAGTTGATGGTCCTGGTATACGTTTTATTGTTTTTATGCAAGGATGTCACTTAAAATGTAAATATTGCCATAATAGAGATACTTGGGATATAAATGGTGGAAATATTATTTCAATAGATACTTTAGTTAAACAAATAGATAAATATAAAAATTATTTTTTTTCTTCAAATGGTGGTGTTACCATTTCTGGTGGAGAACCTTTATTACAAACTAAATTCTTAATTAATTTGTTTACTAAACTGAAATCTAATGGTATTCATTTAGCAATCGATACTTCTGGTTTAGTTTCTTTAACTGATGATATAAAAAGATTAATTGAACTTACTGATTTATTTTTATTAGATATAAAGCATATTGATCCTAATAAATGTAAAGAATTAGTAGGTTTCTCAAATGAACATGAGTTAGAATTTGCTAGATACTTAAGTAAAGTTAATAAAAAAATTTGGATAAGACAAGTTATTATCCCTCGGATATACAGATGATGAAAAAGACCTTCTAAAATTAAGAAATTTTGTTTCTTCATTAAAAACTGTAGAAAAAGTTGAACTTTTGTCTTACCATGATATGGGAAAATTTAAATGGGATAATTTATGTATTGATTATCCATTATTAAAAACCCGTCCTGCTAATGAAACGGATATTACAAGAGCAAAAAAGATATTAGGAATTGGATAGTTCTTTTAATATCTTTTTTTATAATTATATATCAGTTTTAATCATATCTTTTATCTTATCTATATTTTCCATTACACAATTGTACCCATATTTATAGCAACTATCTAGTTTTTTAGTATCTAGCAATCCAACTTTATCTGTATATACATTTAATACTAAATCACTCATTTCTAAGCTTTCTTCTGATATTTTGCTTCCCATTATGTCTATTGTTTTCATTACAATATCCATAATATTACTTTCCTCATCTATTTGATCTGCATTGAATTTTACTGCAATAACTTTATCTGCTCCCTGTTTTTTAACTTCATTTACTGGAATATTATCTAATGTTCCCCCATCCATAAATGCATGACTTTCAAATTCACATGGCATAAATACTGCTGGAAAACTGCTACTTGCTCTAACTGCTTTTCCAACAGTTATGTTTGTAATATATTGTTTTTTATCTGTCGCTTTTTCTGGTATTTTATTTGTAATTATATATTCTTTTGAATCTATAATATCTACAGTTGGTATGACTATAGGCATTTCTATTTGCTCTATTTTTCTTATTCCCTTTTTATATGCAATTTGATTATAAATAGTTTCTAAACTCTTTCCAGATTTTAATCCTTTAAAGCTTACTTTTTTATTTAGCATAAAATTACTAATTCCTGATACTATTGGTCCACTACTTATTTCTACTAGTTCTTTTGAATATCTTTTGAATAATATGTATATATAATATGGAGAATATCCCATAGCATATAATGCTGCAATTAGGCTTCCTGCACTTGTTCCCCCTATTATATCTATTTTTATATTATTATCTTCCAAAGCTTTTAACACTCCAGCATGAGCAATTCCTCTAATTCCTCCTCCTGATAATGCAATTCCTAGCTTCATTTTAACCCCCTCTTAATTTTATTATATAAATATAGTATTTACATTTATTATATGTTTAAACATATA
>JAAWKA010000029.1 GCA_022797145.1 Clostridia bacterium
AAAGGAGATTGTAAACATTAAAGGAGCTGTAAGGAACGATAGTGACTGTACAGATAACTTATGCAATCGACTAAAAGGAGATTGTAAACATTAAAGGAGTGATTATTTTGAAAAAAGTATTAAAAGTAGAACAAATACAAAAATACTATGGAAACAAAGATAATATAACAAAGGCAATAGACGGAATTAGTTTTGATGTAGAAGAAGGAGAATTTATAGGAATCATGGGAGCAAGTGGAAGTGGAAAAACAACACTTTTAAATTGCATATCTACAATAGACACAGTAAGTTCAGGTCATATTTATTTAGAAAATCAAGACATAACAGAGATAAAAGAAGAAAATATTGCAAAATTTAGGAGGGAAAATTTAGGATTTATATTTCAAGATTTTAACTTATTAGATACTTTAACAATAGAAGAAAATATAGCTTTAATTTTAACAATTAACAAAGTACCAGAAAAAGAAATAGACAAAAAAACATTAGAAATAGCAAGAAAATTAGGAATAGAAGAAATTTTAAACAAGTATCCATATCAAGTATCAGGAGGACAAAAACAAAGATGTGCTTCAGCTAGAGCCATTGTAAATAATCCTAAAATAATACTTGCAGATGAACCAACAGGAAGTTTAGATAGTAAGGCAGCAAGACAATTACTAGAAATAATGGAAGATATGAATAATAAAATGAAAGTAACTATTTTAATGGTAACACATGATCCATTATCTGCAAGCTATGCAAAAAAGATTCTATTTTTAAAAGATGGTAAAATCTTTAACAAAATAGAAAAAGGCGAAAAACAAAGAAAAGATTTTTACAATGAAATATTAGATGTGTTAGCACTTCTTGGAGGTGAGCAAAAAGATGTTAGGTAAATTATCTTTTAGAAATGCAAAAAGACAGGCAAAAGATTATTGTATCTATTTTATAACAGTTATTATATCTGTTGCTTTAATGTTTAGCTTTAATTCAATAGCTACATCAAATGATATAAGTGAATTATCATCCTATATGGAATATTTTTCAAAAGCAATATCAGGAATTAATATACTTATTGTTTTAGTTATGGCATGGCTAATAAATTATTGTATGAGATTTATGCTGGAAAAAAGAAGCAAAGAATTTGGAACATATCAAATATTAGGAATAGAAAAGAAGTCAATCAGTAATATTTTTACACTAGAAAATATTATGATAGGTGGAATAGCATTTATAATAGGAATAGCCTTAGGAACATTTATATATCAAATACTCACTTCTATAATTATGAATTTATTTAACCAACCATATCAAATAGAAATATCTTTTAACATAAAAGCAGTAGGAATGACAGCCATTTATTTTTTTGGAATATTTGCTTTAGTATTATTAAATTGTAGAAGAAAAATAAAGAAAACAAAAGTATATGACTTATTATATGCAAGTAAAAAAAATGAAAACAATATGATAAAAAATGCAAAAGGAAATGTTATACTTTTTACTTTATCAATTGCACTATTAGTAGGAGCGGTATTAATAAATAATAATGAATTTGCAAATGCAAGTAATATGAAAGGTAGAAATATATTTATAGCAATTATCATGTTAATAGTAGGAATATATCTATTTTATATTAGTATATCAAGTTTTATTGTAAAAAGATATTTAAACAATAAATCAAGAAAATATAAAAAAGATAATATGTTTTTATATAGAAATTTAACCTCAAAAATTAACACAATGAGTTTAAGTTTAGGAACAATTGCATTAATGTTTACTATTATATTAATTGGTGGAAATGTAGCACTACTTATGAACAATATGATAAATAACGAAATTGAAATGGGTTATCCTTATGAAATAATGATTAGTACAGCAGATGGAGACTTTTCAAAATATAAAGAGTATATTGGAAAAAATACAAAAGTAAAAGATATGTATAAGTATAGGTTATATAATATAAAAGGGATAGGATTATCAACAGCATTTGAAAAAACACCATTTAAAGGAGCAATTGATAAAGAAATTGATAGTGTATTAAGTTTAACAACTTATAATAAACTAAGAGAAATATTAGGATACGAAAAAGTAGATTTACAAGATGACGAAATTATAATTAATTGTTTAAAAACAGCCAAAGGGGGACTTGAAAAATATACTAAAGAAAACAATAAAACTAAAATAGTAGGAAAAGATGTAAAAATAAAAGAAATTAGAAGCGAAAATATTGCACAAGTTGGATTTAATGGTTCGTGTTATGCAATTATAGTACCAGACAGTTTAATACCATTAATAGAAAAAGAGGACCAAAGATTAAGAGATAAAAATGATAAATACAGTACAATTGTAACAGAACAAGAAGATGGAGCAGATAAAATCTATTATTTGGACTTTGCTTATAATTTTGTTGCTACAACAGAAAATATGACAGATGAGAAGTTTTATAAAGAATTAAGTAATTATATTATAAAACAAGAGAGAGAAATAGCAGGAGAAATTAATGGAGAAGAACAAAATTATAATATAGAAATATCACTTGCAAATGTACAAACAAAAGGTGAAAGAATGAGCCAAACAAAATCATTTTATACAATTATGTCATTTTTAGCGTTTTATGTAGCACTTATTTTTGTAATGGCAACAGCTACTCTTTTAGCAATACAACAATTAAGTGATTCAGAAAAATACAAATATAGATATGAATTATTGAGGAAATTAGGAGTGGATGAATTACAGATAAATAGAACAATATTCAAACAACTACTTTTCTATTTTGCAATTCCAATGGTATTGCCAGTAATAATTAGTATTCCTGTTATTTTAGGTGTTGGTCAAATATTTACAGTAGCAGTAACAATGGAAGAAATTTTTAAAAATATTTGTATTATGCTTGGAATGTTTATATTGGTATATGGAATTTACTTTATTGCAACAGATGTGCAATTTGATAGAAATATAAATGGAAATGGGTGAGAAAAATGAAGAAATATCAATCTCCTAAATAAATGTAGCAGAGCTAATAAGGAATAATTTATTAATGTACACAATTAAAAAAGAAGGGATTATATGAGCAGAAAAAACAAAATAAAAATGTTTAAAATAGTATTAATGGCAGTAGTTTTAACATTATTTATAGGAATAACAGTATACCTATTTCCAGTAATGAAAAATTTATCTACAGTAGAAGGACAAGTAGCTTTTAAAGAAAAAGTTGATAATTCTGGTATGATGGGAATGTTATCACTATTTGGACTTCAGATAGCACAAATATTTTTAATTATAGTACCAGGAGAACCAATAGAAATTTTGTCAGGAATGTGTTATGGAGGACTATGGGGAACAGTATTTATTATGGTATCAGCTGCTATTATATCAATAACAATATATTTGTTAGTTAGAAAATTTGGAAGAAAATTCGTATACGATTTTTGTGATGAAAAGAAAGTTTCCAAAATAGAGAATAGCAAATTATTTCAAAATCCAAAAAGGATTGAACTAATAATGCTTGTATTATTTTTGATACCAGGTACACCAAAAGATTTGTTAGTATATGTCGCAGGATTATTACCAATAAAGCCAATAAAGTTCATTTTAATTTCAACATTTGCTAGATTTCCATCCGTTATTACTTCCACATTAGCAGGAGATAGGCTTGCTATTGGAGATTGGAAAATGAGCATTATGCTATATGTAGCAATTCTAATATTGGTAGCAATAGTTGTATTAATTATAAACAAGTTTGACAAAGATAAAATTACAAAAGATGTAATAAATAGTATTAAATAAACTTCTAAATACTATATACAGTAACCTTACAGAAATGTAAGGTTATTTTCATAAAAAGTATGATATAATGATTTTGGAGGTATTATAAAATGCAGAAAATATTAATCGTTGAAGATGATGAAAAATTAAGAAATGAATTAGAAATATTTTTAAGTCATCAAGGCTATCAAGCAGAATGTTTAAAAAAATTTGACAATACTATAGCTGATATTTTAGAAATAAATCCAAACCTTATCTTATTAGATATAAATTTGCCAGGAGAAGATGGAGAATATATTTGCAAAGAGATTAGGAAGCAATCTAATATGGGAATTATTATTGTAACAAGTAGAAATAATGAATTAGATGAATTAGTTTCAATAAATTATGGGGCAGATCATTACATTACAAAACCATTTAATATACATATACTACTTGCAAAAATAAATTCGCTATTAAGAAGAACAAATAGTAATAGTGAACCTAAAAATAAAATTGATGCAAAAGATTTTATTTTAAATATATCAAATAGTACAATAATAAAAGATGATAAAATTATTGATTTAACTAAAAATGAATATAAAATTTTAAAATATTTAATTGAAAATAGAGAAAAAATCGTTTCAAGAGAAGAGATAATGGACTGTTTATGGGAAAATGAAAGTTTTATTGATGATAATACTTTAAGTGTTAATATTACTAGATTAAGAAGTAAATTAGAAGAATTAGGACTAAAAGATATTATTGAAACAAAAAGAGGACAAGGCTATATATTAAAGGGAGAGAACTGATATGAATTTTAAAAGTTTTATAAAAGATAAAATACTTTTAGGCTTCTTGCTATTATTTGGAATCGCTACTATAGAAATATTTTTAATTCCATACCCATTTGTAAATTTCATAAAAATATATATTCCAGTTACTATAATATTTTTATACATAATAGGACTTTCCATAGAATATTTTATGAAGCAAAGATTTTATAAAGATTTAGAAGATACTTTAAATAACTTAGATGACAAATATTTAATTAGTGAGATTATAAAAGAACCAAGTTTTACAGAAGGTAAAATATTAAAAGACTTATTAAAACAAATTAATAAGTCAATGGTTGAAAATGTAAATTTATATAAGTATAAACAAGAAGATTATAAAGATTACATTGAATTATGGATTCATGAGATAAAAATACCAATAGCTAGCCGGTAAAATGATAGTGGAAAATAATAAAAATGAAGTTACAAAAAGTATAGATGAAGAATTAGACAAAGTAGAAAACTACATAGAACAGGCTTTATATTATGCAAGAAGTAATACAGTAGAAAAAGATTACTATGTAAAAAAAGTTAATTTAAAAGACATTGTAAATGAGAGTATAAAGAAGAATAAAAATGTTTTAATACATGAAAGAATATCTGTTAATGTTCACGATTTAGATTTAGAAGTAAATACAGACAATAAGTGGATCATATTCATATTAAATCAAATAATTCAAAATAGTATTAAGTATAAAAAGCAAGATAAAAATTTAGAGATTGAAATATATGCAAAACAAGGAAAAGAAAATGTGATACTATATATTAAAGATAATGGAATAGGAATAAAAAAAGGAGAAATTACAAGAGTATTTGAAAAAGGCTTTACAGGAACAAATGGAAGGTGCCATCGGTAAAAAATCTACAGGGATTGGATTGTATCTATGTAAAAACTTATGTAATAAATTAGGAATAGCAATAGAGTTAAATTCGGTTCAAGATGAAGGAACAGAAATACGATTAGTATTTCCAAAAAGTAGTTATATAGATATAAAATAAAATTGCTATCTTGTTATATTTACAGGATAGTTTTTTTATAAGAAAGAAATCTTACGAAAATGTAAGATTTGTGTAAGGAAAATCGATAGGAACAATGGCTAAAGTGGAGTTATAATTAAGTTAGCTGTTCGAGAGAAGCGAGTTACAGATAACTTATGCAATCGAACGATAGTGAGATTGTAAACATGGAAAGGAGTTTTTTATTATGGAAAAAGTATTAGAGGTAAAAAACATAGAGAAATACTATGGAAACAAATCAAATCTAACAAAAGCAATAGACAACATTAGTTTTACAGTAGAAAAAGGAGAATTTGTTGGAATTATGGGTGCGAGTGGATCTGGAAAAAGTACACTTTTAAATGTAATTTCAACAATAGACAGAGTAACAGCAGGACATATTATTGTTAATGGCGAAGATATTACAAAACTAAAAGGAAACAAATTAAATAAGTTTAGGAGAGAAGAATTAGGTTTTATTTTTCAAGACTTTAATTTATTAGATACTCTTACAGCTTATGAAAATATAGCTTTAGCACTAACAATTCAAAAAGTAAATGCAAGAGAAATTGATAAAAGGGTAAATGTAATAGCAGAAAAGTTAGGAATTAAAGAAATTCTTAAAAAATATCCTTATCAAGTATCTGGAGGGCAAAAACAAAGAATTGCATCAGCAAGAGCAATTATAACAAACCCTAAGTTAGTATTAGCAGATGAACCAACAGGGGCATTAGATTCAAAATCAGCAAGACAATTACTAGAAAACTTTGAATTTTTAAATCAAAAAATGAGTGCTACTATTCTAATGGTTACACATGATGCTTTTACAGCTTCTTATGCAAATAGAATTTTATTCATCAAAGATGGAAAAATCTTTAACGAGATAATAAAAGGAAATGATACAAGAAAACAATTCTTTGAAAAGATAATTGAGGTGCAAACACTTCTTGGAGGTGATTTGAACGATGTTATTTAAGTTATCTTGGAATAATATGAAAAAAAGTATAAAAGATTATGCCATATATTTTTTAACATTAGTATTAGGTGTAGCAATCTTTTATATGTTTAACTCAATAGACAGTCAACAAGCTATGCTACAGGTATCACAATCACAAAAAGAAATTATAAAGCTAATGATAACAATGCTTGGTTTTGTATCAGTATTTGTTGCATTTGTACTTGGACTACTTATTGTGTATGCTAATAATTTCTTGATAAACCGAAGAAAAAAAGAATTTGGAATATATATGACACTTGGAATGGGAAAAAGACAAATATTTAAAATTATATTGATGGAAACAATATTTGTTGGAGTAATTTCACTTGCAATTGGACTTGTGGTTGGAGTATTTGCATCACAATTCATGTCAATATTAGTTGCAAAAATGTTTGAGGCAGATATGAGTGAATTCCAATTTATATTTTCAAAAGATGCTTGTGTTAAAACTTGTATTTACTTTGCAGTAATGTATGTTGCAGTAATGTTATTTAATACATATACAGTTTCAAAATATAAATTGATTAACTTATTAAATGCAAGTAAGAAAAATGAAAAAGTAAAAATAAAGAATTCATTTATTTGCATAATTATATTTTTAGTAGCTACAAGTTTATTAGGATATGCTTATTGGAAAGTAACAGCAGATGCTCATTCTTTAGATACAGCAGAAAAAATATTACCACCTATTTTAATGGGAATAGTTGGTACAGCCCTAATATTTTGGTCTTTATCAGGATTTATCATACAAGTAGTTCAAAAAATGAAAAATACATACTTAAAAGATACGAATATGTTTGTATTAAGACAAATTAATAATAAAATCAATACAATGGTAGCAAGCATGAGTGTTATATGTTTAATGTTATTTATGACAATATCAATACTTTCTTCAAGTTTAGCATTAAGAAATACAATGCAAAGAGAATTAGTAGAAATGACACCAGTAGACTTAAACTTATATAAAACAGCAAATCTACTAGAAAGTAGTACAAATAGATATGGCAAAACAACATATTATACAAAAGAGCAAAGGGAAGATTCAAGACATTCTATTAAAGAAACATTGAAAAGCAATTCCTTAGATATGAATGTATTAAAAGATATGGTAGAAATACCAATCTATGCAAGTAATGACTTAACTTGGAACGACTTTTTTGGAAGTAAACTAGAAAAGATAAAAGCAAAATTCCCTATGCTTGCGTATGATACAGTAGAAGAAATTGTGAAAATATCTGATTATAATAAAATAGCAAAATTATATGGAATAGATGAGTATGAACTAAGTGATAGTGAATATATTATGATTTGTGATTTTGCGAGTATGAAAGAAGTAAGAAATGAAGTATTAGCAGATGGAAACAATTATTTAACAATCGCAGAAAAACAATATAAATCAAAATATAATGAATGCAAAAGTGGATTTATAGTAATGTCAACAAGTCATACAAATACAGGAATAATAGTTGTCCCAGATAATTGCCCTTTAACAGAAGATATGAAAGAAAGGTATCTTTTAGCAGCAAATTATAATGATGATACAGAAGAAGGAAAGAAAAAAATTGAAGAACTATTTTCAAAAGATGATTCAGCATTTATACAAAGTTTAGATAAAAAAGGATTAAATATAGAAGGACTTACTAAAACGAGAATTATGGAAGGAAGTATAGGAATAGCAACAATAGTAACATTTATTGCAATTTATTTAGGAGTTATATTCCTAATAGCAAGCTCAGCTATTTTAGCATTAAAACAATTAACAGACAGTTCAGATAATAAACAAAGATATACAATTTTAAGAAAAATCGGTTGTGATGAAAATATGATAAATAAATCATTATTTAGGCAAATAGGAATATTCTTTGGAGTGCCATTATTACTTGCAATTATACATTCAATATTTGGAATACAATTTGCAATAAAAATGATGGCAGGTATAGCAAGTGAGAAAGATTTATTACCATCAGCTACCGCCACAGTAGTTATTATAGGAGTTATATATGGAGCATATTTCTTAGCTACATACTTTGGTAGTAAAAATATCATTAAAGAGGAGGATTAGATATGTTTTGAATTTTTAAAATGATATTTTTAGGAATAATGGCATTAGTAATAATATCATGGATTACAATTTTTAATATAGGAATAGGAGAAAATCCAAAAGACAAAATAATAAACACTTATGATTCATTTATTCAAAGTTTTGATACAGCAGGTTTAACAAGTAATTTGAAATTAAAAGGTAAAAGAAAATATGGAGTAGATAAATATGTTGGAACATATTTAGCAAATTATGATAATTATTCAGGCGAAGAAACAATATTTGGTGGAACTGCTATTTCAAGAAAAAATGGAGAGCATATAAAACTAAAAATAAAAATTGAAAAAGAAAGTGGTAATATCAATATAATTGCTAAACTAGGAAATAATGAAACTACTTTAATAAATGATACAGGAGAATTTGAAGATAATATATATGCCAGCGGAGTTAGTTATTATTTAACTATAAAATTAGATGATTTTAAGGGAAATATTGATATTATAGCAGAGTAGGAGGAGATTAAGATGAATAGTATAAAAGAAAAAATGCCAATAATTATAGCAGTTATTGTAGCAATAGCAATATGTGGCATAGCATTCTATTTTTTTGAAAACTATGAATCAGTATATTTTACTCAAATAGATAATACTAAAATTCAAAGTATTTCAGCAACAGATGAGATGAAGTATGAATATACTTTAGATTGTTACAATGAAAATGGAAATAAAAAAGAAATAAAATTTAAAACGAATAGAGAACTAAGAGAAGAGGCCTATTTAATATTAGAAGTAAGAATTTTTGGAGTTTATTCGTGGAAAGAAGTACAAGCAAATGAATTACCAGAGAAAGTAAGAACAGCTTTAAATGTAGAGTAAGGAGAATTAATAATGCCTAAAAATATAAATTGGGATGGAGTAATCCAATCAATAAACGATTTTTGGTTGCCAATATTAGGAGTTGGTGGAGCAATAGCCATAGTAGTAACATTGCAGTAAGTTATAAAAAATGGAAAGAAAAAAATAAATAAAAAGTAGTAAAAGAGGTGGTAAAGATGAAGAAATTTTTAAAAATAGTATTTTTTATAACATTGATAATAACAAGTATAGCATTGCTATTTGTAGGAAATGGATATAAAATGTATAAAGATTCAATACAAGAAATAAGTATAGAAGATAAAATAAAAGAAATAAAAAGCAAAGAAAACTATACAGAAATTTCAGATTTACCACAAACTTATATAAATGCAGTATTATCAGTAGAAGATCATAGATTTTATAAACATTGTGGAATAGACTTAATTGCAATAGGTAGAGCAACAATAAATGATATAAAAGCTATGGATTTTGTAGAAGGTGGAAGTACCATAACACAACAACTAGCAAAAAATATATATTTTACACAAGACAAGAAATTTGAAAGAAAAATAGCAGAAGTATTTATGGCATTTAAAATAGAAAATAAATGTGAGAAAGATGAAATACTAGAATTATATTTAAACACAAGTTATTTTGGAGATGGATATTATACTGTGAGAGAAGCAAGTTTAGGGTATTTTGGAAAAGAACCAAATCAGATGACAGATTATGAAGCGATTATTCTTGCAGGAATACCAAATGCACCATCAGTATATGCTCCAACCAAAAATCTAGAATTAGCAAAACAACGACAGAAACAAGTAATAAACAAAATGTTAGAGTATAAATATCTTACACAAAGTGAAGCAGATAAAATATTAAAACAGGAATAATAGAAGTGCTAATTGTAGAACAAGCAATTAGCACAACATCCCCTTTTATTTTCAAAGAGAACTACTTTTGAAAGGTAGTTCTCACAAGATTATTAAAAAGTAATTAGTTATAAAAACATATACTAATTAAATATCACAAAGATTGAATAATCAATGTGGTAAAATGCACAATCAATAATTAATGTTAATAGAACGAAAGGAGTAATGAATATGAGCATTTTAGGTAATATCTTATGGTTTATCTTTGGAGGTTTTTTAAGTTGGATTTCTTGGTGTATATCAGGTCTTATTTGGTGTATTACAATAATAGGAATCCCCTATGGAAAACAATGTTTTAAATTTGCAGCTTTATCATTTGCACCATTCGGCAAAGATGTCGAATATGGAGGAGGAATACCATCAGTAATTGCAAATGTAATATGGATTATATTCTTTGGGATTCCAATGGCACTTGAAAACTTATTATTTGGATGTATATGGTGCATAACAATAGTAGGTATTCCATTTGGAGTCCAATTCTTTAAAATCGCTAAATTGTCTTTAGCACCTTTTGGAGCAAGAGTAGTATAGGAGTAAACTGGTTAATTTAACATTGATTATAAGTTGTGTATTTTGAGGGAGCAGTTTTGCTCTCTTTTAATTTAGAAACAAAAAAATTCCAAATTATTTTAATCTTTGGAATCTTTTATTTCTATATTTTCAATATTAAACATTGAATCTTTAAAAAACTCTTCTAAAGTGATACCCATACCTTCACAAACTAGATAAAGAGTATCAATTCTAAAATATAAAGTTCTGATTCTAAAGAAATCAGTTAATAAAGAAGAATTAAGACCAGCACCGCAAGAAATTTTATATTTTGAACTATTGTTAGGAATGGAAGATGAAATAAATAGAAGTATTAAAGAAGAACTTGCAGAAGACTTAAAAAAAGAAAACAATGAAGAACAATAACAAGAATAGTAAACATTAGATACTATCGTACAATCAGAATTAGTAAAATACAAATTTTATTTGTAAAAAGACTACACAAATAAAAAATAATGTGATACAATAAAAAGCGAAAATTATAAAAAGCACATTGAAATGTATGAAACAAATGTTTATCAAAAAATAAAAAGAAAATTTGACATAATGTTTTTTGGAGTAATTTTGGTGCAATCGTTTCAGCACAGAACTACCAAAATCCACTAAAATCAACAAAGTTGGGCAAAGCAAAAAAAGCAAATCAAGTGGTTAGAGGCTCGAAAGCCTTGAAAATAAAGATGAGAATTAAAAGGAGGAGATTTACATGTCAGGACACAGTAAGTGGCATAATATAATTTCCTCAAACCTTAGAGCCACAAGGCAGGGGTAATTTTTAAAAACAGTTTTGGAGCAATTTTGGTGCAATCATTTCAACCAATTTCAACAAATTTGGGTAAAATAGATAAAAAATGAGACAAAAAATAGTCAATTTTGGAGTAAAAAATACTCCCCTATTGGCTACTTTTTTATGTCAGAAATTGTAAAAATAAGAACAAAAAGATGTTAAAATAATCTCAAATATTATTGAAAAATCAATGGATTTAGAAAATTTATACACTACTCTTAGTTGTATATAATACTGGTTACATAAAACAAAAAATGCACTTAGTTTATATACAAAAATTTGTGTGGTCTATTTCTGCCAAAAAAATAATTTTTACAAATTAAACTTGTTACATTTGATAATAATTGGAGCAAAGAAATCAATAAATTTAACAAAAATGACTAAAAACAAGTATGTCTTGTGAATTTCATAAGTAAAAAGTTGACAAACAGTAGTACAAAATGCTACAATAATTCTAGCATTTTTGAAATAAGTAAAAATGCAATAAATCCTTATTTTATATAGGTTAGGTGAACTTTATGAACAAAAAAGAAGAACTAAAAAGTAGGGTGAACTTCTCATATTACGAAGAGAATTTAACTCAAAAAGAGATTGGATCACTATTAAATATTAGTAGGCAAAGAGTAAATGCGATACTCAATGCAAACAGTAATCATAAATTAAGAAAAAGCAGAAGAATAGAAAAAAAGACAATAAGCAGGAAAGTACAATTTCATAAAAATACAGGTCCAACAGTAGCAATTCCCAAAGACATGCTTGAACGAATAGGGATCAATGAAGAAAATAAAGATGCTGAAATAAAGATAGATGGACAAAGTATAGTAATAAAAAGAAAAAATAAATAGATATTTTACTTTATACATTCTTGACATTGAGCCTCTATAAATATGTTTCTTGGCCATTAGGGGCAAGCATTGAAAATATAATGGCTTACCTAAATTGCAGTAGGCTAACATATTTATACTCAATATCAAGAAATCGTTTCACTTGTATATGTAAAATGGATATAAAAGATATTATTTAAAGATGAAAGAGGAAAAATATTATAAAAAATGGTAAAGATTGTAAGCATTGACATCAAGATACAGATAATAAATTGCAATTACTTTGTTTTTATTGTATAATCATAACACAAAATAGTAAGTTGTAGAGGAGATTATAAATTGGATATAGAAGTAAATAATATAAAAATTCATTATGAAGTTATTGGAAATGGCAAACCGATAATTTTACTAAATCCTAATAGTGTTAATACTGGATTGATGAAATTTATTGCGAACAAATTAAAAGATAAATATAAAGTATATATTTTTGATAGAAGATGTTGTGGTAAAAGTGAAAAGAATTGCGATTTAACCTATGAAGAATCAGCGAAAGATGTTGCAGAATTTATAAAAAAATTAAATATTGATAAACCATATTTACTAGGATGTAGTGGTGGAGGAACTGTTGCTCTTAATGTTGCAATTCATTATCCAACAAGTATATCTAAGTTAATTCTCTGTAGTGGAGTTGCAAGAAATAATATTATTAAAAAACCGAATTATGCAAAATTTATGGAAAGATTACCATATTATCCTGGAAAAAAGAGCAACGAAAAATTTGAAAAATTACTTAATGAATCTAAAACCATAACAAAGGAAGAATTAAATTCTATTATTGTTCCTACATTAGTTTTTAATGGTGGTATTAAAGATTTAGTTCCAAAAAATGAGGTTGAATATATTTCAAACAATATTAAAAAGTCAGAAATGTTTATATTAGAAAAAGCAGGACATTGTAATTATATTTTCAATAATGATGACTTTTATAACAAGTTAAATAATTTTTTAGAAGAATAAAAAATTACAATATATAGAGACCAACTATTAAAAGTCAATAGTTAGTTGAAAAGTTTTAAAAAAATTAGAAAAAAATATTTTAGACACAATAAAAAGACTTTAATGAAAATATTAAAGTTATGTAAAGTATTGTAGTACATTGAAAATTAGAAATTATATATGTTATGAAGATTTAGGTGGGCGATAATCTCTATTTTCTTTTAAGACATGAAAAATAATTCCAAGAAGTTTACGTTCAACACCAGCTAAAGCAACATAATGATGTTTTCCTTCTGCACGTTTTTTTATGTAGTAATCGTGCATAATAGGGTCATTGTTTGAAGCGACCATAGCAGCTAGATATATAGCATGTCTTAAATAAGGTGAACCTCTTTTAGAAGTTTTTCCATCAGTAGATTTTTTATTGCCAGATTGATTTTCAGATGGATCAATACCAGCAAAAGCAGTTAATTTACTTGGGGTGCTGAAATTATTAATATCACCAATTTCAGCTAAAATGACAGGTGCAGTTACTTCACCAATTCCAGGGATGCTTTGTAAATGATTATCAAGTTTAGAGTAAAGTTCTTTAATTTTAACTTCTAATTCGTGAGCTTGGTTTTCAAGGAAAATAATTTGATTAACAAGTTGTTTAATTTCAAAAGAACAAGCATCACCAGTAAATTTAATACCGAAAGAATTTTTAGCTAAAGATTTTACTTCACGAACTTTATCAGTAGAATGGCGACCACGAGAAACTTTTTTCAAAAGATTAGCTAGTTTTCTAGTATTAAAATTAATAACTTCATTAGGAGTTGGACAATTAAGTAAAATTTGTTTAGAAGCTTCGCCAAAAGTATCAGAAAAAAAATCTGAATATTCAGGAAAGACTTTATCTAAAATACCAGTAACTTGAGTTTTTGCCTTAGAAATATTACTAACAAGATTACTCCTATATCTAGTTAAGTTTTTTAAAGCAAGTAAATCATCATTAGGTAAAGGAGTTTGCTTAGTGCCATTAAAGCTTAAGAAATTGGCAATTAAAATTGAGTCGATAACATCATTTTTTTGTTTACGATTAGTGTATGCACCTCTAAAAGATTTTATTTGATAAGGGTTAAAAACAGAAACGTTAAAACCTTTATCAGTAAGTGCAGAAAATAGGGAAAGCCAATAAGTACCAGTGGCTTCCATAGCACAATATATTTGAGATTGGTCATATTCACTAATTGAATCAATTAATTTTTGTAACCCTTCATTAGAATTAGTAAATTTAATAGCTTTAACTAAAATAGAACCATCTTGGTTAATTAAAGAAGCTACATGATTAACCTTAGCAATATCAATACCTAAATAAAACATAATATAAACACCCTTTCTAATTTATGTTAGAGGAAACCCTCAATGTCTTTACAAGAATATAACCTAGCGACAAATAAAAGTCATTATTATAAAAATAATACTTATCCAACTTATTAATATCCAAATGTAAAGTAGAGGCTTTAGTCTCAACAAAGAGCCTAACACTCATGGAGGTAGCTAAAACCACTCTAACAATTACAATAATTATACCATAAATTGGTCTAATATTATGTTATGAGTTTTTGAATAACTCATAGAAAAAAATAAAATAATGTCGAGTCATTTCTGACTTAACATTATTATACTAGGAGGTACGCAAATTGAAAAAAGAAAAATGGTTAATAATTATTGGAAATATTTTATTATTTATTACTTGCATACTTCAAGTAATAGTAAAATTAAGCAGTGAAGTTTATGTTACTTTAATTACTATATCAGTTTTACTAGAATTAATTGGAATTGCATTAGGTAAAGAAGAATAAAATTACAATTTGAAAGGAATGGAAATGATACTACTATTAAAATATGGAAATACAAATTGTTATTATATAAAAGGTAAAAATGGTAGTATATTAGTAGATACAGACTGGGCAGGAACACTACAAGCCTTTTATAGAAAAATGAAAGAATTAAATATTGAAAAAATTGATTATCTTTTAATAACACATTACCACCCAGACCACATAGGAATAGCACAAGATATAATTGATATGGGAACAAAACTATTATTAGTAGATGTTCAAAAAGATTATATTCATAGTTCAGACACAATTTTGCAAAAAGATAAAAATATTCAGTTTAAGCCTATAAATACAGAGCCTGTAATTATATCGTGTGAGCAAAGTAGAGAGTTTTTAAATGATTTAGGAATAGATGGAGAAATAATATATACACCAGGACATAGTGAAGATAGTATTTCTCTAATTTTAGATAATGGTAGTGTTTTTGTAGGAGATTTATACGATTTAAAATCTGCAATAACATTTAATGATGAAAAGATAAATAATAGTTGGAATAAAATATTAAGCCATAATATATCAAAAATATACTATGGTCATCACGAACAAACTATTAGCAATATAAAAAAGATAGAAGATACACTAATCAATTAGTGCTAGAAATTACAAGTTTGTAGTTTGAAAGATTTATAGTAATTTATTGCTAGAGTTGTAATAATATGAAAGGAAGAATGTAAAATGAACGAATCTAATGTTAGAAATATAAATTTTCATAGTGATATACTTAATAAAGATATGGGAATAAATGTGTATTTGCCAAAAGGATATGAAGAAAATAATAATCCACTACCAGTATTATATTTTCTTCACGGAAGAAGTGGGAATGAAAATATTATATTTGATTTGAATATGAAAGGAATAGCAGATGAAATGATAGAAAGTGGGAAAATAAAACCACTAATAATTGTTTGCCCTAGAATTGAAAATAGTAGAGGGGTAAATTCATCTTCTATAAGTAATGAAGTATTAAGTCCAGGAGATAGTGGAATTATTATAAATGTTGGAATGTATGAAGATTATTTTATAAAGGAAGTTGTACCTTTAATTGATAATATATTTAATACAATAAAGACAAAAAATGGTAGATATATTGGTGGTGTTTCAGCAGGTGGATATGCAGCACTTCATAATTCATTTAGACATCAAGAAATGTTTGGCAAAGTTGGAGGACATATGCCTGCAATAGAACTAACTTTAGAGAAAGAAGATACTCCATATTTTAAGGATATATCTGTGTGGGAAAAATACGATCCTATAACGATTGCTAAAAATAATGAAATTTCAAAGGAACTTAAAGTTTATCTTGATGCAGGAAATCAAGATGAAGGACATTTTTATGAAGGATGTAAAGTTTTGCAGGATATATTAGAAAAGAAACAAGTAACATCTCAAAACCACATTTATGATGGACATCATAATGGAGCATATATAATATCTAATTTAGAAAAATATTTAGAATTTTATAATTCATAAATTACAATTTAGGAGTGTGATATATATGTTTAATTTAAAAAGAGAAAAAGTAAAGAAGAATATATTTTTAACTTTATCTATTATATTTGCATTTATATTTATTGCAGGAGTAATGTGTACCATAATGGGTGAAGATAGTCCAGTTAAATTTATAATAAATGAAAGTCCAATAAAATTAGTAGTACCACCAGTATTAGTATTTTTTGTAACATTTGCTTTATATAGAAATAGTAAGAAAGCCATCGAAGAAAATACAAAGTAATTGCTAACTTACAATTTCAGGAGGTGTTAGGAATGAGCAAATATGAGCCATTATGGAGATATTTAAAAGAAAACAAGAAAGACAGTTATAAATTATCTTATGAAGAAATTAAAAATATTTTAGGATTTGATATAGACCATTCCTTTTTGACTTACAAAAAGGAATCTAAAGAATATGGATATGAAGTAGGTAAAATATCAATGAAAGAAAAGACAGTAATGTTCAATAAGATATAACTAAAAAATTACAATGTGAAAGTGAGATGAGAATATGAATAATGAAATTAAAAAAGTTATTGAGAAATTTAAAGAAGTAAAGAATATATTAAAAGATTTTTCTACTAAAGATGAA
>JAAWKA010000008.1 GCA_022797145.1 Clostridia bacterium
TCTTTGTATAAATTGTTCTATTTCTATTTTACCTTTTCCATTCCATTCGTTTCTTACTTTTATTGTTTTATTTATTTCTATTTCTTTTCCTTTATCATTAGTATACATAGCTGTTAATTTTACATTATTTCTCTTGTTGAAATTAGATACTAAAACTTTATTATCTTTATTTGATACTATTGGTACTTCTAATACAATTTCTGTTCCCTGATTTATTTGTTTTAATACAATTTCATTATTATTTACATCTATTTTTTCAACTAATTCTAATTCTGTATTATTATTTTGTATTTTAAAGTTTGCACTTTCATTGAATTCTTCACCAGATATTTCAATTTTTGTATTTTTTAGATATCCTTTTTTTACTTTAATATATATATGTAATTTTATATCTTCAGAATTAATATCTTTACTTAAAAAATGTGTTTTTTGTCCATTTTGGTCTTTAAAATACGTATCAAATTCTACATTTTCATTATTAGTTATTGTTTTTTGCTTTTCTAATTCTTCATTTGAAGCATATGTCTTTGATGTGTATATTCCTAGTAATATAAAGTTGGTTAAAGTTATAGTTGTTATTAATATAGTTGCTATTATCTTATTTGTTAATTTTTGGTACATAATATTTCCCCCTGTTTTAAGTATTATTTAAATACTTTAATCTCATATTTATCATACTATTTTAGTTTTTTATTTCAACTACACTTTTTTCTATATTTTCTATTTTATTCCTTTTGCTTTTACGGAGCTAGCTATTTTAATTTGTTTTTTTATTGTGTTAAATTTATATTAATTTTTTATTACAAAATACGACTTTTTTCTATTTTTACTTAGGAAAATACATTTTTTATTTATATTGATAAATAAAAAAATAGAAAATATCTTATCTTGGTAAAATACTTTCTATTTACTATTTTAATTGTTATTTAATATACCTTTTTATTTTTTCTAATGCTATTTTTCTACTACTAATTTCATTTTTTTCCTTCGCTGTAAGTTCTGCTAATGTTTTTCCATTTTTTAATTCAAATATTTCATCAAATCCAAATCCGTTTTCTCCTCTTGGTTTTTCTGAAATATATCCTTCTATCTTAGCTTTTTCTATATATTTTTCTTTACCATTAAAATATGCTATTACAGTTATATATGATACCTTTCTTCTTTCTTTTGGTAATTTTTTCATTTTTTCTATAATATATTCATTCCTTTGGCTTGCATATTCAGCTGTAGATTTATCCTCTCCTAAAAATCTTGCAGTTTTTACTCCTGGCCACCCCTCATATTCTTCAATACATATTCCACTGTCATCTGCAATGCATGGAATTTTAGTCTTATTATATATTTCTACTGCTTTTTTTAGTGCATTTTCTTCAAATGTATTTTTATCTTCTTTTATTTTTATGTTTAAATTAGCCTGTTTTAATGTTATTATTTCATATTCTGTTAAAATTTCTTGTATCTCTTTTCTTTTTGCTTCATTATTTGTAGCTATTAATATTTCCATTTTCTATTAATTTTCCTTTCATTAATATACTTTTTCTAATTAACTTTTATATTATATTTGTTTTTCTTCTAAGTGTCAAAGTACCTCTAAAATTTTTTTATCGGATCATATCCACTATTATATAATATTCTAACCCAAAAGATTGACATTTTTCTACATTTATATAATAATTAGATTATCCTTTATAAATTTTATGTTAAATATTTTTTAGGGTAATTTTATATATGGATGTAAGGAATCCTTGTATAAGTTTAACACTATTTTATTGCTTCTAAGGATTAGAATAAACAGTTTATAAGAAGGTGAAAACTTTGCCTAAAATATATTTAGAAAAAAATGTTTTAGAAGCTGCATTTGAACGTTTAGAGTTTATATTTAGTAATTTTAATAATATATATTTTAGTGTAAGTGGTCGGAAAAGATAGTTCTGTAATGGTTCAACTTGCGAATATTATAGCTAAAAAATATAATAAAAAATTTGATATTTTATATATTGATTTAGAAGCACAATATTCTTTGACTATACAACATATTTATGAACTTAAGCAATTGTCTCAAGTTAGAGATTTTTATCATATTGCTCTTCCTCTTGCACTTAGAAATGCAGTTTCTATTTTACAACCTAAGTGGATTTGTTGGGAAAGAGCAAGTAAAAATCTTTGGGTCAGAGATTTACCTAAAGATAGTATTAATATATCTAATTGTCCTTTTCCTTGGTTTAAAGAGGGTGAAGAATTTGAAGATTTTATTATACAATTTGCTAACTGGTATCAAAAAAAATGGGGTGGTAGAGTTGCTTGTGGTGTAGGTATTAGAACTGATGAAAGTTTAAACAGATTTAGGACTATTACATTTCAAACTAACAAAACTACTTTTAAAAATAAGAACTGGACTACTAAAATTAGCATGGGTGAAAATTATATAGAAGTTTTTAATTTTTATCCTATTTATGATTGGTCTACTGAAGATATTTGGGGAGCAGTTAGTAAGTTAGATTTAAAATACAATCAAATTTATGAGTTGATGTATAAAAATGGTTTAAATATTCATGAGCAAAGACTTTGCCAACCTTATGGAGATGATCAAAGAAATGGATTAGATCAGTTTAAGGCTTTAGAGTATGAAACTTGGGAAAAAGTTGTAAATCGTGTTAATGGAGTTAATTTTGGTAATATCTATTGTAGAACAACTGCTCTTGGTAATTTAAAAAGTTCAAAGCCTAAATTTATGACTTGGAAAGAATATACAATCTTTTTATTAGAAAGTATTGGCATTTATAATAGTGATTTAATGTTACATTATTATAGAAAAATAAAGAAGTTTGCATACTGGTATAAAAAACGTGATAATATTGATATTCCTGATATTCCTGATGAAGCTAATTCTAAATTAGAAAATCAGAAAAAGGTTATTTCTTGGAGAAGGATTGCAAGAGCTATTGAAAAAAATGATTTTTATATGAAACGTCTTTGTTTTGCTCAAACTAAAACTGATAATGAAGAATTAAAAAGGTTAATTCATAAATGGGATAATCTTTTAACAAAAGATACCATTTCTGATGATAAAGATTTAATAAATTTTATAGAAAATGAGGTGATTGAAGATGATTTTAAAAATGACTAATAAGGATGAAAACTTTTATTTATATATGGGAAAGTTTTTTGGTTCAAGAATTGTTCAGGCTGAAACTAAAGATCGTATTTATGATGATAATAATAAGTTATGGTATATTTATGTTGATGATCAGACTGATAAGGCAACAGCTTTTGTTTCAGTTACAAATAATACTATTAAAAATATTTACTCAATTCATAGCACCTATCTTAAGGAATTATTAGAGGTAATAAAAAATGATTTTGTAGTTTTGCCGAGTATAGTAAGCAATATTTATGAAAAAATATATATATCTTGTCAGTTTTTTATTACTAAATTAGATAATTATAAACATTTTATTATGATTAGAGGTGAAAAATAATGTCTGAAATTAATTTTCCTGTTTTAAATGTTAAAATGGTAGATATCAACAAGGTGGTTGCTAACGATTATAATCCTAATAAAGTAGCTCCTCCTGAAATGAAATTACTAAAACATTCAATTGAAGAAGATGGATATACTCAACCAATTGTTACATATTATGATAAAAATAATGATGTTTATATTGTTGTTGATGGTTTTCATCGTTATAGATGTGCAAAAGAGTATTTTCAATTACAAAAAGTTCCTGTTGTAACTATCGATAAAGATCTAAGTAATAGAATTGCAAGTACTATAAGGCATAATAGAGCACGAGGAACTCATCAAATAATTGATATGTCTAGGATAGTGATTGAATTGTCTAGTAATGGTTGGTCAGATTCTCAAATTTCTGAACACTTAGGTATGGAATTGGATGAAATTATTCGTTTAAAACAAATAAGTGGTTTAAAGGAAGCATTTGCTAATCATGTTTTTAGCAAATCTTGGGAAGAGTTTGAAGATAATTTAAAAAAAAATACTTAATTGCGTTTTTATACAAGTTATATACCTAATAAAAGTGGATTATAACCACATTTTTTAGGTATATTTAAGTTTATAACCTGTTTAAATTTTAATCTTTTCATAATAAAAAGAAATTTATAAAAAATAAATTTCTTTTTAGATTTTTTATTTTTCTTCTTTTTTTCTAATTAATATTAAAGGAGTTAGTTCTTTACCTTGTCCTGAAGGGTTATCTTTTATTAATTCCTTTAATTCTTCTTCGGATAATGAAATGTCAGATGAATATCCTAAAACTTCTTGTCCTAGATCATTTGCATCTACAATCATACAGGATATATTTAATTGTTGCTTTATTTCTTCACATACTGCTTTTGGATTTTCTGGTAATTTTATTCCTATATCTCCATATTCTTTCCAAACATGATCGTAAAATCCATCTAATCCACTAACTTCTTGTCCTACGATTTCATAAAATACACCTTTTTTCCCAAATAATTTAGTAATTGCACTTGCTATACTTGCCCATAATACTTTAAATAATCCAACTGTGTCTATAGCATACTGCATTTTTATTGTTTCTCCTACCCCTACTCCTGTTGTTGGATGGGATGCAAATCTTGATAAAAATTTTGCCCAAAACCCTATTTTTATATCTTCTCTTTTTATAATTCTATTTTGACATAATGCAATAATTTTTTCGCTACTTGAAATAATATCTCCTTCTTCATAGATTGGTAATACATATTCTTTAAATACATCTATATATGATTCACCTTGTTTTATAAATCTAGTTTTTATTGCATGTCTTAGATATATTTGTCCATTAACTTCGATTTCAATATTTTTACCCTCATTTGCATAAAATTCCATCTTAATTTCTCCTATCTTTATAAATAATTATATCCATTTATAATTATTTTAATATAATTTATATTTAGTTATAATATTTTTTACTGAAATGATTTTATAAAAAAAATTTGATAAAGTCAATAATTACATATTAATACAAACTATGTTTGATTTAATGTTAAATGTTTAAATATATTAAAAATTGAAAAAGGATTTTGATAGTTGGAAAAAGATTGCACAAGGTAAAATAAGAGATTATAAAAAGCCATTCGTTTGAATGGCTTTTTGCGACGCTCAGCGTCTACACGGGTTTGGTCCTTGTGAGACCAAAGTAAATAATATTATTTATAATATATATTATTCATTTTTATAATCAAATTATATATTATTTTTTTGAAAATGTATATAGTTTTTTGAAAAAATTTGTTAAAATTATGTAAATATAATATAATTATTTCGTAAACCAAAATATTTTGCAAACATTAGGAGGTAGCAATATGAGCGATATGATTAAGGCAATGGAACTTCCAGAAGAATTTATTACTGGAACATCTGGGGCAAGCCCCTCTCTGTTGGTCAATGCTGTCAACTTAAGAAATTTAGTCTGTTTTCATATTTGACATAATTTTCAAGTTGATAGCATTGAGATACTGTGAGATAGAATTTTTACTCTGGTCGAGGTGCAAGGACTCACTAATCTTAAAAGTATTGATTTATCTATACTTTTAAGAGGTATAGATAAATTATAATGCAATTTTAATGCAAGTGAGAGATATGCACAGATATTACTAGATAAAAATATCTTTCGTTGACAGTTATAAAGAAATATAGTACTATAAACAAATGTTGAAAGGGATAATATTATAATGATAAGAAAATTAGAATTAAAAGATATAGAAGAAGTATTTGAACTATTAAATGAATTATATAAAAATAAGATAGAACATTCTATATTTATTGAAAAGTATAAGGAAAGTTTAAATGATGATAAATTCTATGGGATTGTTGCAATAGAAGATAATAAAGTAGTAGGTGTTCTTATATCTCGAATAATAAATAGATTGGTAAAGAAAAGGAACATACTTTTTATTGATGATTTAATTGTAAATGAAAAGTATAGAAATAAGGGAATAGGAAAATTATTAATACAAGTTGCAATAAACTATGCAACAAGTAAGGATTGTGAAACAGTAGAATTAACAAGTTATATTCTAAATGTAAATGCTCATAGATTTTATGAAAATAATGGTTTTGAAAAAAATAATTATAAATTTAAAAAGTATTTAAATTTATAATTTTTGTTATAAATTCTACAATTCATAAAAATTCATAAAAAGATGTTATTATATATTTGCATTAAAACAATGCACTTTACTTCAGGATTGTGTCATTTGTTTCTTCGTAGTGTACCGTAATACACTACTTTTTTTATGTCAAAAATAAAAATAGAAAAGTCCCGTAAAACTTTCCTACTTTACTACACTATTAATGCTTCTTAGTTTCAAAAAAAATTGCTGAGTTTCCTTAAAACCCAGCCTTTTTTGGTCGAGGTGAGGTACCTACATTAAATGCTATTTTTCCTTATATATCAATATTTTCAAAGAACTAGTTTAAATTGTTGAAGTTTTTTGTTGAAAGTTTAATGTTTTTTATTGCTTTAAATTTTAAAAAATTCTATCTAGTTTTCTTTAGTATTTTAAGCACTTTTATCTTCTGTAGAAAAGTCAATTCCAAAAATTTCTTTACCCATTAAATAATCTTCAACATTTTTATTTTCAGAGCTTTCAAACTCACTATCTACATCAACATAGTATTGCATAGTTATTGTAATATCAGAATGACCTAATATCTTTTTTAGAACTGCTGGTGCAATTTTTGCTTCAGCACATCTTGTTGCAAAAGTTCTTCTTAACATATGAGTATGAACATCGGTCTTTCGAACTAATTGACCTTTTTATTTTCTTCTTCATATATACCAATTCCAAGTTTCATTGCAATTCTTTTTAAGTTACTATTAATAGAATTTTCTATATGCATTGTTTTATCTTCTTTACAAAACAGTAAATGATTTTTGTTTGTTATTTTATGATCTAATGCTGACTCAATTATTTGTCTCCTTATATTTGTCATAGTTAGAGTTCTTTCTCCATTTTCAGTCTTAGCAGTTTCTCCAATGATTACTTTGCCACTAATGTTTTTCGTTTGAGTTTTTCTTATATAGATTTTTCCATTTGTTAAATCAATATCTTTTTCATAATCTAAAACTAATGCTTCTCCAATTCTCATTCCTGTAGTTAATAATAGCAAAAATAAATATTTATTAGGGCATTTTTCATAGCTTACAGAATTTAAGTAATCTACTAATTTCTTTTGTTCTTCAATAGTTAAAGATTTTCTATGATGGCTTTTATACTCACTTTTAGGCTTTTCAACCCTTTTCCAACCTGTCATAAAATTATCTGTTATTATATTTTCATAAGTTGCTTGTCCAAATGCCATACATATTAGTTCATAGGTTTGTTTTATTGTGCTTTTAGAATATAGTTTTAGACTTTCTAAATACTTAATTATATCTTCTCTTTTTACTTTTGTTATAGGTATATTAGTAAATCTCTCTTTTTGTAATTTCTTTAATGTATCAGTTTTTCTTTTAAATGTAGCTTGTTTTATTTTACCTAACTTAAAATCTTCTTTTAATACACTTTCTACTAAATCAACTATTGTCTTGTTACTTTTAGTAATCATTTTAATTCCACCATTCTGATCTAGTTTTAATTTTTCTGTTAATGCTTTATTAAAAGCTTCAGTTTCATCTTTTCCAACAAAAGTTTTTGTCATTACTTTGCCTGTAGTTGTATCTCTACCTACTGTTAATATAGCTTTAGGAGTTATTATAAAATAAAAATACTCACATTCTACATTATTATTAAATACTTTACCATTTTCAAACTTACTAATATTTCTATATTTGCAAGTATCTTTAAATTTACATCTATTACAAATTTCTTTACTAGATAGTTTTGTATTTTTATCTTTGATTCTTTTTAATAGATAAGTTCCTGATGTTATTCCTTTAATTTTCAATGTACTTACATTCTTTCCTAAATTTTTAGGAAATACCTTGCTTTTTTAATTATTTTAATACTATAATACATATAGAAACATTTATGCAAGGTAATCCTTGTGATTTGAGATTCAAAATGTTTTTTGAAGATTTAAATGGGCAAATTTAAATCTTCGTTTTTATTAGTCATGCACTTCGCTTAAAATTCTTCTTGTGCTGACATATTCGTTAAACTTATCTTTTGTTATTTTAAAGGACTTTCCAATTTTTACACAAGGGAAATCAGCACGATGGAATAAATCCAAACAAGTTTTATTTCCAATGCCTAGTATTTTCCTTATGTCAGCAGTCGTATAAAATATCAAATCATTGTTTCCCATAAGCTTTCCTCCTTTCATTTGTAAATGGATAATAAAAGAGTACAAAAATATTGACTTTTGCGTTCAATCTTTTATAATTAATATGTTAAAAATAACAAATCTCAATTATCTATCGATTAACACAATTCTACTATCTATTCCATAAAATACCAATAGATATTTAAAAATATTTTAAATTTATAACAAAGGTGAGATATGAAAAATAAAAAATTTGATATTGAAATGCATAATAAGAGAAACAACTGTATATTAGTGAAGGATTTTTCTATGATGTTTTATCCAGAAGAAAACGTAGAACATTATATAACAGCTTTGTTTGATTATTGTACTAAGAATAAAATTGTTAAAAAAGCGAATAAAACATATATAGAAAGAGAATTAATAAAAGATTTCTCAAAAGTAGTTCCTTCTCAAACTAAATTTATTGAGATGAATCCAATTAATAAATATACTACTTGTTATACTGAAAAGTATGGAATGTTATTAATGAGATTTTTAAATGCAGATTTTTCTAATTATAAGACTGCTTTTAACACATTCTTTTTTGCTTATGGATTTGAATATTTAAAATCCAATCCAAGTCATGATTTTGCTTTAGAAAATAATTGGTTCTTTATTTCTGAAGAAGACTTTATAAAATTTATAAAGCATTGGTACCATTACAATAAAGAAGAGTTTTTAATATATCAAGAAACTTTTAGAAATTGTGTTAATTATATTTATAATTTGAATGGAGATAATAGAGATAAAGACATTGATATTTTAAGTAAATTTAAAGCCTTTAGTTTGCAAGATATGAATATGAGGCACTTGGAAAATAATTATTTAATAGAAAAGGAATCAGAAGTAGATAATAATGATGTAAATAATTATAATATACCACTTTCTAAATTGGCTAGAATGATTGAAAAAAATGAAATTTTTATTGATAAAACTATTATATATAAGGCAAATAAAGGCATATGGGGGATATGCTATAAGTTATTAGAGAATATTGTAAATAGAAATGCAATGCCCATAAAGACTTGTGAAAATGATGGAATGTATTTTATACCGAATTATCGAATAGATGAAATATATTGTGATTATAAACATATTGACGGAAGTACTTGTAGAGAAGTAGGAGCAAAAAATAAATATGCACAAAAGGTACAAAAAGATCCAGCGATATCTGCATATAATAAAGTTTACCAAACCAAAATAATGAGAACTAGAAGGAATCCAGATAATAAGGAACTGAAAGAGCAATTTGAAAATTTTAAATTAAGGGGAACAGCCTTAAAAAATGCATATTTATCTGATAGAATTAGTTTAAAACAATATAATAGTTTGCTTGAGATAGTTGCAAATGACAAAACGAATAATGAAATAGACAAGTTACTAAATTAAAAAAATACTTTACACTGATATATAAATATAAAATAAGAAAAAAGGAGAATGTATGGAAAGAATACTTGATATTGAACATAACAAAAGAAATGAGAATAATGAAATTTCATCATTTATAAAAGAATTAGAGAATGCTTTAAAAAACAACAATTTAGAAAATACACAAGAAAAAAATATTATGAATAAAGGATTGTATGATGAAGTATTAAAAGAAATAGAACTAGCACCAAAATATAAAAGTAAGTTAAATGGGATTATAAAAGAATGCATGAAAAATGAGTCTTATGAAAATGAATTTTGGTATATTGATTATGATAAGACTAAAAATACTTATTCTATGGATTATTATATAGATGGACAAGTTACTAAGACACCGCTAACAAGTCAGGAAGTGAAAGATTATGAATTGATAGTCGGAATGACATATTTGCCATATGAGGATGATAGATTAATGCCTATGGTGAGTATAAAAGATAGCATAAAGATTGACGTAGATTCTGCACTATTTGATTTAGAACTTAAAAATAAAAAGAAAATTAAATGAGGAATATATGAAAAAAAGTAATATAAATATTGAAGAATTAGTAAACGTTGAAGTAAACAAAATTAAAGAAGCAGTTATTACAGTTAATGATGATAGAGTATATGATTTTCTAGATGATATAAGAGAAAAATATAAAGATAAAAGAATATTAATTGTATCACATGGAGGTATTAGTATTCCCGTAAAATGTTATTTTAAGGGAATACCAGATGTTGATAATTTATTTCCATTATGTATAGATAATTGCGAAATAGTAGAGTTTAAATAATAAAAATAGATACCTAGCAACTAATAAAGTTAATTACTAGGTATTTTATTTTGTATTATATATTAAAATTTCAAAATTTTATCTTTCTCTACTTTTACTCTTTTTCTTCTTAACTGCAAACAATGTTTTTTCTTCCTCCAACTTATGATGAAGTTCTCGTTTCTTTATTTCTTCAGCACGTTTCAGTATATTATCACAAAGCCTTATTTCATCTACAATTGGTGTAATCTCTTTTGAAATAGCAACAATTTTTTCATCTCGTTTTCTGTTTTTTCTTATTAAGGTTTGGAACTTGTCCTATTCCTGTCTGTATTTGTAGCGTGAGTACAAATACGTTGCTTGCATATTCAAGAAATCTAGGAAGTACTCACTTACAAAATGTATAATCTTTAAGAAATTATGATTTAATTAAGTCTAATTCCTTTAAATAAATATAAATTTCTTTACCACCTAAAATAAAAATTTCTTTTTCTTCAATATTAGAAATTTACATATAAATTGATATTAATTTTTGTAACATTTTACATTCAGTTTTTGTTAAGTTTAATTCCATTTGCTCTTCAAAAATTAATTGTAAATTTGGAAATTCTTCAAGTATTTTATAAAAGTTTTCCTTTAATTTTTTATATTTTAGATTGTTGTTTTTTAGTTCTCCTTTTACATCTTCTATTAGGTTATATATTTCATCTAATTCAATATTATTTATCCATGATTCTTCCATAAAACATCCTTCTTTCTATACATAAATTAACTCGTTAAATATAATTTCTTCTACACGCTTTTTAATATTATTCATTCTGCAAACCTATTCAATTTGATTACTAGCTTTTAATTCTTCTGTTATTTTTTCTTGTTCTGCAAATTGTTTCATTAATAAACTAAATCTTTCATTTGCTGTCTTATCTATCTCTAATAAATGACTCCTTAATTTGTTTTCAGTCCATAAAATTGTATATTCTTCTTTCTTATGCTCTAGCAAATACTTTAATCTTAGTTTTCCATATTTACTAAGTTCTTTTGGATTTACACTAGCTGAATCAACTAAATTTGGAAAGTAATAATCACCTTTTTTTATATATTCAATTCCAGTTTTCTCATTAATAAATCTTTCTTTTAATTCTTTATTTTCCATATCTAACTTCTCCCTTTTTTAATTTTTATATATTTCATGCAAATTATTTGCATATAAAAAATCCAAATTATCATAATGTCTTTGTTCATAGTCTTGGAAACTATACTTGCCATTTTCTTTATAGTTATAATTATTATTGTTATAATTAGGTCGTAAATTTTCCGTATCATGACTCGTAATTTTTACGAATCACTTTCATAAGATTTTTATCATGTTCTATTTTTCCTACATAAATCAGATTAGGTTTAGTAGAACCTTGTTTTTTCTCATATATTAGCTTACATTCTTTTAATTGATTAAATGCTTTTGTAGCAGTCTTATCTGATAAGTTTAGTAAGTTTTGTACTTCTTTTCTTGTAAATATCAGAAACACATTGCCTACTTCATCAAACCAATTATTCTTTTTAGATAAAGTCAATCTATTTAATAAATCCATAAAGAATTTTACTATCTGAATTTAGCTTGTCTTTGTAATTCTTGTTAAAAAATAATTCCATTGGTATTTGATAATATAAATATTCAAAGCATTCATTAGCTTTATATGGTATAAATTCCATTTGAATAAGTTCTCCTTTCATTTTTGTTTTTGAAAAACTTTGAAAACTATTGATATTTAACTAAAAATCATTTTGTTGAAAATTGTTGAAACTTTATTTGAGCTTTAAAAAATTTTGTTGAAATTTTTTGTTGAAGAAAATAAGCATATTTTATAGAATTTTTTAGAACACAAAAAAATTATGCTATTTCCAATCTTTATTGAAAAATAGCATAATTTATAACTTTTGGATTTCTCCAAATTCTCTTAAATTCCCTTGAAAAAGGGCAAAAAATGGTCGAGGTGCAAGGACTCTCTAATCCTAAAAGTATTGATCTATCTATACTTTCAAAAGGTATAAAAAAATTATAATGCAAATTTAATGCAAGTGAGAGATATACACAGATAGTGTCAGATATTTTTAGATAAAACGCTCTTAATCTTTTAATAAGTTGATTTTTTCTTGTATCTTAATATCTAATCCATATTTCTTTGATATTTCTAATAACGAATAACAAAGTTCTAACAAATACTTTTTATCTAAATCATCTTTTGGAATTTCATTTATAGCATTTAATATCATTTTCTTATAGTATTCATCTTTATTTATATAACTTTTACTTTTCTCACATTCTTCTTCGGTTAATACCAAGTATGTTTCACTTCTTATATTATTATTTTCAGTAGTATATCTTAAACAAGAATCCTTTTTACTGCATTTATCATTCCTACAAGAACTAATTGAACTTAAAAACATATCAATCTACCTCATTTCTAATTTACATTGTATCATAAAATGTATTATTCGTTAAGGACTTTTATATGTGTCTAAAAATTTCGACACACCGTCCCACAATTATAAAATCATAAAATACAACAAATGATACATCTACAATATAAATCTCTTTAAAATGGATTTTGAATTAAATTAGAATTTTGTTACTCATTATTAGAAATGTCAAAGAAATATGAATTATATACTGAAATACAAGCAAAAATTGAACATCTAAAAAAATAAATCAGGAAAAAATATTTCCTGAAATAGCAGAAAAATTTATACGAATTTAAAAACACCTAAAAATTATAATATTATAATTAAGTAAATATATTTTTTTATATTGCATATAATATAAAAAATGTTCAATTTACTTGACATTTTTTATAAAAAATTATATAATTTTTATAACAGAACAAAAGTAGGCTGATGTAGCACCAACAAAAGGTGTGTTAGGTTAGACAACTAACTTCATCAGCCACTCTTTTTTATTTATATATTTTGATTCCATAACCATATATATTCTTTGATTTATTTTCTCTTATTGCTGGTATTAATACATTAAAGAATTCCTCATCTTGCATTTCAAATTTTTTATGAATTGCACCAGCACAAAAATCTGCACATTGTATTCCACAAGAATAATTAGAATCTAGAAAAACCAAACTTTCACAAAAATTTGGAAATTTTATATAATGTGTACCTAAACTTCTTGCTCTTAAATAGGCTATTTGCAATTCTTTATCAAGTTTATTATTATTGTCATTTTTTCTACTATCAGTAAACATTAAAGCTGGTGTCATTACATTTCTACCATCTCTATCAGATATTTCCATACAAACTCTTTCCATCAAAAGATTTAAAGCAAAAGCATATAAGTCATTATGATTTTTAATATCTGTTCTATTTCGATAACAATTTTCCTTATCCATTATTATTCCTATAACAGAATTTTTATATTCTGATATCATTTTAATAATATCTTGTTTCATATTTTTATATTCTTCAAAGGTTAAACCTAGTTTTGAATAAGAACAACTCCATTTTATTTCACAAGCTTCTTTTAGTCCATATTTTATTTTTATATCTTTAAATTTGGTTTCTATTTCTAATATCTTATCAGCATTTATCATAAATCCACCTAATGTAAAGAATTTACTACTATTATTTGTTAAACGCTTTTTTTCATTATTCCAACCCCCTGGTTGTCCAGATTCATCTATAAAAACTATGTACATAATTACCTCCTGTCACATATTTACAGTTTAATTTATTGTAATACTAATCCTATATTTTTATTTTATTGACACTTTATACATTTTTGTGTATATTATATTGACAAAATCTACGCTTGTATATGTAAAAATAATATAACATTTTTGTATTTCAAAATCAAGATTTATATACAAAGTTATATATTTAATATTTTATTTGTAAAAAAATATATGGAGGTATTTATGAATTTTGGAGAAAAGATAAGAAATTTAAGATTAGAGAGTAAATTAACACAAGAACAAGCAAGTAATGAAATGGGAATAGCAATTTCTTCTTTGAGAAATTATGAGAGAGGAAGATTACCTGATACCCATCAACTGAAAATTATTAAAAACTTTTATAATACTCCTTATGAATATTTACTAGAAGATAATTGTGAAAATAAAACTGATGAAAATATAAATATTTATAAAGAGCTTTCATTAACAGACAGTACAATAGAAAAATTAAAAGATATTAACAAAAATATAGATAATAATATAGTTAACATTTTTTTTAATTCATTAAATATGGGGTTTTGGAATGAACTCGATGAATATATTTTTGTGAATAAATTAAATAATAAATATAGTGAAAAATTAGAAAACTTTTTAGATAGTTGCGAAACATTTTTTGATATATTAGATGATAGTAATCAATTAGATACATTTCTATGTAGTATAGATAAAATTATTGCTCTCATGAATGAAATTGAAGAAAAGTCTTTTTTGAGTAATCATCTTTTTACACTATTAACATATTATGATTGTCAAGAAGCAACAAATTATCTAGAAATTTTTCAAATGAATTGTAAATATTATAAGTTCAAAGAAAAAAATGATATCGAAGAAACATTTCTATACTTAAGTTCTTTTACTGAATATATTTCGGGGATATTAAAAAAAATTTATTTAGTATTAGATATATTAAAATTAAATTTATCTAATAGCTTTAATACTACTTTATCAAAAATGAAAGGAAATATAAGAAGTACTTCGATTCCTTCTCAGCTATATGATAAGTTTGAATTATATTTAAAAGAGTTATAAAAAAGATAACTATATTAAAATCAATAAAAAGTTAATACTTCTCTAATGCAATTATAATGCGTATAAAAAGAAAATTGTAAAAATTATAATGCAATCTTAATGCAATCAGGAAATATCGTCAGCTATACACAGCTAAAATAGGGCAAAAAAATACTACCTCAAATATTTTCAAATACTGTGAGATAGAATTTTTACTGTGGTCGAGGTGACAGGGATCGAACCTGCGACCTCATGGTCCCAAACCACGCGCGCTACCAACTGCGCTACACCTCGATTTATTTATATAATATAACACAAATAAATTTTATTTGCAATATATTTTTAATATTTTATAATTATTCCTTAAATTTAATAAAAATTAGTTGTATTTTTTCCAACTTTATGATATATTAAAATAATATATCATACTATATACAGGGGGTTTTCTATAATTACCTTCACTATAAAATAAAAAAATTCCCTAAATTATACCCTTTTAATTTAACAGTTTTGCATTATATAACTTAGCTAGATAAAACTGTTAGCTACAAACTGAAATATTGCTTACTTATTCCCTTAGATATAAGGAACTTTAGAAAATTTATTGTGGAGTGTTTCCTAGAAACACATTTTGATTGTATTTTTTCAATTTTATGTTATAATACAATTATGCAAAAACATTCTGCATAATTAAAATATGTAGCTGTAGCTCAACTGGATAGAGTATCTGGCTACGAGCCGTACACCCTTAACTTTATAAATATTGATATTTAGGGATTTCAATGACTTAATTCAAAAGTTTTCCCCTGAAATTCCCCTTAATATAAATTTCATATCGAAAATGTTGTAAATGTATTTTATAATATTTTCATTATATGCGACTGTAGCTTAGTTGGATAGAGCACTCGGCTACGAACCGAGAGGTCGGGGATTCGAATTCCTCCAGTCGCACCAAAATACGCCGATACAGGTGTATTTTTTTAACTTTCCCATATCATCTCCAAATAAATTATATATAGCTAAACAAAAAAATAAATTTATAATAAAATATATATAATAACCAAAAACTCTTAAAATCACTTAATTATAATAATTGTTCTAGCTTTTTATACATTTCAAAATTCCTTCTTTTTAAATTAGTAATTTTAAAATTTTTTGCGTCTGCCCATACCAATTTAGTTACCCCTATATTAATTAACTCTTCATCCTTATCATAAATATTATATTCTACTGTAAATGTTGCTGGTGTTAATTCTATTAGTTTTGTTTTTATATATATTTCTTGATTATAATATGCTGGCTTTTTATAATTACAGTTTAATTCTATTAAAGGAGTTATTATTCCACTTTTTTCTATCTCATCATACCTTATTCCAATTGAATTAAAATATTCTGTCCTTGCTTGTTCATACCAAATAGCATATACTGAATGATGTACTATTCCCATTTGATCTGTTTCTACATATCTTGGTATTATTTTTGATGTAAATATCACATCTTCTCCCCCTTTCTATCATAACTATCAATAAACATTTACTACATAAAATTTAATTATATTTAATTTTTCTTATTTTCCACTAAACTTGATATCTTTACTATATCATAATTAACATACTCATCTTCTAAATCTATATTTAAAAAATTTTTTCAAAATCTCCTTTACTTAATCCCTTAATATTAACTATAGTATTCATATCTCAATTATTGAAATCAGCTTTACTAACAACATTAGTATTAACTACAAAATACACCTTTCTTTTATAAAAACTTTATTAGCTAAAATTTTTATTACTACTAATACTATTGATTACTCCTACTTTCTAATATATCTATAAGTTTTTGCAACTCTTCTTTTGATACTTTCCTATTGTCTATAAAATTTAACAACAAATTTTTAGCACTTCCATCATATAGTCTTTTTAAAAAAATATCATTTTGATTTATTAAAAACTTACTTTTATTAACTTGTGAAACATATACTGTACCTTTTGAATTTATTTTTTTAGATTTTATAGAACCTTTTAAAATCAATCTTCTTAATAATGTTTTTACAGTATTTCTATTTTTATCTGTCTTACCATTTAACTCTTCTATAATTTCGTTTAAATCACATTCTTTCCTCTCCCATAATACTTGCATTATTTGTAACTCTGCATCTGTTATATTGTATTTATTTTGCATATATTTATCTCCTCCCATTCGGGATTACAACCGTAATCAATATATACATTACTTTAGTTTACATATTTTGTCAAGTATTTTCCGATAAATTTTAAAATGAACTCTGACATTTTTTCTAAAAAATACATATCTTTATTTGTATGTTCTCTATATACTCTTCTTTTGGCACATTCAAGAGCAACATGGAAAGCTTTATATTCTCCATTTTTATCTGAATTTCTATTTATTTCATCACATACTGATGAATGGTATCTTCCTAATTTTAAATTTTCTTCTATGAAATTTCTTTTCTGGTAAAATGTTTGTAATACATTATTTAATATCTCCTTTTTATATTTGTTTACCTACAAATATTTTACAAAATTTATTAAATCATATCTATTTTTATTATGGGTTGAACTTAAAAAAATCCGCCTCATATATTTTATTCAAAAAATATTTCGTACCATTTTATAAAACAATAAATTGCCCATATCTTTTTATAATTATCTTTCTTATTCATCCTATGCTCTTCCAAAAGCTTAAACACATATTTTTTGTTAAAAAATTTATTTACAAACTCTTTATTTATAGTTTGCTTTATTTCATTATAAACATCATCTTCTTTTATCCACTCTCTAATAGGTACAGGAAATCCTAATTTCTTTTTTTTATATGCCTCATTTGGTATATACTTCTTAGCTGCTTGTCTCAATGCTATTTTAGTATCATTATTTGAAATTTTACAGTTTAGTGGCATATAATTTATAGTCTTGAAAACTTCTTTGTCAATAAATGGTGTTCTTGCTTCAATAGAATTTGCCATTGTCATTTTATCAACTTTTAATAATATATTTCTTACTAACCAAAATTTTATGTCTATTGCTTGCATTTTTATAATATTACTTTTTTTTGAATACTTATCAAATATTGGTTTTGTTATTTCATTATCTTTTATAGTACTTTTAAAATTAAGCACCCTTTGTACTTCTTTTTCACTAAATATCTTATTAACTCCAATATATTGATTTTTTAATTTTGTTCCTCTTCTTATTATAAAATTTTTTCCTTTAAATTCTGGAAAATATTTAAATAACTTTGCTAATAAATGTCTAATTATAAATGGTATCTTATTATAGAACTTAAAATTTACTACTTCTTTATAAGTATTATACCCTCCAAAAAATTCATCTGCTCCTTCTCCTGATACTATAACTTTAACATCATTACTTGCTAATTTTGATAAAAAATATAACGATACTGCTGATGGATCTGCTAATGGTTCATCCATATGGTATAAAATTTTTGGAACTTCTTTTATATATTCTTCTTTTGAAATTTCTTTACTAGTATTTTGTATTCCTAATTTTTTTACCAAATTCTTTGTACTTTCTATTTCACTATACTTAGAAATATTATATCCAACAGTATAGGTTTTTTCTGGCTTTGCTAAACTTACAATATATGAAGAATCAACCCCACTAGATAAAAATGCTCCAATTTCAACATCACTTTGCATATGATGTTTCACAGAGTCTTTCATAATTAATTCTATTTTATTGACTATCCTATCAAACTCTATATTCTTTTCCTTAAAATTTATATTATAATATTTTTCTATAATTAATTTATTATTTATATATATCAAACTACTTCCTGGTTCTAAACAATATACCCCTTTAAAAAATGTTTCTGAAGTTGGAGTAAAACTAAATGATAAATACGGAGCAAGTAAAGGTTTATTTAAAATTTTTTTAAATTTTGGGTGTTTTAAAAACGCCTTTATTTCTGAAGCAAACATGAATATTTCACTATCTTTATAATAATATAATGGTTTTATCCCAAAATTATCCCTAGCACAAAATAATTTCTTATTTTCCTTGTCCCAAATAGCAAATGCAAACATTCCTCTTAATTTTTTAGGCATATTTTTTCCCCATTCTTTATATCCATGCAGTAATACTTCTGTATCACTATTAGTCTCAAATTTGTATTTTTTCTCTAATTTTTTTCTTAATTCTATATAATTATATATTTCACCATTAAATATTACAATTAACTTTTTGTCCTCACTAAACATAGGTTGTTTCCCATGATCTAAATCTACAATTGATAATCTACGATGACCTAAAGCAATATATTCATCACTATAATATCCTTCTTCGTCCGCTCCTCTATGTATTATTTTATCTGCCATTTCTTTTATCATTTTTATTTTATTTTCTTCCTTACTAAAAACTCCTACTATTCCACACATATTACTTCTCCTCATTTCTACATTTATAATAGATTACAATTGTAATCTATTATAAGGTTACATCTGTAATCTTTATTTGTCAAGTATTTTATCTGCTATTTTTACTATATCTATCATCTAGTTGACAATTTTTCATCAAAGTATTAAAATCTAATATGAAAATCATTTTCATATTGGAGATTAAAATGAGTGTAAAAAATGAATATAATACTGAACAAAGGAAGCTTATCTTAAAATATCTTGTTAAATCTAATGATACATATCTAAAAGCTGAAGATATTTTAAAATATATGAAAAAAAATAATGAATCTATAGGTCTTTCTACTATATATAGATTTTTAAATTTACTTGAGGAACAAGGAAAACTAAGAACAGATATAATTAATCATACTAAGTATTTTCAATATATCTTAGATAATTGTAGAGAGCATTTTCATTTAAAATGTGAAAAATGTGGTAAATTAATCCATTTTAAGTGTAATGAATTTAAAAAATTAAATGAACATATTTTAAAAGAGCATAACTTTTCTATAGATTATAGAACAACTATATATGGTTTATGTGATAATTGCTCAAATAACTAAAAGGTAGGTGATATAATATGAATAAAAAAATAATTAAAATTTTAAAATTTATTTTAATTATTTTTATTGCTACTCATATTATTTTAATTCCTATCATATCACAAAATAATTATCATCTAGATATGTGTACAACTCATGATTGTTCTATTTGTGCTATTATTAATTTAACACAAATTATTATTAAATTATTTTCTGATATACATATTTATATAGCAATATCATTTTTAACCTATTTTGTTTTACTAAAAATTTATAAATTTTTCACCACTTTTATTTCTAATTCTCTTTTTTTACAAAAAGTACAATTAAATGAATAAATTATTTATATTTAACAAATAAAAATAAGGAGGATTAAATTTTGAACAAAAATATAAAAATTATAATTACTGTACTTGCAATTTTTATAATTGTAGGAATTATTATAGGAGGATTTTACTCTTTAAATAAAAATAAATCAAAAAATAATAGCACAAAAATGAATATAGTTGTGACATCTTTTTCAAGTTATGATTTTGTTAAACATATTGTTGGAGACCTTGCAAATATAACTTATCTATTAGGTCCTGGAGTTGATGCTCATAGTTACGAGCCTTCTCCAAGTGATTTAGTTAAAATCCAAAACTCAGATATATTTATATATATTGGTGGAGAAATGGAATCATGGTTAGATACTATTTTAGCTTCAAATTCAATAAATACAAATAAAACTAAACTAATAAAAGTTAGTGAAGCAGTAAATACGATAGAAGAACAGGAAGTTGATGGAGCTGAAAATTCTCATGAGCATGATGATGAAGATGATCATAATCACGAAAATCATTCTTTTGATGAACATATTTGGTCATCACCAAAAAATGCAATAAAAATGATGAATTATTTAAACAACAAAATTACTGAATTAGACCCTAATAATAAAGAAATTTATAAAGAAAATACTGAAAGTTATATAGCGCAAATTACTGAACTTCAAGAACAAATACAAGATATAATTAATAATAAAAAAAGAAATTTATTAGTATTTGGTGATAAAATGCCAATGCAATACTTTTTAAATGAATTTGATTTAATAGCTAGTGCGGCTTTTAGCGGATGTAGTACAGAAACTGAACCAAGTACCAAAACTATCACTTATTTAGTAAATAAAGTTAAACAAGAACATATACCAGTTGTATTATACATAGAGTTAAGTACTGGAAAAACTGCACAAATAATAGCTCAAGAAACTGGTTCAAAAGCAATGCAAATACAAACTCTTCATAATATTAGTAAAACAGATTTTGATAATGGAGAAAGTTATGTAAGTTTAATGTATAGAAATTTAGATGTATTAAAACAAGCTTTACAATAAAGTATAAAGTTTTAACAAGACTAATTCCTATATAGAAAGGATATAAATATAATGGAAGTAATAAAAGTAGATAATGTATCATTTGGATATTTTTCCCAAAATTATATAATTAAAGATATAAATATGAGTGTAAATGAAGGTGATTTTCTATGTATTATAGGAGAAAATGGATCTGGTAAAAGTACTCTTATAAAATGTATTCTAAAATTAAATAAAATATATAAAGGAAATATTAAAGTCTCTAATAGAATTGGTTATTTACCTCAAATGACTGAAATCCAAAATAATTTCCCAGCAACTATTGAAGAAATTATTTTAAGTGGTACTATACCAAATAATATAAGAAAAATATGGTATACAAAAGCTGATAAGCAAAAGGCAAAAGAAATTATGGAACAATTAGAACTATATAGTATAAGAAAAAAATGTTTTAATGAATTATCTGGTGGCCAAAAACAACGTGTTTTAATTGCAAGAGCTTTGTGTTCAACAGAAAAAATCATATTGCTTGATGAACCTGTAAATGGACTTGATCCTAAGATAGCCACTCAAATTTATGAAATATTATATAAACTAAATAAAGAAAAAGGCTTAACAATAGTCATGGTATCCCATGATATAGATAGAGCCCTAAATTATTCTTCAAGAGTAATTGAATTAGAAAATGGAAAAATTATAAAAGATGTAATTGCCTCAGAATATAAAGCAGGAGGTGCTAAATAATGATAGATATTATACAAGAAATGTTAAGTTTTTCATTTATAAATAGAGCTATGATTGTAGGAACTTTAGTTAGCTTATGTGCTGCTTTATTAGGAGTAAGTCTAGTTTTAAAAAGATATGCAAATATTGGAGATGGTTTATCTCATGTTGGATTTGGTATCACTACAGTAGCAGCTGCTTTTGGTTTAACTCCTCTTCCTATTGCATTACCTGGAGTTGTGATTGTAGCTATTATATTGTTAAAAATAGGAAATAATCGAAAAATAAAAAGTGATAGTGCAATAGCTCTTATTTCAAGTACTGCTTTAGCTATTGGTGTAGCTGTGACCTCCGTAACTACTGGATTAAATACTGATGTATGTAATTTTATGTTTGGAAGTATTTTAGCAATGAGTATAAGTGATGTTGTTTTAAGTATTATAATGAGTATTATAGTATTAACTTTATTTATCATTTATTATAGAAAATTATTTGTAGTTACTTTTGACGAAGATTTTTCAAAAGCTATTGGATTAAATGTAAAAAGATATACAAATTTAATTGCAATTCTTACAGCAGTTGTTATTGTTGTTGGAATGAGAATGATGGGAACTTTATTAATAAGTAGTATAATAATATTTCCTGCATTAACAGCTATGAGAATATGTAAATCTTTTAAGAGTGTTGTATTATGCTCTGGTATTATAAGTATTGTATCATTTTTAGTTGGATTATTTTTATCTTATGTTTATAATATTAGTACAGGTGCAACAATTGTTATAGTTAATTTAATATTATTTATTATATTTCTTATATTAGAAAAAATAATTAAAGAATAGGAGGTTTTTGCTATGAGTAAGAAGAAATTACTTTATATTTCATTATTGATAATATTGTTTGTAATAATTGGTATTTTTGTATCAAAATTAGGTATAAAAAAAGTAGAAAAAGATAATGATTCTACCTCTTCAAAAGCTTTTAATGATGTAGAAGACCCTATTGTTCCTGAAGAAGTTATAGCTGATATGGATAATGTTATAGATATAAAAGAAAAAATGTTTATTCAACAACTTAATGACATATATATAAACTCAAATCAGTATAATGGAAAAACAGTCCGATTAGAAGGTTTTATGTATCATTACGAAGATTCTAATAAAACCTATTATTATGTAATGAGGAATGCTCCTGGTTGTTGTGGAGATGATGGAAGTGCTGGACTTGAAATAGCTTGGAACAATGAATATCCTTCTGATAATGAATGGGTAGAAGCAACTGGTGTTATAAAATTAGTTAATGCAAATGGATACTCTGGAAAGGTTCCAGTATTATATTTAACAAACTTAGATGTAAAGCAAGAACGTGGTGCTGATTTTGTAATTCAATAATATGTTACTAATAAATCACGTTACTTTTCAATATTTTAAGCAGTATATATTTTTATATAAAAAAAATTACTTTAAAATGCCTCTATTTAGGTTTTATTATTGTCTTAAACCTTAAATGGAGGTATGTTCTTTATGGATGATTTTCTAAATACACATTGAAAAAATTTCTAATAGATACTTTGAATAAAGTTATTCAGAAGAGAAAAAGTTTGTAAGGAGTCATATTGTATTCAGATCAAGGGTTCCAATATACATCTTTATTAATATTATTACAGATCTAACAGAATATATAAATTGTTAAAGATTGGTTATTGTTTTATTACAATAAGAATAAAAAATAGAAACCACATATAATTGTAGTCTCTATTTACCAAATAGTTTTTTATTATTATCTACTATTTGTAGTTCACTTCATAAAAATAGCTTTTTGTTTCTATTTTATCTTCCTTATTTCCAAAACACAGGCAATTGCAAATGCAAAAATAATACAAATAATTGCAGGAAGAATTGTGTAAATTGATACTTGACTTCCAAATAAACAACTTACAATTATGAAGCCAATCAACATTCCATTAATAAATGGTTCAATAGTTTTTAATGCTTTCTTAAACATAATAATATATCCTCCTTATTATTGTTTGGAGGCTTGCACCTCCGAAAATTTTACCTTTTCAAAGGTGCTAACATTACTAATTTTAATATAACACATTTTACATAAAATTACAATATTTTTGTATGTTTTTTTATGTTCACATATATGGATGTAAGAAATAAAAATAAATTATCTTATTATTTAATTCATTGTAACTGCTCCAGTTATTTCATTTATATCTTTTATATTATATAAATTCATATATTCTTCTATACCTTTTATAATTTCCATACTTATATTTGGTTTTACTAAATTTCCTGCTCCAATAGATATAGCTGTTGCACCTGCTAGAATAAATTCTATAGCATCTTCTTTTGTCATAATTCCACCCATTCCTAATATTGGAATATTAACTGCTTGTGCAACTTGATATACCATTCTAACTGCTACAGGTTTTATTGCTGGTCCAGATAGCCCTCCTGTATTATTAGCTAAAATAGGTTTTTTCTTATGTATATCTATACTCATAGCTAATAATGTATTTATTAATGAAACCCCATCTGCTCCACCTTCTTGTGCTCCTTTTGCAGGTTGTGTTATGTCTGTTACATTAGGTGTTAATTTTACTATCAGTGGCTTACTCGTAAGAACTTTTCTTACTTCTTGTGTTACTGTTTTTACTCCTTCATATGTTGTTCCAAATGCAAGGCATCCTTTTTTTACATTTGGACATGATAAGTTTAATTCAACTCCATCTATGTCCAAAGTGTTTAAAACTTTGCATAGTTCTACATATTCTTCTATTGTATTTCCTATTGCATTAACGATTATTGCTGTATCATATTTTTTTAACCATGGTAAATCATATTGCATAAAAAATTCTAATCCTGGATTTTGAAGTCCTATAGAGTTTAACATTCCACTTGATGTTTCACATACTCGAGGTGGTTTATTTCCTGAACGTGGTTTTAATGATGTCCCTTTTGTTATTATTGCTCCTAATTTATTTAAATCTATAAAGTCTGTAAATTCCCTTCCATAGCCAAATGTTCCTGATGCTACTGTTACAGGATTTTTCATTTTTATACCTGCTAAATTAACATTTGTATTCATGATTTTCTCCCTAATAATATATTTAGGTTTTTATATGGCTTTACCTATAAACCTTTAATTTTAGAAATCTACATCAAAGGCATTAAATACTGGGCCTGCTTTACATACATGCCAATATTCTGGTGATTCTTTTGAACTTCTTGAGGTTTTTACTGCACATCCTAAACATGCCCCTAATCCACAAGCCATTTTTTCTTCTAGTGATACTTGACATTCTATATTACATTGTTTTGCAAGTTCCTTTACAGCTCTTAACATTGGTAATGGACCACATGCTAATATAGAATCTATTTCTTGATTTTTTATATCTTCTTTTAATAAATCTATTGCAAATCCTTTTGTTCCATATGAACCATCATCTGTTGTAATATTTAATTTATCAGATACCTTTTTAAATTCTTCTTCTAAGATAACACAATCTTTGTTTCTATATCCCAAGTATATATTTATATGTGATTTAGTTTGTGATTTTAAATTTTTTGCTAATTCATATAAAGGAAATACTCCAATTCCACCACCTATTATGGAAACATTTTTATATTCTTTTATCCCAAATGTTCCATACCCCAATGGTCCTATGATATCAATCTCTTCTCCAACTTCTCTTTTTGATAATATTTGGGTTCCTATTCCCTTTTCTTGAAATATAAATTCTAGTATTCCTTTTTCTTTTTCCATATTATATATACTAATTGGTCTTCTTAAGAATGGTTGTACTTGATCTTGAACTCGTATTTCTATAAAATTTCCTGGTTTTGCTTGTTTTACTATCTCTGGTGCCTGTACACTAAATTTGTATATATCATTTTTTAATTGTTCTTTTTTTATTAATTTTGCATTTATATTAACCTTCATTATATTTACCTCTCTATACTTTTAGGTTTAATTTTATTTATTTTTTATTGCCTTGTTTAATTCTTCTTTCATTCTAATTGCCTCTTGTCTAGTTGCTTTTGCAAATTGTTCTTCGTTATATTTATTTTTCCATAATTCTGATTTGTATGCATACATTAAGCTTCTTGATGCATTTACAATTCCTCCTAAGCCTTTTTTATCAAATCCCAATGCTATATCTTCTGCTTTTCCTCCTTGTGCTCCATATCCTGGAATTAGAAAGTATGAATTTGGCATAATTTTTCTTAGTTCTTCTAATTGTTTTGGATATGTTGCTCCTACTACAGCAGATACTGAACTATATCCATTTTCTCCTATTAGTTCTTTTCCCCATTCATTTACTAATTTTGCTACTTTTATATAAATTTCTTCTCCATCATGTGTTTTTATATCTTGAATTTCTCCTGAGGATTTATTTGAAGTTTTTACTAATATAAATATTCCTTTTTTATATTTTATAGCATCATTTATAAATGGTTGTATACCATCTATTCCTAGATATGGATTTACTGTTACAAATTCCACATCAAAAATCGCTTCTTGTTTATTTAATAAATTAGTTCTTCCTAAATAGGCATTAGAATAGCCTTCTGCTGTTGAACCTATATCGCCTCTTTTTATATCTGCTATTACAATCATGCCTTTTTTCTTTGCATATTCACAAGTTTCTTTAAATATTTTAATTCCATCTACTCCAAACATCTCATAAAATGCTATTTGTGGTTTTATTGCTGGTATTATATCAAATGTTTCATTTATTATTTGCTTATTAAATTCTAATATAGCTTCACATGCTCCTTGTATATTTTTTTCATATTTTTTGGTTATATACTCTGGTAACATTTCATATCTTGGGTCTAATCCAATTACAGTCGGATTGTTCATTTCCTTTATTTTATCTATTAAATTATCCATCATATTTTTCATTTTTACTTCTCCTTATATATAGAATACTTTACTTAGGCTTTTTCATAAACTATTTTTCCTGAAACTATTGTGTATACTACTTGTCCTTTTAATTTTTTACCTATGAAAGGAGTGTTTTTTGACTTTGATACTATATCTTCTTTTTGATAAATATATTCTATATTAGGATCAAATATAGTTAGATCTGCATCTTTTGTTTTGCTTATTTGTCCTTTGTTTTTTAAGCCTAATAATTGTGCTGGATTGTATGATGTTAGTCTTACTAAATCTAAATATGTTATATAATTTTTATCTATTAAATTTGTTATTGTTGCAGCTAATGCTGTTTCAAATCCTATTATTCCATTTGGGGCTGTTGTTAAATCCTTTTGTTTTTCTTCTTCTGCATGTGGTGCATGATCTGTTATTATTGCATCTATTGTTCCATCTTGTAACCCTTTTATTATTTCTTGTTTATCTTTTTCTTCTCTTAATGGTGGATTCATTTTTGCATTTGTACCTGATACCAATACTTCTTCTTGTGTAAAAGTATAGTAATGTGGACATGTTTCACATGTTACTTTTACTCCTCTTTTTTTTGCATCTCTTATCATGTTTACAGATGTTTTTGTACTTATATGACATATATGTGCTCTTACATTGTTTGTTTCAGATATTACGATCTCTCTTGCTGCCATTATTTCTTCCGCTTCTGGTAGTATTCCTTCTACTTGTAATTGTTCTGCTACATTTCCTGAATTAATTGCTCCTTTTCCTACTGTTTTTTCTTCACAATGAGATGCTACAAAGGTTCCTTGTTTGTCTGCTTCTATTATTGCTTGTCTCATTATATTAGCATTTATAACTGGCATTCCATCATCTGAAAACGCAATTGCTCCTGCTTTTTTTAATTCTTTAAAATCTACTAATTCTTCTCCCTTTTCTCCTTTTGTTACGCTTGCATATGGTAATACATTGCATAAATTTACTCTTTTAGCTTCTTTAATTACTTGCTCTAGAACATTAATATTATCTGGTGTTGGTTTTGTATTTGGCATTGGACAAATTGTTGTAAATCCTCCTTTTACAGCACTTTGTGATCCTGTTTTTATTGTTTCTTTATATTCAAACCCTGGTTCTCTTAAATGACAATGGATATCTATCATTCCTGGTATGATAAATAATCCTGTACAATCAATTACTTTATCTGCATTTTCATTAATTTCCTTTTCTACTTTTTCTATTTTATCATCTCGTATTAAAATATCCATTTTTTCATTTATTTGTGATATGTAATCAATTGTTTTTCCATTTTTTAGTAAAATTGTCATATTTTATTTCCTCCTTATTAATTTTAAATTTTATCATTTGTTAACTATTTTTTCAACTTATTTTATGTATATATTATTAATTTTATCTATCCGAATATTTATTAAAATAATTCCTAGTATAATTATTATTGAAGCTATTATTTTTTTTAATATATTTTCTTTTTCTTTTAATATTATATATCCAGCTATTACATTAGTTATTACTGTTAATGCTATAAATGGTGCTATTTTTGTTATATTTCCTAGTTGATATGCTCTTATTTGTGTTATTACCATTAGTGACCACGTAGTTCCTGTTAATATTAATATTTTTTTATTCGCTATTTTTATTTCTTCTTTTATTTGTTTTATTCCTATTTTTTCTGTTATGCTTATTAAAGTTGCTGAAGTTATTAATGTTATTCCTATATACATTGGTAAATTAAATTTTTCAGATATTCCAATATCAATACAGTTTGCTATTGATATTGATAGACTTCCTATTATTTCAAATATCATGTATTTGTTGAATTTTATTTTTCCTTTTTCATATAGTATTAAAATATTACTAAATATTATTAATATCCCACCTAATATTTGTTTCCATATAAATGGTTCTTTAAAAAATAACAGTCCCCAAGTTATTACAAATACTGTTGATATTTGCCTTAATATATTAAATGTTGATACTTCTAATCCTCTTCTAGCTGTTGAGTTTAGTCTATCTGATATGGCATAAAATATTATTGCTAATCCCCAAAAAATATATATTTTAGGTTCTTTTGCAATTTGTATATCAAATAATGGTATTAGTATAAATGATGTAAATCCTGCTATAATTTCTAGTATTACAACTAATGTTGCATCTTTTTTTACATTCTTCGTACTTATTTTATATGATTGATTATGTATTAAAGTAATGATTAAAAATATTATTATATAAAACCACCACGTATTCATTAAATTCATTATTTTTACATATAATTCAATTATTACATTGTTATATAAAATTATCGAATTATTTCTCCTTTCTTTTAAAATTTTATATAATATATCTAATACTGTAAATTTGTTTTATTTTTTTGTTTGTTTTATTATATATTATAAATATTTTTATTGTCAAAATACTTATTTTTACCTTTATTTTAATTCTATTTTTGATTTATATTGCATATGTTTTACTAATATCTTTAGGGGGTAATTTTATGCATATAAATATTAAATATTTTTATAAGATTTTATGTATTTTACTGGTATTTTCTTTCATTTTTCCTAGCTTCTTATTTGCTTATGATGATTATTATATATGGTCTGATGATAGTGTTATTACTTCTGTTAATTCAAATGAGGTAAGAAAAATAGAAAATTCCTCTTTAAACTTAGAGTCTGGTGGGGCTGTTTTAATTGAACAAAATAGTGGAAAGGTTTTATATGAACATAATATGCATGAAAAGCTTCGTCCTGCTAGTGTTACTAAAGTTATGACGATTTTGCTTATTATGGAAGCTTTAGATAGTGGTAGAATCACCCTTAATACTCCTATTCCTTGCAGTCAAAATGCAAGTTCTATGGGAGGCTCTCAAATTTGGCTTGATGTTAAAGAAAATTTAACTGTTCATGAGATGTTAAAGGCTATTTGTGTTGTTTCTGCAAATGATTGTACTGTTGCTATGGCTGAATATTTAGCAGGTTCTGAGCAAGCTTTTGTAGATCAAATGAATGTAAAGGCAAAACAATTAGGCATGAATAATACTTCCTTTAAAAATTGTCATGGTATTGATGAAGATGGACATTTTACTTCTAGTTATGATATTGCTCTTATGTCTAGAGAATTGTTAGTAAAGCATCCTAAAATTACTGAATATACAACTATTTGGATGGATTCTCTTCGTGATGGTAAGTCTCAGCTTGTAAATACTAACAAACTAATACGAAATTATAGAGGGGCTACTGGCTTAAAGACTGGTTCTACTTCTGTTGCTTTATATAATTTATCTGCTAGTGCTACTCGTGATGATCTTTCTTTAATTGCTGTTGTTATGAAAGCTCCTTCTACAAAGGTTCGTTTTGAAGAAGCTCAAAGATTACTTGATTATGGATTTAATAATTATTCTTATAAAGAATTTGGAAAAAGTGGTGATGTTATAAAAAATATCATTGTTAATAAGGGTATAAGTTCTAATGTAAATGCTATTTTATCTTCTTCTTCTGGTGCACTTGTAAAAAAAGGGCAAGAGAAAAATCTTGTACAAAATGTTCAATTAGAAGAAAATATTATTGCTCCTGTTTCTAAAGGGCAAAAGTTAGGGGAGATTATTTATTCTTTAAATGATGAAATTGTAGGTCATTGTGATATTATTGCTTCTGATAATGTTAATAAAATAAGTTTATGGAATATGACTACTTATTTGTATGAAATCTGGTATAAGTTGATTAGGTAATCTTTTAATAGTTATTTAATAAAAAAGTTATTTTGTATAGTAACTTTTTTATTTTGGTTTTATATTTTTGCTATAAGTGCTTTATATTTTAATTATTAATTAATTGACATTATTCTTTTTTTATTTTATTATAAATTAGAAAATTTTGATATTTATTAATATATAGAAAGGAATTGTTGTTATGGGAAGTTTGAAAACTCATTTATTTGAAACAAATGCAATTAAGGTATGTAAAGATGATTCTCCTTTTTGGTATACTTCTGGGAAAATTGGACCTTATTTTATTAATACACATTTTGTTTATGGTGATGAAGAATCTGCAACAAATTTATTAAAAGTTATAGATGAAATAAAACAAGATAAAATAAATCTTCCAAAGATTATTTTTGACTTGGTTTTAAAACAATACAACAGTAATAATATTTATAAAGATGTAATTGATGAAATGATTAGTTTTATAAAACTCAATATTAATATAGATGAAATTGATTATATTTCTGGTGGTGAAAGAAGAGATTGGTTCTTTTCTTATATGGCTTCTTATTTACTAGATAAACCTCAGATTACTATTTTTAAGGATTTAACTACTATTGTTAGTTCTAGTAATTTTTCTGAAACCAATTCTATATCTAGCTTATCAGAAAAGAAGGTTTTACATATTGCTGATTTAATTACTGTTGCTTCTAGTTATATTCGTGCTTGGATTCCTGCTATTCAAAATTTAGGTGCAGAACTTGTTTGTAGTTTAGCTTTAGTTGATAGAATGCAAGGTGGTTCTAAAAGGTTAGAAGATTTAGGTATTAAATCATATGCTATGGTTAAAATTGATGAAGATTTATTTAATATGGCTCTTCAAAAAAATATTATTAATGAACGCCAATTTAATATGCTTATTGATTTTTATCATGATCCTGATGGAAGTATGAGAGAATTTCTGATTTCTCACCCCAATTTTATAAAGAATGCTTTAAGTTCAGATAAAAAAACTGCTGAGAGAGCTAAACTTTGTGTTGATGGGAATTTATATAGTTTATAGTATTTTAATTTTATGTAAAAAACTAAAATATTTTAGCAATATTTTAGTTTTTTTATTTATCATTTTTTCCCTAATGTTATTTTTACTGGAGAGTTTATTCCATTTCTTTTTACTAATAATGTTACTTCATCTCCTGGTTTTTTTGTATATATATATTGTCTTAACTCACTCATTTTGTTTAGGCTTATATCATCAATTTTAATTATTATATCTCTTTGTTTTATTCCTCCTATTTCTGCTGGACTATTTGTTATTACTTGTGCTACATATATTCCTTCATCAAATTCTAGTTTTGAATCTAGATATGGTACTACTTCTTTATCGTATGAAAAAATCCCTATACTGGCTTCTTCAAATTCGCCTGTTTTATTAAAGCTTTCTATTATTGGTTTTATTATGTTGATTGGTATTGCAAATCCAATTCCTTCTGCTGATGTAATTTTTACAGAATTAATTCCTATTACCTCTCCTTTTGTATTTATTAAAGGTCCTCCGCTGTTTCCAGGATTTATAGTTGCATCTGTTTGTATAAGATCTTCCATATAGGATGATTTTTCTTCTTCTTCTATTTTTATTGTTCTATTTACTGCACTTATGATTCCTGAGGTGACTGTTCTTTTAAATTCAAATCCTATTGGATTTCCTATTGCATACACTGTTTGAGCTATTCTTACTGTGTTTGAATCTCCTAATTTTGCATATGCTAATCCTTGTGCATTTATTTTTATTATTGCAAGGTCTAAATCTATATCTGACCATACTACTGTTGCTTGATAATCTTTTCCATTTTCTAATGTTACATAACACATGCTGTATTTGCCTCCTGCAACATGCTGATTTGTCAAGATATATCCATTTTCAGATAAAATAATTCCTGTTCCTAGACCTAGTTTTTGTGTGTTATTTTCAACAAATATTGAGTTTCCATTTTCTTTTAGTTTGGATATTCCTACTACTGATTTTGATACTTCTTCAATTATATCTGTTATGTTTCTATCTTCTTGTATCTTTTCTTCTATTTGCTGTGTTGTTTTACTCGCTGTGTATTGATTTTCTCCTAAATTTCCTCCTAAGTCTATATTTATGTATAAGTTAAACAAATAAAACCCAGCTATTGTTATAAAAAACAGAATAGATATAGTGATTACCATTATTTTTGAATTACTTTTAGGCTTTTTTATTTTTCTTCTTTTCATATTACGCCTCTTTTCTATATTGTTTTTATATATTTTTTCCGATTTTTTTGGTTTTAAACATTTTTGTATAAAAAACACTATAAGTAATTTTTTTGTCTTATTGACGATTTGTTTATGTTTTTATATAATGTGTATATCCTCTCTTAGGATAAAAAGGAGGCTAGTTTTTCAAGTGAAAAGTCTATTTAAATTAATTGCTTTGTTTTTAATTTTTTTGATTTTGAAAAATTTGGAATAATAGGCTAAAGGCAGGTATTTGAGCTACCTGCCTTTTGTTTTTCAAAAAAGTCTATCTTTAATGGATTATAATTATAGCATTGATGTTAATATTTGTCAATTTCATCAACACTCCTTATACTTCTTGCATTTTTTTTATTTCTTGAAATCTTTTTACTTTTTGTGTTGTTGTTTTTATTAATGGTTCTTTTGTAATATTTATTTCTTTTATATGTTTAAAGTCTGGTAATTTTTCATTTATTTCTTTTATATGTTTCCATATCTCCTTTTTATATTCTTCTTGTGTTTTTTCTCCAAATGTTTCTTTTATTATTTCTTCATCATAAACTATTTTGGAACATAATAGTGTATCTTGTTTATCTTTATTTCTTTCATATACTATATTTTCTAATACATATGGTAATTTGTTTATTAAAAATTCAATTTCCTGTGGATATATATTTTTTCCATTTCTTAGTACTATTGTATCACTTTTTCTTCCTGTTATATATATGAATCCATCTTTATCTATGTATCCATAATCTCCTGTTCTAAGCCACCCATCTTTTAATACTTCTTTTGTTGCTTCTTCATTGTCTAAATATCCTAACATAATATTAGGTCCTTTTGCTATTATTTCTCCGATTCCTTCTTCATTTGGATTTTCTATTTTTACTTCTACATTATATAGTGGTATCCCTACACTTCCTGGTCTTTTTAAATTTTCTGTTTCTGTGCATATAACTGGAGAGGTTTCTGTTAATCCGTACCCTTGTATTAGTTCAACTCCTAAACTTGTATATCCTATTATTGTACTTTTATCCATTGATGCTGCTCCATATAATACAACTCTTAATTTTCCACCTAATTTTTCTAAAACTGGTTTGAATAGTTTTTTTCTAATATCTATTTTACATTTTAATAGTGCATTTGATATTTTTACCATTATATTAATTATTTTTGTTTTTCCTTGTTCTTCTATTCCTTTTTGTATTTTTTTATACATAGTTTCTAACATTAATGGTACTGCTACAAATACTGTTATTTCATATTCTTTTAAATTTTTTTGTATATGTTTTAGTCCGTCACAAAATGCTACTGTAACACCTGAGTATATTCCATATAAAAATGTTATTGAACATTCAAATGTATGATGAATTGGTAAAAATGATAATACATTGTCTGTTGGATACATTTTAAATTGTTTTACAATTGCTTGTACATTTGAGCATATATTTTTTTGTGATAGCATAACTGCTTTTGCTTCATTTGTAGTTCCTGATGTAAATAGCATTATTGACATTTTTTCATTATCTATTTGTATGTTTTGATATTTTTTATCTCCATTTTGTATTAGTTCTTTTCCCTTTTTTATAGTTTCTTCAAATTTAGTTATTTCTTCTTGTTTAATTTTGTCCATACATATTAAATGTTTTAATTTAGATTTTTCATTTTCTTTTATTTCTAATATTTTTTCTAGATATTTTTCTTCAAATACTATAGCTTCTACTCCGCTTCTTAGTATTAGTGATTCTATTTCATTATCTGGTAATGATTTGTCTAATGGGACTATTATCATATTTCCTGTTGTGACTGCAAGGTATGTAACACACCATTCATATCTATTATTTCCTATTACCGCTATTCTTTTTTCTTCTAATCCCATATCAATAAGATATGTTGATAAATTTTCTACATCTTTTCTAAATTTTGAGTATGTTACTGTTATTATTTCTGTATCTGTTGAATTTTTTTTGTATTTGTATGCTATATTATCTGGGTATCTTAATACTGTTGTGTTTAGTAACTCTCTAAAGTCTTTTACTTCCCTTATATTTACATCTTCTCTTTTATTTTTTAGTTCCACTTTTACTTTCCTTTCTAATTTTGGATTTATTTTACAATTATTTTATACTACTTTTATTTTTTATTCAATCTTTTTTTATTGTTTTATTTTGTCGATTTTTAGTATATTTTATGTTTTATGTGGATAATTGTTACATATACATTACATATTTATATATTTTTAGTTACATTTGATTAAATAGTTTGTTTTTTTGGTCTTTTATTGTATAATCTACTAAAAAAATAAAGAGTTTTGTCTCTTTATAAGATATTTAAAAAAGGTGGATGAAATGGAAAAAAAATTATATGATTTAACAACTCCTCAAAAATCAATTTTGTTAACTGAGGAATTTTATAAGGGAAGTAATATTAATAATATTTGTATGACTGAAATAATAGAAAATTTTGTTGATTTTGATATTTTAAAAAAGTCAATTTATCTCTTTATAGAAAATAACCCTAGTTTTAATATGAAACTTATTTTACATGAAAATACAGTAAAGCAATATTTAGATAATAATTGTAATTTTGATATAGAAATTATAGATATACCTACATTAGAAGATATTTCAATAATTGAAAAAGAGCTTTCTTCTAAAGTATATACTATTTTTAATTCACGTTTATTTGACTTTAAAATTTTTCGACTTCCAAATCAACATGGTGGATTTGTGATAAATATTCATCATTTATATGGTGATTCTTGGACTCTTGGTATTTTAGCTAGAGAAGTAATAAGAATTTACAGTGATTTAATTAATGGAAATACCCCTCAATTTAATAAAGATTTTTCTTATCTTAATTATATTGATTCTGAACAAGCTTATATAAAAAGTGATAAGTTTTTACATAGTAAAATGTATTGGAATAAGGTTTTTTCTGAAATTCCTGAAGTTGCTACTATTCCTAATATCAATAGTAATAATTCAAATTCCATATCTTGTAAGGCAAATAGAAAAACTTTCTTAATTGATAAAAATTATTTACAAATTATTCGTTCTTATTGTAAAAATCATAAAATTTCACTTTATAATTTTTTTATATCTCTTTACTCTATTTACCTTTCAAGAGTAAGTCAGTTAGAGGACTTTGTTATTGGAACCCCCATATTAAATCGTACTAATTTTAATGAAAAAAATACTACTGGTATGTTTGTTAATACTTGTCCTTTAAAAATACATTATGATGCTGATTCTACTTTTACTGACTTTTTAAAAAATGTATCAATTAGTAGTTTTCTAATGTTAAAACATCAGAAATACTCTTATCAATATATTTTAGATGATTTAAGAATTAAGAACCCATCTTTGCCTAATTTATATAGATTTTTACTTTCTTATCAAGTAACAAAATCAGGATTTCATGATGGTCTTATTTATCATACACGTTGGAATTTTAATGGCAACACAGCTGATGATATTGATATTCATTTATTTGATTTTGATGATACTGGTAGCTTAAATATAGCTTATGATTATTCAATAAATAAGTATTCTGATGATGATATAAGTAAAATACATTCACGTATTCTTCATATTTCTAATCAAATATTAGAAAATTCTGATATTTTATTAAAAAATATAGATATTGTTACTAATGAAGAAAAATATGAAATTCTTTATAAATGGAATGAAACTGATGCAAATTATCCTTCTAGTTCTACTGTTACAGATTTATTTGAATATCAAGTTAATCTTACTCCAAATAACACTGCCATTTCCTTTAATGGTAACGAGCTTACTTATGATGAATTAAATAAAAAATCAAATCAGTTAGCACATTTTTTACGTACCAAAGGAGTCTTAACTGGTGATATTGTTGCTCTTAGATTGAATAAATCTCTTGAAATGGTAATTTCAATTTTAGCTATTATTAAAGCTGGTGCTTGCTATTTACCAATTGATTTATCATATCCACAAGAAAGAGTATCTTTTATGTTAAAAGACTCTAATGCTAAGTTATTTTTAACAAATAACTTACATCAAAACGATTTAGAATTATCTATTCCATCTATATTAGTGGATCTTTCTAGTAAAGATATTTACTCAAATACTAGCACTACTGAAAACTTAAATATACCTATTACTCCTGATAATTCTATTTATATTATTTATACTTCTGGCTCTACTGGTACTCCAAAGGGAGTTGAATTAATTCACAGAAATATTGTTCGTTTATTAAAAAATGATCACTTTCTATTTAATTTTTCTGATAAAGACATATGGACAATGTTCCATTCTTGTGCTTTTGATTTTTCTGTTTGGGAAATGTATGGAGCTTTACTTTATGGTGGCAAATTAATTTTAGTTCCTGAAATAATAGCTAAAGATCCTATGGAATTTTTGAATTTATTAAGAAAAGAAAAAGTTACTATTTTAAATCAAACTCCTACTTACTTTTATAATCTATTAGATATGGAAATGTTAAAATCTGACAACGATTTATGTATTCGTTACATCATTTTTGGTGGTGAAGCATTAAATCCAAAATTAATTTACAATTGGAAAAGTAAGTATCCATTTACAAAATTAATTAATATGTATGGAATTACAGAAACTACAGTGCACGTTACCTTTAAAGATTTAACTCCTGAAAACTTATTACAAACTTTTTCTAATATAGGAACTCCTATTCCTACTTTAAAAGTTTATGTTATGGATAAATATCAAAAATTAATGCCTTATGGTATTGAAGGAGAAATGTGTGTTGCTGGTCTTGGTTTATGTAAAGGATATTTAAATAGGCCTGATCTAAATAATTCTCGATTTGTTTCTAATCCTTATTTGCCTAATGAACGTTTATATCGTTCAGCTGATAGTTCTATTTTATTAGATTCTGGTGAATTAATTTATAAGGGTAGAATTGATAATCAAGTAAAAATAAGAGGTTTTCGTATAGAATTAGGTGAAATTGAATCAAAACTTTGTATGTATCCTTCTATTGAAAAATGTATTGTTTTACCCAAAATTGTTGATAATAAAGATGCTTTTTTAATTGCTTTTTTAATTTGTAATAAACCAACTACACCAAGTGAACTTAAAAATTATATTTCTAAGATATTACCTACTTATATGATTCCAACTCACTTTATTTTCTTAGATTCTTTTCCTCTTACTAATAATGGTAAAGTTGATCGTAAGAAATTATTAAATATTAATTTGTCTATTAAGACGTCTTCACTTTATGTAGCTCCAAGAAATACTTTTGAAACTGTTTTTGCTAATATATTAGAAAAAATTCTCAATATAAAAAAGGTAGGAATTGATGACAATATATTAGAATTAGGTGCCGACTCTTTAACATTAATGAAAGTTACTGTTGAATTATTACAAAAAAATTATATTGTTAATATTCAAGATATTTACGAACTTAAGACAATTCGTTTAATACATGAAAAAATTAGCCAAGAAAAAAAATTACATACTATTTTATCTGATCATTTATTTTACTCTTTTACAGAAGACTTTGATTCAACCCAAGTAAATCTAAATAGTGTTTTAATTACTGGAACAACAGGGTATTTAGGTATTCATATTTTATATGAATTACTGAAAAACTATAATTGTAAAATATATTGTCTTGTTAGAGAAAAGAATAATCTTGAGCCCAAATTAAGATTGATAAAAAAATTAAACTACTATTTTGGAAAAGAGAGTTTATCTTTTATTGATAATAGAATACAAATTGTCGATGGAGATATCAGTTTGCCTCAATTCGGATTATCTTCAAAAGATTATGCAGAGCTTCAGGGAAAAATTGATACTGTAATTCATTCTGCTGCGCTTGTTAGTCATTATGGTAATAAAGAACTTTTTGATACTATTAATATTAAAGGGACTCATGAAATAATTAATTTTTGTAAACCTACTAATATTAAACTCAACTATATTTCTACAACTTCTGTTAGTGGATATCAAACTTGTGGTGAATGTAAAAATATTGATTTTGATGAGCATTGTTTATATGTTGGTCAAAATTATGAAGATAATATTTATATTAAAACTAAATTTGAGGCAGAATGTAGTGTCTGGGAAGCACTTCAGAATGGATTAGATATTTGCATATATAGATTGGGTAATATTACTGCTCGTTATACAGATGGTAAGTTTCAAGATAATGATAATCAAAATGCTTTTTTAAATAGAATTGTAACTTTTACCAAGCTTGGAAAAATTCCTGACTCTTTTGCTAATTTGTCAATTGATTTGAGTCCTGTTGATATTTGTAGTAAAGTTATTACTAATATTTTAAAATACAAATCTAGTTATGGTAAAGTATTCCATATTTATAATAATAACTGTATCACAGTAAAAGAGTTGCTTTCTCATATTACTTTTTTGGGCAAACCTATTGAGATCATTCCAGCTAAAGACTTTAACTCTTTAATTTGTGGATTATCTTCAAAAGAAGACGCTCTTGGTATTATTAATGATATTACAAGTAATTTAGGAAAAATGGATAATAATATTAAACTAAAATGCGATTTTACTATAAACTACATAACAAATCTTGGACTAGAATGGCCTATTCCAAATTCTGTTTATATAAAAAAATTTTTACAAAAATATATAAAGGATGGTGTTTAATTTGGATTTCAATTTTAGAAAATTTACCAATAGAATTATTATTTTATATTTAACAATTCCAATTTTAATATCTTTAATTTTATATCCTCTTTTACCAGTTTTGTTAAATTATCCACCAAATAGTATTGATAATGCTTTTCAGATATATGTTGACGGAATCACTTATACTCAGCAATATATTTTATTAGTATTTTTAATGATTATACTAAGTTTCATATGTATATTTCTTCGTATAAGTAGATTAAATAGATATATTTCAAAACTTAACACTTCTCCCTCAGAAAAGACAACCTTATGTTTCTTAAAAAAAATTAGATCTATTTGTTTAAATACACCTTTTTTGTTATATTATTTAGAAATAGGCATACCTTTGTTTCTTTTACCAATTATTTTTATTATGATTAAAGCTTATCCTATTACTATTATAAAAATATGCTTAATTTATATTTCATTTTTTACACTTGCTTCTGTTGCTAGCTTTATTTCATCACAAAGTATGTTTAAAACTATTTTAGTTAACTTGCATAAAAAATACACTAAATATATGGATGATATTGCTAAATCAGATATGACAAAGAATGTTGCAAAATCTCTTTATATTAAACTTATTTTGCAGATTCTTCCTTTAGCTATTATTGCCTTAATTATTATTTCATTACTTACTTATACACAGGCAACTAAAAAATCTGGTGAAATTTATTATTCTGCATATAAGCCAATTATTTCTAGTTTAGCTGAAACAACTTATTATAATTTAGATGATTTAAAAAATTCATTATTTTCAATAGAATTATTAGATGTTTTACATAGTTTCTTTATTATTTCTTCAGATGGTACTTATGAAACCTCTAATAATGCGGAATTAACACCTTTTTTAATAGAATATACTTTGCAAAATTCGAAAAAACAAGATGGTAGAACTTTTGATTATTATTGTTTAGATTTTGAAGGAATTACGCAAAATATAGTAACTTTAGATGGTAATAACTATTATGTTGGTATATTATATGATACTAGCCAGCCAAATCTTATTATAATTATTTTAATAGCTTGTTCAGTACTTTTACTTATTATAATAATAGCTCTAATATATATAACAACTTCTTTATCAAAAAAAATAAAAATAGTTACTAATAGTTTAAATGAAATTATTATAAATAATGATTTAAATTCTACCCTTCCAACAACCTCAGAAGATGAAATAAAAGATCTAGTTGTATCTTTTAATAATGTACAAAAAATGACTAATTATAATATTAATAAAATTAGAAATAATCAAGATCTGCTTATGGAAAAAGAACGTCTTGCCTCTTTAGGACAGCTAATTGGAGGAATTGCTCATAACTTAAAAACTCCTATTATGTCTATTTCTGGTGCTGCTGAAGGTTTAACAGATTTGGTAAAAGAATATGACTCTTCTATAGAAGATTCTGAAGTTACTCCAAAAGATCATCACGATATTGCACATGATATGGAAGATTGGATTGAGAAAATAAAGACACATACTTCATATATGTCTGATATTATTACTGCTGTTAAAGGTCAAGCTGTTACTTTGTCAGGTGAAGATCAAGAAAGATTTACTTTAGATGAACTTGTTAAACGTATTAATATTTTGATGAAACATGAGTTAAAAAATGCTTTAATTGAAATGAATGTTAATCTAACTGCTGATCCCCATATTAGCTTAAATGGTAATGTTAATAGTCTTGTTCAAGTTATTAATAATATGATTTCTAATGCTATTCAAGCTTATAATGGTGAACCAAATAAGTCTATTGATTTTATTATTGAGAAAAAAGATGATAATATATTAATTTCTATTAAAGATTATGGTTGTGGAATGTCAGATAAAGTAAAAAATAAATTATTTAAAGAAATGATTACTACTAAAGGAAAAAATGGTACTGGCTTAGGATTATTTATGTCTTACTCAACAATTCGTGCTCATTTTAATGGTAATATTACTTTTGAATCTGAAGAAGGTAAAGGTACAAAATTTAATATTATTCTCCCTAATAAAATTTCATAAAAATAATAAAAAACAAATAATATTTAATAATAAATATTATTTGTTTTTTGTTAACATATATTATTAAGTAATTTTTTTGTCTAAATTTTAATAATACTGTAATATTTTTATTTTTTCCCTTGATTTTACTTATTTTTATGTCTATAATATTATTATATAAAAAATGAGGTGAAATTTTTATGAGAAAAGGATCTACAAATCAATCTTCTAATGGTTACAAAATTATTGTAGTAGATGATGAAATTGGTATTATTGATTCTCTTTCTATATTTTTAAAAAGATCTGGATATGAATTTGTTGGTGTAACTGATCCACTTGAAGCTATAGAAAGAGTAAAAAATGAGCATTTTGACTTAATGTTACTTGACTTTATAATGACTCCTATTCATGGAGACAAGGTAGTTGAGGAAATTAGAAAATTTAATAAAGAATTATATATTTTATTACTTACAGGACATAAAGATTTAGTTCCTCCTTTAGAAACTATTAAAAGATTAGATATTCAAGGTTATTGTGAAAAAAGCGATAAGTTTGATCAATTACTTTTATTAATAGAATCTGGAATTAAGGCCATTGCTCAAATGAATTTAATAAAAAATATTCATTCTGAACTAAAAGATACTTATGAAAAATTAGAACAATCTTATATGGAGAGTATCCAAACTCTTCGATATACAGTTGAAGCCAAAGATACTTACACTCGTGGACATTCTGATAGAGTTTCTGAATACTCTGTTTTAATTGGAAAACATCTTGGTCTTTGTAGTGATGATTTAAAAGCTTTACAAATTGGTGGATTATTCCATGATGTTGGAAAAATTGGTGTTCCAGATAGTATTCTTTTAAAAACAGATAAGTTAACAGATAATGAGTATTCTGAAATAAAAAATCATCCAACTATAGGTTCTCATATTTTATCAACAGCAAGTATTTTTCATAATATAATCCCTATTGTAAAGCATCACCATGAAAGATATGATGGTAATGGTTATCCTTCTAAATTAAAGGGCTTAGATATTCCATATTTTGCAAGAATTACAGCTGTTGCCGATACTTTTGATGCAATGACTTCAAGAAGAACTTATCGTAATGCTTTACCTGTAGATACAGTAATTGCAGAAATTCAAAGATGTAAAGGTACACAATTTGATCCAGATGTCGCAGATGTATTTTTAGATATTTTAAATAATCATTATTCTGAAATTGAAGAAATCCAAGAAAGATATAACTAAATGTATTTCTTCTATCATAGGCAAAGTTTTTGTCTTATATTTATAATATTTATTGATTATACTTAATTACATAATGTGAAAGACAAGATATTTCTACCTTATTTGTAGATTCTATCTTGTCTTTATCTTTTATACTTTCATACTCAATTTTACTTTTTGTCTTTCTTTATCTATTTCAATTACTTTTACTTTAACAATATCTCCTACTGAAACAATATCTGAAGGATTTTTAACATAACTATTGCTCATTTCTGATATATGCACTAACCCATCATGTTTTACTCCAATATCTACAAATACCCCAAAATCTATTACATTTCTTACAGTACCTGTTAACATCATTCCTTCTTGTAAATCTTCTAATTTTAATACATCTTTTCTTAATATTGGTTTTGGCATTTCTTCACGAGGATCTCTTCCTGGTTTTGTTAATTCTGCTATTATATCTATTAATGTCATATCTCCTATTTGTAATTCTACTGCTAATTCCTTTATATTCACATTACTTAATTTCTCTTTTATTTGTTTTAATTTTTCTTTATCCTTTATATCTTCTTTTTTATTTCCTATATTTTGTAAAAGCTTTTCTGCTACTATATAGCTTTCTGGGTGCACTGCTGTTATTTCTAAAGGATTATCTCCATCTAATATTCTAATAAATCCTGCACATTGTTCAAATGCTACTTTCCCTAGTTTTGGAACTTTTAGTAGTTCTTTTCTATTTCTTAACTTCCCATTTTCATCTCTATATTTTACTATATTTTTACTTATTGTCTTATTTAATCCTGATACATATGACAACAATGATGGTGTTGCGGTATTTACATCTACCCCTACTTTATTTACTGCATCTTCTACTACTCCTGTCAAACTTTCTTCTAATCTTTTTTGATTTACATCATGTTGATATTGTCCTACTCCAATTGCTTTCGGATCTATTTTAACAAGTTCTGCTAATGGATCTTGTAATCTTCTTGCTATTGATATTGCTCCTCTTAGTGATACATTTATATCTGGATACTCTTCAGTTGCAAGTTTTGAGGCAGAATATACTGATGCTCCTGCTTCACTTACAATAGCATAATTTATTTCATGTTTTACTTCTTTTATTAAATCAGCTATAAATTGCTCTGATTCTCTTGATGCTGTACCATTTCCTATTGCTATCATATTTACTTTATATTCATCTATTAATTGTAGTAACTCTTTTTTTGCTCCTAATATATCTTTTTGTGGTTCTGTTGGATATATTGTAGTAGTTTCTAATACTTTGCCTGTTTCATCTATTACTGCTATTTTACAGCCTGTTCTATATGCTGGGTCAAATCCTATTACTGTTAAGTTTTTAATTGGTGCTCCTAGTAATAATTGTTTTGCATTTTTTCCAAATACTTGTATTGCTTTTTCTTCTGCTTTTTGTGTCAAATCTGCTCTTATTTCTCTTTCTATAGATGGTTCTATTAATCTTTTCCAACTGTCTATTATTGTCTTTTCTAAAATTTCATCAAACTGATTCTTTTGTTTTATTATATCTTTTTTTATTATTTGAATTATTTGTTCTTCTGGTTTGTTTATTTTTACTTTTAATTTTTCTTCTTTTTCTCCTCTATTTATTGCTAATATTCTATGACTTGGTATTTTATTTATATTTTCTACAAATTCATAATACATTTCATAATTAGTTTTTTCTTCTATATTTACTGCTTTTGTTTGTATACTTGCTTCTTTATAACATATTTTTTTTATTTTTTTTCTATATTCTGAATTATCAGAAATATTTTCTGCTATTATATCTAAAGCTCCATTTATAGCGTCTTGTATTGTGTTTATTTCCTTTTCTTTATTTATATACTCTTTAGCTATTTCCTCTATATTTTTGCTTTCTTTTTGTTCATATATGACATTCGCTAATGGTTCTAATCCTTTTTCTTTTGCTATTATTGCTCTTGTTCTTTTCTTTTGTTTGTATGGTCTATAAATATCTTCTACTTCTGTAAGAGTAACTGCATTTTCTAGTTCTAATTCTAATTCTGGTGTTAATTTTCCTTGTTCGTTTATTATTTTTTTTACTTCTTCTTTTCTTGTTCCTAAATTTCTTAAATAGTTTAATCTATCTCCCAAAGTTCTTAGTATTTCATCACTAAGTCCTCCTGTTACTTCTTTTCTATATCTTGCTATAAAAGGAATTGTATTTCCTTCATCTATTAATTTTATTGTGTTTTCTACTTGGGTAAGTTTTATTTGTAATTCATTTGCTATTATTGATATTATTTTATTCATTTTTCTTCCTCTTTCCATTTATAATTAATTTAAAATTTAATTAATTCCTTGCAAGTATAGCATAACTTTTTTATTATTGGCAAGTATACAATGTATATTTTATACTAATAAAGAGCATCACTTGATGCTCTTTATTAGTATTTTACTCGGTTTCTAAAAATTTTAGACCATATTGAATCATCTGATTAATAATTTCTTTTCCATCTTGTTCGCTAAATTCCTCTGCAAGACTATTATTCATAAACTTTTTGTTATCAATTACTGTTTTGCAAATTCCTCCATCATTGTATTTTTTAGCTAAGTTTTGCATTTTTTCTTTTAATAGTTTAAAATCTAGTTTTAATTCACATTCTTCGTCTACATATGTTTGTTCTAAATCATGTCCTTTTAATAAGGAACATTCTACCCAATAATTTATAGTAACATATGCAATAAACTCATCAATAACTGCTTCAGGAATTTCTAAATTGATGTTTTCTTTTCTTTTTTATATTCTTTCCAAAAACCTGTACCTACATTTTCTATGAATTCTAATACATCATTTGCCCGCATTCTTCCTTCAGTATTTGTAATCTTCATAGTTTTCCTCCTTTATTACTTTTGTTATTTTTATTATACAATACGGAGTACTTAAAACTTACTCTTATTGAATATATATATTATAACATTTTATTTTACATAATTCAATTATTGTTTTATAAATTTTATTTTTTATTCAATTTCTAAGTATTCATTATAAGTACATTCTTTATCTATAAGTCCATTTTCTTTTATTTCTATAATTCTATTTGCTACTGTTTGCATTAATTGATGATCATGTGAAGTAAATAATATATTACCTTTAAATCTATTCATTCCTTCATTTACTGAAGTTATTGATTCCATATCTAGATGATTGGTTGGTTCATCAAATATTAAAAAATTTGCTCCTGATAACATCATTTTGGATAATACACATCTAACTTTTTCTCCTCCTGATAAAACTGTTACTTTTTTTAATGCCTCTTCTCCTGAAAATAACATTCTTCCTAAAAATCCTCTTACATATGTTTCATCTGGATCTTTTGAATATTGTCTTAACCAATCCACTAATATCATATCTTCATTAAATAAGTAGTTATTATCTTTTGGGAAATAGCTATTTGATATTGTTGTTCCCCAAATTAATTCCCCTTCATCTGGTTCCATTTCTCCTGAAATTATTTGGAATAATACTGTTTTTGCATTTTCATTATCAGCTAAAAATGCTATTTTATCATTTGGTTTTACTGTAAATGATATATTATTTAAAATTTTTTCTCCTTCTATTGTTTTTGATATGTTTTTTACTTGTAAAATTTCTTTTCCCGCTTCTCTGTCTGATTTAAAGTCTATATATGGATATTTTCTATTTGATGGTTTTATTTCTTCTAATTCTATTTTTTCTAACGATTTTTTACGTGATGTTGCTTGTTTTGATTTTGATGCATTTGCACTAAATCTTGCAATAAATTCTTGCAATTCTTTTATTTTTTCTTCTTTTTTCTTATTAGATTCTTTTGCTTGTTTTAATGCAAGTTGGCTTGATTCATACCAAAAATCATAATTTCCTGGATATACTGTTATTTTTCCAAAATCAACATCTGCTGTGTGTGTACATACTTTGTTTAAAAAATATCTGTCATGTGATACTACAATAACTGTGTTTTCAAAATTTATTAAAAATTCTTGTAGCCAATTTATTGTTTTTAAATCTAAATCATTTGTTGGCTCATCTAATAATAATATATCTGGATTTCCAAATAAAGCTTGTGCTAATAATACTTTTACTTTATCTTTTGCTTCTATTTCCTTCATATATTTATAATGATTTTCTGTTTCAATTCCTAAATTATTTAATAAAACGGCAGCATCTGATTCTGCATTCCAACCATCAAGTTCTGCAAATTTTTCTTCTAATTTTGCCGCTTTCATTCCATCTTCTTCTGAAAAGTCTGTTTTTTGATATATTTCTTCTTTTTGCTTCATAATATCATATAACTTTTTATTCCCCATTATAACTGTATCTATTATTTTTTCCTCTTCAAAAGCAAAATGGTCTTGTTTTAATACAGATAATCTTTCTGTTTTATCTAAACTTACTTCTCCTTTACTTGGTTCTATTTCTCCTGATAATACTTTTAAAAATGTAGATTTCCCAGCACCATTAGCTCCTATTATTCCATAACAGTTTCCTTTTGCAAATTTTATGTTTACATCTTCAAATAAAATTCTTTTTCCAAATCTTATTGTAACCCCATTAGCTACTAACATTACTTTCCTCCTATTTTTTATTTTTTCTATTATAACTTATTTATTTATTTTTTTCAAACTATAGTTAAAATTTATTAAATATTATTTTTTTATTAATATAAAAAATAGCTTATATACTATTTCTATAGTATATAGGCTATTTTTATAGCTATTATCTTTGTTCTTCGCTATTCCTTACTTCTTCATTATTTTCTACATCTACATTTTTAATTTTTTGTTCTTCTTCATATGCTAATATAATTCCTTTATGTTGTTCATAAAATTCATTTTTGGCAACATCCATAACGGTTTCTAATATAGCTAATGCTTTTCCTTCATCTTTTTCTTTATTTATTACAGTCCACATTAACTTTGCTTGTTTATCATTTTTGCTTCTTTGCTCTAAGTTTGCTAATATTAAATCTCCCATCTCTACTACATGTTGTTCCATTTCTTCTTTTGATGTTTTGTTTATAGTATTTATCATTCTTTTATATTTTTTACCTAATTCTTCTATTGTTCCTATTTCTTCTTCTTTATCATGTGCAAAATATTCTTCTATTATTACTTTTAATACTAGTTTTTCTATTTCTTTTTTCTTTTCTTTATCTAAAATCATAGTTCCGTCTGATGTTGCAACACCTTCCCTAATTGCTTGTTCAAATGCTTGTTCATATGCTTGTTCTATACTAACTGTTCTTCCTAAATGATTATATGTACTTCCTTTTGGTTTACTTATATAAAAGTCTCTTTTTAATTTGATACTTTTATCTGCTGGTAATAGTTTTCCAATTATGTCAAAATATCTTTCTCCATCACTTACTAGGTCTATATTTTTACTTAATTCCTCTTTTGATTCTTTAAATAATTCTCTATTTTCTTTTGAAAAAGCAATTGTTTTAGCAATTACATCTCTTACTTGTCTTTCTGATATATTTCTTTTGCTACCATTAACAATTCTTGTATCTCTTTTTCTACCAAGTACAATTGTAAATACTCCTTCTGTTTTGTCTTCATTATGTAAATCATTTTTATCATTTATACGTAAATATACCCATTCTTCTATTCTAACTATTCCATCTTTATCTGTTCTCTCTATTGGTACTATTCTTATTCTTCCTTCAATCTCATCTTGTTTATTTAATTCTCCAAATTGTGTTCCTAAAACCTGTAAATTGTTTCTTTTACTTTCTCTTATATCATTTTTAGTAGGTACATGGTGTTCTTCTTTTACAGACTTTGTGTCCTTTTTTTCTTTAAGTCCTTTCAATTTTTCAAATATATTCATTATTATTCCTCCTATTTTAATTATTGAATTTATTATATCACATATTTTTTATGTTTACAACCTTTTTTTTATGTTTACTTATTTTTTATTTATGTAATATTATATAAATAAAAAACAGATGCACATCTGTTTTTTATTGTTTCTAAATAATAGATTTTAATCTTTATAAAATAATAATTTTATGGCCCATAATCCTGAGATTCCTACAAGTGCATATACTATTCTTGCTATTATTGTCATGTTTCCAAATATAAGTTCTACTAAATTAAAATTTAATATGCCTATTAATCCCCAGTTTATTGCACCTATTATTACTAATATTAATGCTATTTTATCTATCGCTTTCATATTTTTCCCTTTCCCACATAATGTGTAAAATATACTTATATTATTTTTTACACTCATATTATGTCCAAAAAAAGTTTTTTAATACAATTTTCAATTTAATAAATCTCTTCTTTTTAACATTATAACTGCTATTATAGTTACACATATTGATATTATTATTAAAACAGGAAATCCATATTGGCTATTTTGTAATGGTACTGGTACATTCATTCCCCATAAACTAGCAATTAATGTAGGTATTGCTAGTATTATTGTTATAGATGTTAAAAATTTCATAACTCCATTTAAATTATTTGATATTATTGAAGCATATGCATCCATTGTTCCATTTAAAATATCACTATAGATTTTACTCATTTCTATAGCCTGTTTATTTTCAACAATTGCATCTTCTAATATATCCTCATCTTCTTCATATAATTTTAGTATTTTTCCTCTTAGTGTTTTTTCCATTACTAATTCATTTGATTTTAATGATGTTGTAAAGTATACTAAGCTTTTTTCTAAACTTAATAATTTTAATAATTCTCTATTTTTCATAGAGTTTTTTAATATTGATTCTGCAATCTCTGTTTCTTTATTAATTTGTTTTAAATATGTTAAATAATATGATGAGTTTAAAAACATTATTTGAAATAAAAATCTTGTTTTTTTATAGGTTGAAAATCCTTTTACTCTATTTTTTTCAAAATTATCTATTATTTTATTTCTTTTTAATGATACTGTTATAAAGTATTCATCTCTTACAACAATTATTCCTAATGGCATAGTTGTATAACTTTCTGCTTCTTTATTTTTCTCTATTATTGGAACATCTATAACAAATAAAATAGAGGCTTCCTCTTCTTCTTTGTCAATTCTTGCTTTTTCTTCATAATCTAATGGATATTTTATAAATTCTTCGTTTATTTTTACTTTTTTGCAGACTTTTTTTATTTCTTCTTCAGTTGGATTTATCATACTAATCCAACATCCATTTTCTATTGATTTTATTATTTTTAATTCATTAGTTTTTATGTCTGAATTATATATTTTTACCATAATTATCACCTTCTATTCTATCATTTTATATTTTACTAATAATTATGTTACCATATTTTTTCTACTATTTCAATATTTATTATAATAGTATATATTATTATGTTATAATATTAGCAAATAATTAAAGATGATTTTTAGAGAGTAGGTGTAATAAATGGTAGGAATATATTTTAGCGGAACAGGAAATACACGACATTGTATTAGTAAATTTTTATATTATTATAATAATACTAAAGAAAGTGATTTATATTCAATTGAAGATATTAATTGTATTAAAAAGATCGAAGAAAACAGTGATATTGTATTTGCTTATCCAATTTACTATAGTGACCTTCCAATTATTGTTAAAAATTTTTTGAATGATAATAAATTTATATTTAAGAATAAGAATATATTTATTATTTCTACTATGGGATTATTTAGTGGGGATGGAACTGCTTGTTCAGCAAGATTATTTAAAATGTATGGTGCTAATGTTATTGGAGGTTTACATCTAAAAATGCCAGATTGTATTGGAGATGTAAAAATTCTAAAAAGAAGTTCTGAAAGAAATAAATTGATAGTAAAAAATGCTGAATTAAAAATAAAAAGAACAGTAATGGATATGAAAAAAGGAAAATATATAAAAGATGGATTAACTTTTTTTCATCATATAGCTGGTTTATTAGGTCAAAGATTGTGGTTTTATAATAAAACTTTACAATTAAGAAATAAATTAAAAATTAATTATAATAATTGTATTTCTTGCAATAAATGTTCTGTATGCTGTCCTGTTAAAAATATTAAAATGATAGATAATAAGCCTATTCCACAGGGAAAGTGTATTTGTTGTTATAGATGTATTAGTAATTGTCCAAAGCGTGTCATTACATTGATTGGTAATAAAGTCTATGAACAAAATAATATACAAGATTATATTCAATAGTAAAATTTTTTGTGTGTCGAGCTTCAAAGTGCTGTATCCTTTTGGAAAAAAGAGAGAGAATGATTTAAAAAGTTAAAAGAAAATGATATTATCGAATTAGAAAGATATAATAAACAGAGGTTTGAAAAGTAAATAATCGTTATAAAATTCACAAACAAATCGGTTTTTTGTTGACAAAAACCGATTTGTTTGCTTATAATAAAAAAGGGGTATATAATGTTATATTATTTTAACGAATTATTAGAAAATGGATTAAGTAAATATCAAATCGAAAAAAAAGTTGCAAGCAATGAACTGTTTAAAATTTCAAGAGGAATTTATTCTGATGAAGAATTACCAAATGATTTATCTGTAATAGTGAAAAAGCATCCTAATGTAATATTAACTTTAAATAGTGCTTTTTACTATTACGATTTAACAGACAAAATACCTGAATATTATTACCTAGCAACAGACATCAAAGCTTATATCATAAAGGATTCTTCTGTAAAACAAGTTTTTATGAAAAAAGATTTTCTAAAGGTTGGATTAAGTAAATGCAAAATAGAAGAAACAGAACTATTTATATATGATAAAGAAAGATTGTTGATAGAACTTGTTAGATATAAAACAAAACTACCATATGAATTATATAAAGAAGTTATAAACAATTATCGAAAAATTAAAAATGAGTTAGACTTTATGAAAGTTTATAAATATGCTCAAATATTTAATAGCTCATATATAATGCAAACTATTGAAAAGGAAGTGATGTAGTGAATAGTCTAAAAGAATGTGTTAATCAATATGTTAAAGAAGGCTATAACAGAAATTATGCTATTTCTAAAGTATGTCAGGATATTATAATAAATAGAATTTATCATTCAAAATATAGTGATAACATTACAATTAAAGGTGGAGTTGTAATGTTCCATCTAACAAATAATATTCGTAGAGCTACTGTAGATATTGATATGGATTTAATTAATATGTCGATTGCAACAGAAAATATTGTTAATATTTTTATTGAACTTAGTAAATTAGATCATATCGATGGTTTCAAATTAAGTATTGATAAAAATAAAATTGAAGAACTAACACATCAAGATTATCATGGAAAAAGATTAATAGTTAGTATAACAGATAATCATAGGAAAACTTATAATGTTAAATTAGATATTGGAGTACATAAATATACAGATATTCATCAAGATACTTTGCTATTAAATACACAAATTATTGATGGAAATTTAGAATTTCTAGTGAATCCCAAAGAACAAATCTTTATTGAAAAGTTGATTCCTGTATTAAAATTTGGACCTTTATCAACAAGATATAGAGATATATTTGACTTGTATTGGTTAATAACAGATGGAAATTTAGACAAAGATAAAATTTTAAACTATATGAAAATCTTAATTTTTGATAATGACATAGCTATTAATGAAATTGCAGAACTCTATAACACTGTGAATTTAGTATTAAGTGAGCCAATGTTTATTTTTAATCTGTCTAATAACTATAATTGGACAAATGAAAATATTGTTACCATTTTAGAAACCATAAAAGATTACCTAAAAAGTTTAGAAGAAATAAAAATTTAACCTTAAAGGGAGTATTTAATAATGAAAGAAATAGAGTTAAGTAATATAGAAGCATTTTCAAAAATTTATAATTCTAATGTTAATAATAAAAACATAGAAAAAAAGATTAAACAATATGGTTTAGATAAAGTTTGTATACAACAAAAAATTATAGATGAAAATCCACCTAGCTTTAATCTTGAATTAGAAGAAACAAAAAGATATAATCAAAAGGATAGTTTAAGATGTTGGGCATTTTCTGGAATTAATGTAATTAAACGTAATATGGCAAATAATCTAAATATGGATATTATGCAATTTGAATTATCTGATAATTTCATTGCTTTTTTTCATAGATTAGAAAAAGCTAATACTACTTATGAGAAAATTCTTACAAGCAAAACTACTGATTTAAATAAAATTGTTAAGAAAAATATTTTAAAAAATCCAGTTGAAGAAGTAGGAAATTGGCAAACTTTTGTTGGTATTGTTAAAAAATATGGACTTGTACCAATGACTGTTATGCCTATTACTATTGAAGGTGAAAGTGCTACTAAAGTAACAAATTTATTTTCAGAAACTGTTAGAAATAATGCAATTAGTTTATTAGAGTTTAAAAAACAAAATAAAAGTATAAAAGAATTACGAAAAATAAAATTAGGAATGTTGGCAGATAATTACGAATTTTTATCAAAAGTTTATGGCGAACCAGTAAAAAACTTTAACTATGACTATATAGATAAAAATGGAAATAATATTAGCTTAACAAATATTACTCCAAATCAATTTGCAAAACAATTTTTAAGTATTGATATTGACAATTTCATATTTATTTCAAATGTTCCTAAAAAGAATAGAAAATATGGAGAAAAATTAAAAAATCCAACATCAATTAATATTAATAAAATGAAATATGTAGAGTTTTTACATCTTTCAATTAAAGAATTAAAAGATTTATCTATTAAGCAATTAAAAAACCATATACCTGTTATGGTAGGAATTTATATTAGAAAGTTTTCAGATAAAAAGTCTGGTGTTTTAGATACAAGGCTATATGATTATGAAAATTTAGTAAAATATAAAAGTCTCAATAAAGAAGCTGGAATGTTAGTTGGAGACATTGAACTTCATCATTGGATGACCATTACAGGAGTACAAATTGAAGAAGGAGTTCCACAAAGATGGAAAGTTGAAGATAGCTATGGTGATAAAGAAAAGATAAATGGCTATTATATTATAAATGATAACTATTTCGATAAATATGTATTTACTGTTATTATTAACAAAAAATACTTATCTAAAAAACAATTAGAATTATATAATCAAAAAGGGATTATTGAAGAAAGTTAATATTTTTGCATAATATAATAAAAAAATACCTATCTAAATTTCACTTTAGATAGGTAAATCTGGTGGGCAACCAGGGGATCGAACCCTGGACCTTCTGATTAAGAGTCAGCTGCTCTACCAACTGAGCTAGTCACCCATTTATATTTTTAATTTTTCTTTTCTAAATTGAGTCTAATAATGTTAAATAAATATTATTTTTTAGTAGTTTTCTACCAATTTTCCTATTTTATATAACATTAGCTTAATAAATAAAACAATGGACTTTTACTATTGGGTTATCTTTTCTTAAGTTCAAATTTCAAAGATTTAATGTTTTAAATTTTACCTCTATATAAGTTATATTAATATTTTTATATTATAAAACCTAAGTATTTTTTTGTCAATACTTAGGTTTTGTTTATTTTATTCCTTTTTTTATTACTTCTTGCATTGGATTATATGAATCTTTGGATAATAATGTTTTTGATACTATTTTACCATTTAATTTTAAAATTTTATATGCCTCAGTTTTATAACCATTGTGACCTTTTTGTATTATTTCCTCTTCATTTTTAGGCAATTCATCTGTTTGTATGTATCTTGTACTATATGGCAATACTTCTGTTACTTCGCTTTCTATTATTACCTCATATTCGGTTTCTTCTTTTATCCCTTTAATTTCAATTTCTGAAATCCCATTTTGAGATTTACATTTTATTTTTATAGGATAGGTCCTATTATTTTTAAAAACAAAGTCAATTGTTCCATATGAAACTGTTGCATCTCTACCTACTGGCACATATGATGTTGCAAAATAATGACTTCTCCTTGTTATAACTTCTAGATTTGCATCAAGTATAGCATTATAAAGTGTAGAAGAAACTTGACATATACCGTCCCCCTATTCCATCTACTACTTGGCCATTCATATATACTGCTGCTTCTTTATATCCAGCCTTTATTGTTCTTTCTCCTACTATTTTATTATATGAAAATGTTTCTCCTGGCATTAATACTGTTTCATCAATTTTATCTGAAGCAAGTTTTATATTATTTGTCCTATTTTTATTGCTCTCATCATATCTTGTGGAATATTTTCCTATAACTTCTGGAAAAGCTTTATTCCCTAAACTTTGAGTTGTTATTTCTGGAATTGTTATTTTTAATGGAATACTATATTCCTCTTTTTTTTCCTTTAACATTTCTTTTATTTCTTCTATAGATATTTTTAAGTCTACTCCATTTACTTGTGTATACAGTCTAAAAGGTTCTGTTTCATAATATGCATTTTTAGGCTCTTTGTATATTTCTTTATATATTTCTTCTATGTTAATTTCTTTAGGTTTTACTTGTTTTATTGGTATATCTATTATTTCCATAGTTCCTGTATATATTTGCTGTTCTATATTTTTCAGTATTCTTGCTTTTAATTCTTTTTTATCTACTTCTACTCCTTCTTTTCCTGATAATATTATTAAATTTTCATTTTCTATATAATAAGAGCTTTCTTTTGCTATTCCTGGAATTTTTACTGTTATATCTTCTATTATTTTGTCTAATTGTTCAAAATTTATATCAATTTTTTGTTTTATATCATTTCCTATCAACCAAATATATATTATTTCGTAATTACTTTTTAAAATATTTCTATCTCTTCCTTTACTATATGCTAATTTTATAGCTTCGTCTATATTGTAAGTTACCTCTATTTGTGATAGACTTATTGTTGTTTCATACTCTAGATATTTTAATACTATATTTTGAGATTTTCTATTCTCAAATTCTTCTGCTAATTTTTTATAAGCTTCAGTTACTTCCAAATTAGATATGTCAGTTCCATTTATTTTCATCTTATATAGCATTGTAGTTTTTAATGAATTGAGTAACGCAAATATTGTTGAAAATATTATAATAATTAGTAAGATAGTTCCTATTGTTAATATTTTCCTTGCTCTTAAGTCGTAAATTCTCATTTTGGTATTATTTTTTTTTCTCTGTGTTCTATTTTGATTTGACATTTTTTTCTCCTCTTAATAGCTTTTTTTTAATATTATCACAGTTTATTTTACATTACAATATATTATTCCTTTTCTTTATTTCTATTCTTCAAAAAATATTTCTACTACACTTTTTTCTAAAATCTCTGCAATTTTTCCCATAATTTTGGTAGAAGGATTTTTTCTCGTTTCTCTTTCTAAATGACATAAATATCCAGTTGATATACCTACCCTTTTAGCCATCTGTTCCAAATTCATATTTTTCTCTTTTCTATATTGCTTTATATTATTATGATACATACTTAATTCCTCCTTTATTTACTTTTTGCCAATATGATATCATGTGTCAATTTGACAAGTCAATACTTTTAGTGATATTTTTTCTATAATATTATTTATTTTTCATTTACTACTAGACAAACTATTAAAAATTTTGTATAATAATGAAAAATTATAGAAAAAGAGGTAAAAAATATGATTGGTGACATGATTGCAAAAGCAAGAAATGAAAAGGGAATGACTAAAACAGAGCTTTCTAAACTTACTAAAATTAACATTGGTCATTTAACACATATTGAGAAAGGAGAAAGAAATCCTAGTCATAAAGCCTTAAAGAAAATTTGTAAGGCTCTTGAAATTCCTTATCAACAATTGATGTATACATATGATAAAACAATTAATGAAGATCAAGAAAGTTATGATATTATAAGTCATATCTCTTATAATAAATTACTAGCTGTTGATTCTGTTGGAGGATTTATAGATTGTCCACCTAATGTACCAAGTTCTACTATCGCATTAAAAGTAAATGATTCTTCAATGTCTCCTCTTTTTGAGGAAGGTTCTTATGTTTTTGTAGAATTTAACACTCCATTAAATAATAAAGATTTTGGACTATTTAGTATAAATGGCCAAGTTTTAATTCGTAAATTTAGTGCTAGAAAAAATAAAATAGTTCTAAAACCTGAAAATTCAAATTTTGAAAACATTACTATTACAGATAAAGATAACTTCTATATAATTGGTAAAATTTTATCAAAATAGTTAAAATATTGTAAAAAATACTTGAATAATAATTTTTTTAATAATATAATATACACACTAAAGATAAATGAGGAGAGATTAACATGGAGTTAATGAAAAATATATTTTTTAATACAGATAAATTAATTGAAAATACAAAAGTTAAAATTTCATATACAGGAAAATTATTTCAGGACAATGCAGAAAAGGTTTTTATTCATTATGGTTTTGGATTACTATGGAATAATGTAGATGAAATAGAAATGGAAAAAACAGAACTTGGATTTCAATGTGAAGTAGAGTTGTCTGATTTAGAAAGTTTTAACTTCTGTTTTAAAGATACTAATAATAACTGGGATAATAATTATGGAGCAAATTATATATTTCCAATAGAAAAAAATATTACTTCTTTGATTGAATTACAAGATGATAACTTAGATATCCTCCCAATAAAAAAATTAAGAAAATCTTATATTTGGAGTAAAAAAATAAGAATTGCTATTTATAAAATTATAACTTATTTTCCAAAAATTATATCTGGAAATTATAAAAGAAAAATTTCTGATTAATAATTATATTATTAACTTAAAAAAATAAAATTTACTAATATTAGATAGTAAATTTTATTTTTTATTATTCAGATTTTAGATTACCCATCCACCATTTGGTGAAATTATTTGTCCTGTAGTATATTCATCTTCTATCAACCATCTTACACATTTTGCTACATCTTCTGGTTTTCCAATTTTCCCCATTGGTATTTCACTTTCAATTACTTTTATTGTTTGAGCAGATAAATTTTTGTTCATATCAGTCCAAATTGCTCCTGGTGCTACTGAATTTACTCTTATTCCTGAAGGAGCCAACTCTTTTGCTAAAGCTTTTGTCATTCCATCCATTGCTGCTTTACAAGCTGAATAATGAACTTCACAAGCTGAACCTGTAATTCCATTTATAGATGATATGTTTACAATACAACCATTCTTATTATGAAGCATATTTTTAGTCACTTCTTGTGTCATATAAAACGCTGAGTTTAGATTAATTTTTATCATATTTCCCCAATCTTCATCTGTTATTTCAGTAAATAGCTTAAATTGACTAATTCCAGCATTATTTATAAGTATATCAATATTTCCAAAAGTGTTTATAGTATATTCTACAAGATTTCTAACTTCATCTCTATTTGATATATCTGCCTTATAAATTTTTATATTCTTTCCCCTATCTTCTAATTCATTTTTAGTTTTTATTGCTTGTTCTTCTGAGTTATAGTAATTTAATACAACATTAACTCCCATATCAGCAATTTGTTCCACTATAGCTTTCCCAATTCCTCTTGCTCCTCCTGTTACTATCGCAACTTTATTCATATTTACTCTCCCTTAATACTATTAATATATAAAAAAGCCAATAATTAAGAGCTTTCTCAAAACTATTGACCTTATTATGGAGCCACTTGTCCGACTTGAACGGACGACCTACTGATTACAAATCAGTTGCTCTACCAGCTGAGCTAAAGTGGCATTGTGGTGACCCGTACGGGAATCGAACCCATGTCTCCGCCGTGAAAGGGCGATGTCTTAACCTCTTGACCAACGGGCCTTAAAAGAATACTCCTGGTTTTAGTATTCCTTTGGTGAGCCATCGCAGACTCGAACTGCGGACAACTTGATTAAAAGTCAAGTGCTCTACCACCTGAGCTAATGGCCCAACTTATACTAAAAGTTAGTACTTTACTAGTTTACTATATTTTTATTTAACTGTCAACTACTTTTTAATATTTTTTTATTATAGAAAAAGCAAATACTATTATATAAATATTATTTGCCTTTTAATGAATACATTATGCATTTAATTCTTTTAATAATTCTTCAACTTCAATTCCATGTACCATACATGCCTCCTCTAATGTCTCTTCTTGTGAAGCAGGACAACCTAAGCAATGCATACCAGCATTTAATAATATTTCTGCCTTTTCTGGAGCTACTTCTAATAACTCTCCTATTTTCATGTCTTTTTGTATCTTCATATTTTCCTCCTTTTATGTATTTAGATATTTTTTTATTATATCATTTTTTATATAATTTATTCATATAGAAAAATTTTATCATAATTTATAAAAAATGTATAGACAAAAAAATTATTTTATTATATTATATCTATCAAGTTAGGTGGTGATGTTTTATAGAATTTAGAATTAATTTATTTTTTATCACTTTTTTATTTAATTTCTTTATTATTTTATATTCAATTTATACTTTTTTTGATCTTAAATTTTTTCATAAATTGCAAGGTTCTAAATTAAATATAAAAAAACAATCTCTTTAAGGAGGTTTTTATGAAATTTCAAAATAATTTTTTCAATTTTTTATTTTGTGTTATTCTTTCTATCATTTTTATTATTATTGGTATCATAATTTTTCTTCCTATTTATACTACAAATCATATTATAATTCCTTATTCTTTTCATCCTTATGATATTTGTACTACATATGCTGACGCTTGGAAATATATCAAATTTTATTTTATTATTTTTTATTTATTATCATCTTTTATTATTTCTAATTATATTTATTCCATTTTTTTTTACAACTGTAAAAAAATAAAATATAAAAATAAATTGAAAAATAATTGTGAAATTAATAATAACCTAAATAAAATTAAACAAAATTTATTTCTTTTTATAGGAAAAAATACTAGTGATAATCTAATCTATCTTCCAGAAAAAAGTTTATATCAAAATATTTTAGTTACAGGTACTATTGGTACTGGTAAAACTAGCTCTTGTATGTATCCTTTCACTAAACAGCTTATTTGTTTTTATAATGATATCCCTGAAAAAAAATTAGGCCTTTTAATATTAGATGTAAAAGGAAATTTTCACAAAAAAGTATTAGAATATGCTAATATATACAACAGAAAATCTGATTTATATATTATTGAAGTTAATGGGAAAATTAAATATAATCCTTTAGACAAGCCTAATTTAAAACCTAAAATTTTAGCAAATAGATTAAAAACAATTTTAACCCTTTTTTCTCCTAATAATTCTGATTCTTATTGGTTAGATAAAGTAGAAGATATTTTAGTTGAATGTATTAAATTTTGTAGACTATATAATAACTCTTATGTTACCTTTTTAGAAATTCATAATTTAATTACACTTCCCAACTATTATATTGAAAAACTTTCAATTATAAAATCCCTTTTTTTATCTGGTAATTTATCTAAAAAAGATTGTTATGACGTTTTAACTTCATTAAACTTTTTTGAAAAAGAATTTTTTTGTTTGGATGATCGAACTCTTGCAATATTAAAATCTGAAATCACTAGAATTACAAATTGTTTTATTTCTGATTTTGACATCTTAAATACTTTTTGTCCTAAAAAAGAAGATATAAATTTTCATGGTTTTAAAGATTTAGTTAATAATGGAAAAATTGTTGTTTTAAATATGAATATTGCCGAATATAAAAATTTATCTAAAATAATAGCAACATATTTAAAATTAGATTTTCAAACTGAAGTATTATCACGACTTTCTTATTATGATAATACTAATTTTAGAAGTGTTGGATTTATAAGTGATGAATTTCACGAATATATTTCGTCTACTGATGCTGACTTTTTTTCTCAATCTAGAGAAGCTAAATGCATAAATATCGTATCAACTCAAAGTTACTCTTCTTTTTTACATATTCTTAATAATCCTTATACAGTTAAAGTTATCATTCAAAATCTAGTAAATAAGTTATGGTTTAGAACAGATGATTTATCTACTATTGATGACATTCAAAAACAAATTGGAAAAGAAGATAAAATTAAACTCTCTAAAACTATTTCTGAAAATGCAAACGAAACTTTTTATAGTTATTTAACTAATTCTTTTAATTCAAAAAAATCTAACTTATCTGAAAGCATAAATCAATATAGTCAATTGGATTTTATTTACGATACTAATTTTTTTACTCAACATCTAAAAACATTTCATTGTTTATCTTTTTTGTCTGACGGACACAAAATATTACCCCCCATGGAAATAAAACTTTTCCCTTACTTTCAAAAATTTAATTAATTATTTTATTAAAAATTATATTTTTCTTTTATTAATTTTTATTATATTTACTTTTATTTTTTAATAAATGGTTTATAGGAAACCATTATAAAATCCTAAATACATTTATAAGGAGTTTTTATGAAAAAAAAATTATTTTTCTTTTATTTTATTTTTATTTTTTATATTTTATTTTTATTTAATTCAAATGTATATGCTGCTGATCCTAAAATTGTTACTACAATAAAAAAAGCTTTTGAAGAAATTCAAGGGTGGATTTTAAAACTTTCAACTCCTGCTGCTGCAGTTGCTGTTGGAACTGGTGTTTTTATGAAAAAATTTAGTTTTGGTGATGAAGAAAAAATTAGAACAGGAAAAAAATTAATAAAAGGTTCTTTATTTTCATATGGTTTTATTTTAGCAATTGATCTAATCTTAGCAGCAATAAAAAGCTTAATTGGTTAATAAATATTATGGAGGTACTTTATGGAAGATGAAACAATTAATATTACACAAATTATTATTCATACAATTAATAATATTTTTTCTAATATTTTTTCTTCAGTAGATAATAATTTATATTCAATTTTAGATAATGTTACTTTTATAGATACAAATATTTTAAACTCTTCATATTTTAAAAATATTTTTGGTACCTCTTCTACAAATGGAATTTTATTAATTGCTAATTCTTTAATCATTGGTTTTATTTTATATTATTGTATAAAATTATTACTTGCTAATTTTACTCTTACTAATTTTAATACTCCATATAATTTTATTTTTAAATTAATATTTTTAACTATTTGTATGAATTCTTCACTTTTTATTTGTGAAAAAATTTTATTTTTTAATTTTTCAATTTCATCTGCTATAACAACTTTAGGAGAAGATTTATTTAATACTTCTATTACTTTTTCAAATTTAATTTCTAAATTAAATTCTATAATTTATATAGAAGAAAATAATTTAAATATATTTACTATTGATGGTTTATTAAAAAGTATTATTAGTATTAGTTTTATTAATCTAACTTTCTCTTACTCTATTCGTTTTATTATGGTAAAAGTTTTTATACTAATTTCTCCTTTTGCAATTTTATCTCTATCATTACCTTCTAGTTCTAGTTTTTTTAAATCTTGGATTCAATGTTTTTTATCTTTGCTTTTTATTCAAATTTTAGTCTCTATTATTTTATTAATTATTTTTTCTTTTAATTTTGACACCAATAATATTTTTACAAAATTTTTAATGTGCGGAGCTATTTTTACTTTAATTCGAGCTAATTCTTATATTAAAGAATTTATGGGAGGAGTCTCTATTGATTTTTCTTCTAATATAACTTCTATTAGAAATTTTTTCAAATAGGAGTATATACTAATTTTTATATATTATAACAAATATTCAAAGAGAGGTTTTTATGAAATTTATTTTTCCACAAAATTATAATTTTCGTTCTAAATTTTTGGGTTTTATTGATTATTACACAGCTATATTAAATATTATTTGGGACTTATTTATTTTTTGTTTTTGTAATTTATTTTTTAATAATTTAAATATAAAAATATTTTTATTTATTATTTTTTGCTTTCCTTTATTGCTTTTTAGTATTATAGGTTTTAATAATGAAAATATTTGTTATGTAATTTTTTATATTTTTAAATTTATTCAAAGTAATAAATTATATTTATATAAAAAATATGATTAAAATTTTTTATATTTCGAATAATTAAAATTTATATATATTATTTATAATAATTATTTTATATTTTTATTTTAGAAGAAAAATAATAAATTGTTTTACAAAGTTATTTTTTTATATTGTAATAAGCTCCAAAAAATGTTATAATTTTATAAAATCATTCAAAAAGATTTAATTTTTTTAAGGGGACTTTATTATGAAATTAGAACAAAATGATCTTTCTATGTTATTTTCGACAACAGAATTATCTGATGTCTTTTTTACTGAATATTTATCTCAAGCTAGTGGAGATTTTATAAAAGTTTATTTATATATTTTATTTTTATCTAAATATAATAAAGATATTAAATTAAATGATTTATCTAAAAAACTTTCTTTACCTTTTAAAACTATTCAAGATGCTATAAAGTATTGGGAAGATAATGAAGTTATTGTTAAGAAAACCACAGGATATATTATAAATAACTTACAAGAAATAGAACTTCATAAATTATATAAGCCAAAACTTACTTCCTCTGTTGAAGATGCTGCTAAGAACTCTCAAAATCAATATAGATCAAAAGCAATTGATACTATTAATACTTCATTTTTTCAAGGAGTTATGTCTCCTACTTGGTATAACGACATTGATTTTTGGTTTAAAAAATACAATTTTGATGAACAAGTTATGATTGCACTATTTCGTTATTGTTTTGAGCGTTCAGCTCTTCATAGAAATTATATTCAAACTGTAGCAGAAGCTTGGTATAATAATGATATAAAAACTTTTTCTGATTTAGATTTATATTATCAAAAACAAGAAAAAATGAATAAAACTAGAAAATTTATTTCCAAAAAACTTGGTATTAATAGAGCTCTTACTCAATATGAAGAAGCTTATATTGATAAATGGAGTATAGATTTTGGTTATTCTTTAGATATTATTGAAATTGCTTTAAAAAAGACTACTTCCAAAACAAATCCAAATTTTGACTATATTGACAAAATAATTTCTGATTGGCATGATAGAAATTTAAAAACAACTAAAAGTATTGAAGAACATTTATTGTCTTTAAAATCTAAGTCTAAAGAATTAAAACATTTAGAAAAGAAAAGTTTTCAAAATTATGAACAAAGAAATTATAATGATTTTGATTCACTTTATGCAAATACACAAAAAATACAAAATGCTTAATAAGGAGTATTAATTAAAATGGCGACTTCCACTTTAAAAAAATTATTAAAAGAATATGAACAGAAAAGATTATCTGCTTTTACAGCTTTAGATAAAAGAAAAAATGATTTATATTTATCTAATAGTAGATTATCTGAAATTGATACTGAGTTAAATAATTTTGCAATTTCTACTGCAAAATCTATTTTATCTTCTAATTCATCTAAACTTATTAATAATTTAAAACAAAAAATTGAAATATTAAAAAAAGAAAAAAGTGAAATCCTAGCTAATCTAGGAATTGATGATTCTTTTTTTTCTCCTAAATTTGAATGTTGTACGTGTAACGATACTGGATATGTGGAAACAGAAACCCATGAATATTGTTTATGTAATTGTATTAAACAGAGACTTTTTGATATAGAGTATAATAATTCTAATCTTGCTAATTTAGAAAAAGAAAATTTTGATAATTTTGATGAAAATTTATATTCTTCTATTGTAAATGAAGATCTTTATTCTTCTAATATATCTCCTAGGGATAATATTAAAAATATTAAAAATATTGCTTTTTCTTTTATAAAAAATTTTGATAATCCTGATGAAAAAAATTTACTTTTTATTGGAAATACTGGTCTTGGTAAAACATTTTTTTCAAGTTGTATTGCAAATGAATTATTAAAAATTGGAAAAACTGTACTTTATCAAACTTCATCTACTATGCTTGATAATATTATAAATTTTCGTTTTGAAAAAAAACCTTTTTTTAATCAAATTTATGATAATATCCTCAATGCAGATTTACTTATAATAGATGATCTTGGTACTGAATATCTTAATAGTATGAAATTTTCTGAATTATTTAACATTATTAATTCTAGACTTTTGTCTCAGAATAATCATATCACTAAAACTATTATTTCTAGTAATTTAACTCTTCAAAATTTAAAAAATAATTATGATGAAAGAATTTTTTCTCGTTTTGTTGGTAATTATAATATTTGTAGATTTTTTGGAGAAGATATTCGTTTTAAAAAATAACTTAAAAAATAACTTAAAAAATAACTTAAAAAATAACTTAAAAAATAACTTAAAAAATAACTTAAAAAATAACTTAAAAAATAACTTA
>JAAWKA010000030.1 GCA_022797145.1 Clostridia bacterium
AAAGATGGAAACCCAATAGATGATATAGATTCAATTCCAGGAAATAATAAACCAGGAGAAGATGATATAGATGTAGAACATGTTAAAGTAAAATATTTTGACCTTGCACTAAAAAAATGGGTATCACAAACAATAGTAACAATAGATGGAAAACAAACTATAACAAATACTGGACATACAGGTGATGAAAATCCAGAACCAGTTGTAAAAGTAGATTTAAAATCTAAAGATATAAATAAGGTAACAGTGAAATTTGCATATAAAATAAAAATAATAAATGAAGGGCAAATAGCAGGATATGCAAAAGAAGTAAAAGATTATATTCCAGATGGTTTAAAATTTATACAAGCAGATAATCCAAAATGGAAAGCATTAGACTCAAAAACAATAGTAACAGACCAGCTAAAAGATACACTATTACAACCAGGAGAAACAGCTACAGTAGATGTAATTTTGACTTGGATAAATGGAGATAATAATTTAGGACTAAAAGTAAACATAGCAGAAATTAGTAAAGACTATAATGAAAGTGAAACACCAGATATAGATTCAACTCCAGACAATAAAGTACCAGGAGAAGACGATATAGATGATGCACCAGTTATATTAGGAGTAAAAACAGGAGAAGCTGAAGTTTACATTATACTTACAAGTTCAATATTAATAACCTTAGCAGGAGGAATAATTTTAATAAAAAAATACATAATATAAAAAAATAAAACTCTCAAATAAATAATATTTGAGAGTTTTTATAATAAAAGGCATATAAAACATTACAAAAAAATGACAAAAATTATAATTAATTAATTTATATTTACAATAAAAAATGGTTATGATATAATTTGCAAGAAAAGAAGAGGTGGAAGAACAAATGAATCAAATATTATATGTTGAAACAAAGAAAAATAAAAAAAAGAAAATAAAAAAAAATAAACCTGTAGATATAAAAAAGGTTACAAAATTCTTTGCAATTTCAATCATAATAATAGGAATAATAATAACAGGTCAACAGTTATATTCAATATTTACAAATATGAATAATAACAAGGAATTAAAACCACAAGAAGAGAAAATAAAACCTAGTGTTAACATAGAAAGAAAAGAAGATGATATTGAAATACAAGTACAACATATAAAAGCAATTTCTAGTATTATATATAAATGGAATGAAGAAGAAGAAAAAATAATAGAAGGTAATAATAGAAGTAGCATAAATGAAATAATATCACTACCATTTGGAACAAATACTCTTAATATAAAAGTAGTAGATGTAGAGGGAACACAGACAGAGTATCAAAAAGAATATATTGTAGATGGAGATGGAAAACCAATTATAGACTTAAGTCTAACAAAAGAAAACACAATAAAAATTTCAGCAAGAGATGTTAAATCATTAAAATATATAGAATACACATGGAATAATAGTAAAAAAACAAAAATAGAAGCAAATAAAGAAAATCTACAATTAATTGAAAAAGAAGTAGAAATACCAATAGGACAAAATACATTAAAAGTAGAAGCGGTAAATACTAATGATGTAATAACAACAAAAGAACTTCAAATAAAAGGAGTAAAAAATCCAAATATTACTTTAACAAAAGAAGAAGGATATGTAGTTATAAAAGTAGAAGATGAAGTAGAACTAGATAGATTAGAATATACATTAAATGGACAAAAATATCGCATCAACTTAAAAGATAAAAATTATACTTCTGTACAATACAAATTAAAACTAGAACAAGGTGAAAATATATTAGAAGTAAAAGCAGTAAATAAAGATGGAGGAACAAAAGAGCAAAAAGGACGAGCTAATAACTAGCAAAATACAGAGAAGGAAAATTAAAACTCCTTCTCTATTGGTATTTTATAAAGGAAAGATAAAATATGGATATAACATTAAGCATAACAAAGATAATAATGTACTTTATAATTTATTCATTTTTTGGATGGATAATGGAATCAGTACTAAAAACACTAATACAAAAAAAACTTGTAAATAGTGGATTTTTATATGGACCAATATGCCCAATATATGGATTTGGAGCCATAATAATGTTCTTATTCTTAAATAGCTTTAAAGGCCAAATAATATTGTTATTTTTAATAAGTTTTTTTATACTATCAACATGGGAATATATAGTTGGTTGGTTACTAGAAAAAATATTTAATACAAAATATTGGGACTATACACAAAATAAATTCAATATAAAAGGTAGAGTATGTCTTTTAAACTCACTATTTTGGGGAATATTAGGTGTTATTTTTATAGAATATATACATCCATTTATAAATAGCAAAATAGAATTAATACCAAAAGAACATCTATTTTTTATAACTACTATACTATCTATAATAATTGTTATAGATGTTATAATAACAACAATAAAAGTAAAAAATATAACACTAAAACTAGAAAATCTAAAAGAATTAACAAATACTATAAAAGAAAAATTAGAACAAATAGAAAACAAACAAATAACATTAGATAATATACAAGAAAAAATAGATGATTTAAAAATAAGGCAGGCAAAAATTAAAAGAAAATTAATAAAACAAACAAATAGATTAAAAAAAGCATTTCCTACAATGAAATCTGATATAATGGAAAAACTAAATGAATTAATAAATCAAAAAATAGAAAATATTAGAAAAGATAAAGAAAAATAAGGGAGAAATATATGGGACAAGATATTTATATAATAGATGATAATATAGAATTTATGAATATATTGACTGAATTATTTAAAAATGATAAAGAATATAAACTTAAAAACATAAAAACACAAGATATAGATTTAGCATTAAAAGATATACCATCATTAATAATTATAAATGAAGAAGGAATTAAAAAAAACATATTAGAATTATGTAGTCAAATAAGACAAAATGAAGACAATAGTATAACTCCAATAGTAGTGTTGGGAGAAAATTCAGACAAAAAACATAGAGTTGAAATTCTAAAACTATGTGTAGAATATTATATTGTAAAACCAGTAGACAACGACTATATTTACTATACAATAAAAAATATAGTTAGACTTATGTATATAAATAGAAGAGTTAGCCCATTAACAGGACTACCAGGAAATGTACAAATACAAACAGAATTAAAAAAAAGAATAATAAAAAAAGAAGAATTTGCAGTACTATATTTTGACCTAGATAACTTCAAAGCTTATAATGATTTATATGGCTTTACAAAAGGTGATGAAATAATAAAATTTACAGCAAAAACTATCGCAAAAAATATTAGTGAAGCCAATTGTAAAAATAGCTTTGTAGGACATATAGGTGGAGATGATTTTGTAGCATTAGTATCAAAGACAGATTATGAAGCAATATGTAAAAATGTTATAAAGGAATTTGATAAAAATGTACAAGAATATTTTACAAAAGAAGATGCAAAAAGAGGTTATTTAGAAGTAGCTAATAGAAGAGGAATAATAGAACAATTTCCATTAACATCAATATCCATAGGAGTAGTAGCAGTAGATAAAGGAAGATTTGATAGCATATTAGAAATAGGAGAAATAGGAGCACAAGTGAAACATATAGCAAAAACTAAAATGGGAAGTGCTTATATAATAGATAGAAGAAGATAAAACATGGAATATATAGAAGAACTAGAAAAAAGTCTTATAACTGGATTTATCGATAATACACACATATCACAAGAAGAATTTAGACCTAGCTTATTAATAAACAATCCAGAAGAAGGACAAAAAATTTTAACAAACTTAATAAACCAACTGCAAAGATGTGAAGAGTTTTATTTTTCTGTAGCATTCATAACCAATAGTGGATTAACTACCTTAATAGGGACATTAAAAGAATTAGAACAAAAAGGAATTAGAGGGAAAATACTTACCTCAGAATACTTAGAATTTACAGAACCTAAAGCATTAAAAAGATTATTAGAATTTAAAAATATTACACTAAAAATAACTAAAGCATCACAAAAATCTCATATAAAGGGATATATATTTAAGAAAAAAGAAGAGGTTAGTATAATAATTGGAAGTACTAACCTTACTCAAAATGCATTATGCATAAACAAAGAATGGAATATAAAATTAAATACTACATCAAAAGGTGAAATATACAGACAAACAATAGAAGAATTTAATAATAACTTTAACCAAGCAGTAGAAGTAAATGAAGAATGGATATTAGAATATGAAAAAAGATATAATGAACATAAACAGATAAATGAACAAATTAGAAAAAGTATAGTAGACAAGACAAAACAATTACAAAATCAGATATTACCTAATATAATGCAAGAAAAAGCAGTAAAAAAATTGGAAGCTTTGAGAAAATCAGGAGAGAAAAAAGCACTAATAATATCTGCAACAGGCACAGGAAAAACATATTTATCAGCCTTTGATGTTAAAAAAGTAAAACCAAAAAAATTGCTATTTATAGTGCATAGACAAAAAATAGCAAAACAAGCTAAAAATACTTATGAAAAAATTTTTAAACAACAAATAAAAATGGGATTACTAACTGGAAAAGAAAAAAACTTTCAACTAGATTATATATTTACAACAATACAAACCTTATCAAAAGATGAAACTTTAAAACACTTTAGTAAAGACTATTTTGACTATATAATAATAGACGAAGTACACCATTTAGCAGCAAACACATATCAGAAAGTATTAAAATATTTTGCTCCCCAATTTTTATTAGGAATGTCAGCTACACCAGAAAGAACAGATGGATGTGACATTTTTCAATTTTTTGACCATAATATTGCATATGAACTAAGATTAAATGATGCATTAAAAAATGATATGCTAGTACCATTCCATTATTATGGAATAGCAGATATACAAATAAATGGAGAGTTGATAAAAGAAGATGCGAACTTTAATACACTAGTAGCAGATGAAAGAGTAAATAAAATAATAGAAGCTAGTAAATTTTATGGATATAGTGGAAATAGAGTAAAAGGACTTATATTTTGTAGCAAAACACAAGAGGCAAAAATGCTTTCAGAAAAGTTTAATAAATTAGGATATAAAACAATAGCTTTAGATTCTAAAGATAGTGAACAACAAAGACAAAGAGCAATAGACTTATTAGAAACAGATGATAAAAAAGAATATATAGAATATATATTTACAGTAGATATATTTAATGAGGGAATAGATATACCAGAAGTAAATCAAGTAATAATGCTAAGACCTACACAATCAGCAATTATATTTGTACAACAATTAGGAAGAGGACTAAGAAAATATAAAAATAAAGAATATTTGATAGTAATAGACTTTATAGGAAATTACAATAATAACTATTTGTTACCAGTAGCTCTATATGGAGATAATTCATATAATAAAGAAGACTTAAGAAGAAAAGTTAGAATAGGACAAACCTCTTTAATACCAGGAGTGTCAACAATTCATTTTGAAAAAATAATAGAAGAAAAGATATATAAATCAATAAATGAAAAAAATTTTTTAGAAAAAACAGCATTAATAAAAAACTATAAATTGTTAAAATATAAAATTGGAAAGATACCTAAAATGATGGATTTTATAGAATATGGAACTGTAGACCCTATACTGTATGCAGATTATAAAAATACATCTTATTATAATTTTGTAAAACGAATAGAGGTAAAAAATATAATACAATTTTCAGAAGTAGAAGAAAGCTATCTTAATTTTCTAACTAAAGAAGTAGCGACAATAAAAAGAATAGAAGATACATATATATTAAAACTATTAATAGAAAATGGAAAAATTACTTTAGGAGAAGTTATAAAAAAAATAGAAAAAGAATACCAATATACACCCAAAGATAAAATAATACAACTTGCAATAAGAAATATAAATGGTGAGTTTCTAAAACAATCAGATACAAAAAAGTATTTAGAATATAATATAGTAACTTATAAACAAGGACAAATAAAATTAAGTAAACATATGGAAAAGTATTTACAAAATAGAGAATTTAAAACATGGGTACAAGATATATTAGAATATGGAAAATACAAATTTGATAAAATATATAATAAGAAGAAATATGAAGATGGATTAATATTATACGAAAAATATACAAGACGTCAAGTATTAAGAATATTAGAATGGGATAAAGATATACCAGGTTTAAATATAGGTGGATATGTATATAATAAAAAAGAAAATAAATTTCCTGTATTTATAACATATAACAAAAAGGAAGATATAAAAGATAGTATAAATTATAAACAAAAACTTATAGGAAGCAATAAATTTACAGTAATATCAAAACCAAAAAGAACAATGAGTTCACCAGAAATTTGTGCATTAAAACAATTTAAAGAAAGGAATTTAAGAATACCATTATTTATAAAAAAGAGTGATGATGAAGGAAAAGAATTTTATTATTTAGGAAATGTGAAGCCAATAGAATTTAGCGAAACTACAATGCCAGTAAAAAATAAACCAGCTCAAAATGTAATAAGTATTACTTGTGAGCTAGAAAAGCCAGTAGAAGAAAATCTGTTAAATTATATAACAGAAAAATAAATAAAAGTTAAACATACATAGAAAATATAAATAAAACATATATATTAAATATAAATAAAATTACACAAGGGAGTATATATTATGATAGTTTTAAATAAAAAGAGAGTAATATTAGTATTAAGTTGTGTTTTTGTAGCTATATTTACATATATGTTTAGTACAGAATTAAATAGATCAGAAACAATACAAACAGTGAGTTTACCAGTATCAAATAAAGTAGTAGTATTAGATGCACGGACATCGGAATACCAGATGAAGGAGCACAAAGTAGCAATGGAACAACAGAAGCACAAACAAACTTAAAAATAGCCTTAAAAGTGCAAAAGCTATTAGAACAAAGTGGATGTACAGTAATACTAACACGTTCAGATGAAAATGCAATATATGATATAGAAGCAAAAACATTAAAACAAAAGAAAATATCAGATATCCACAATAGAGTAAAAATAGGAAATGAAGCAAGTGCAGATATATTTGTGAGTATACACTTAAACAAAATACCACAACAACAGTATTCAGGTTGGCAAACTTTTTTTAAAGCAGAAAATGAGCAAGGTCAAAAATTAGCAACTAGTATACAAAACAGCCTAAATAATGCAATACAAAAGGAAAATAAAAGAGTACCATTAAAAATAGACAATATATACATAGTAAAAAAGGTAGAAATACCAACTACTATTGTAGAATGTGGTTTTTTATCAAACCCAGAAGAAGAAAAGCAATTATTAGAAGAAGCATATCAAGATAAATTAGCCTGGGGAATATATACAGGGATAATAGATTATTTTTATCAAAAAACAAGTGAAAATATTTCGTAATGGACATTTAGTTTATTACGAAATATTTTTATCTGTTTTTTAATAGAACAAAACATACACAATAAAAGAAAATGCATATTTTTTCTAATTATGGAAAAACTAATTTTAAAAAATCGACGATGAGGAGAGGAATTTTTTGAAATTAGTTAAAATTTTAAATATAAAAGGAGCATTATTAGATAAATATCAGTTAGATAATTATTTGCAAAAAATTGCTTCAGATCATATTTTACAAGAAAAATCAGATAAAAAAACTTTTCCAGTTATTAGAATGGAGGAAAATTTTAAGTTTATTACACAAGTATATGAAACTTTAAATAAACACTTAAAATTAGGAATTAACATTCATCCTGCTGGTGAATGGTTGCTAGATAACTATTATATTATAGAAGAGATTTTTAAAACTATAAAAAAAGACCTAACTATTACAAAATATCATAATTTTGTTTCTATTTCAAATGGTGCATATAGTGGATTTGCAAGGATTTATGTACTTGCAACTGAAATTGTAGCTTATACAGATGCTTGTCTTAATGCAGAAGTTTTGAAAGATATTTTAATAGCATATCAAAAAAAGAAGACATTAAATATGGAAGAAATATGGAGTATTGGAATTTTTCTTCAAATTGCTATGATTGAAAATATTGCAAATATATGTGAAACTATATATTCATCTCAATTACAGAAATATAAAGTTGAAAATATTATTGAAAGGCTAGTAGAATACAAAACAAGAGATGAGCAAAAATTTAAAATAGATAAAAATTATAAAAATAAAGTATTAGAATCTGGGCAAATGAAGTATCCATTTATTGAACACATGTCATATAGATTAAGAAGATATGGAAGAAAGACACATAAGTACTTAAATATATTAGAAGAGCAAGTGAAAAAAATGGGAACTACAGTTTCAGAAGTTATAAAAAAGGAACATTTTGATATTGCTGTAAAGAAAGTATCTATTGGAAATTGTATAAAGGGATTAAAACAAATACAAAGAATTAATTTTCTAAATATATTTGAAAAAATAAATGGAGTAGAAGAAATTCTAAGAAAAGATCCTGTAGGAATATATCCTAATATGGACTATAAAACAAAGGTTTATTATAGAAATAAAATAAAAGAGATTTCTAAAAAAACAAAAATTTCCGAAATTTATATTACAAATAAAGCATTAGAACTAGCTAGCCAAAAAGAACAAGAAGATAAAATTAATAAAATAGATAAAAAAAATTTACCTGATGTGAAACAATATAAATCACATGTAGGATACTATATAATTGATGAGGGAATACAAGAACTATATAATTGTTTACAAACAAATAAAAAAATAAAAATAAAGAAAAATAAAGAGATAAAATATATATCAACAATGTTAATTTTATCAATAATTATTTCCACTATAATTATATTATTAATGAAAAAACAGATAAATTTAGGATTTAGTATTATTATAGGTATACTTTGTTTTATACCAGTAACGCAAATAGTAACAGAAATTATGCAATATATATTAAATAAAATAGTAAAACCTAAAATTGTACCTAAAATGGATTATTCAAATGGAGTACCAAAAGAAAATGCTACTATGGTGATTATACCTACTATAGTAAAAAGTGGAACAAAAGCAAAGGATTTAATAAAAAAATTAGAAGTTTTTTACCTTGCAAATAAATCAGAAAATATGTATTATACTCTACTTGCAGATGCGACATCAGGAAGCAAGAAGGAAGAAAGTCATGATGAGGATATAATACAGACTGCAAAGGAAGAAATTAAAAAATTAAATAATAAGTATCCAGATAAAGATTTTGGAAAGTTTCAATTTATATACAGAAAAAGGGAATGGAATGAAAAAGAGAAGTGTTTTCTTGGTTGGGAAAGAAAAAGGGGAATGATTAACCAATTTAATGAATACTTATTAGGAAATATAAAAAACCCATTTAGAGCAAATTCTATTGAAGAAGAGAGAAGAAATGAAAGAAATGTAAATATTAAGTATATTATAACTTTAGATTCTGATACAAACTTAGTATTAAATTCAGGAATTGAATTGATTGGAGCAGCAGCACATATATTAAATAAACCAATTTTAAATGAAAGTAAAGATCTTGTTATAAAAGGACATGGATTAATACAGCCAAGAATTGGGATTGATTTAGTATCTAGCAGAAAAAGTATTTTTACAAAAATATTTGCAGGAGCAGGAGGAATAGATCCATATGCTAATGCAATATCAGATGTATATCAAGATAATTTTGATGAAGGAATATTTACAGGAAAGGGAATTTACGATTTAGAAGTATTTTCTACAGTATTAAAACAGGAAATACCTGAAAATACAGTTTTAAGTCATGATTTATTAGAAGGAAACTATTTGAGATGTGGTTTAGCATCAGATATATTATTACTAGATGGATATCCATATAAATATAATACATTTATGCAAAGACTTCATAGATGGATTAGAGGAGATTGGCAAATCACTAGATGGATATTTCCAAATATAAAAGATAAAGAGGCAAAGAAAAAGAAAAATCCTTTAAAAATATTAGACAGATTTAAAATATTAGATAACATTAGAAGAAGCTTAGTAGAAATATTAGCAATTTTTACAATGTTTATATTAGCAGTACAGAAAATAGTAATAGATATAAAAATTTGGCCAATTGTAAGTTTAATGTTAGTAAGTATTACAATTCCAACAATATTAGAATTAATAAACTATGTTATATATAAAAAAGAAGGTAGATCAAATAATAAACTTTTTTCTAAAACAGTTGTAGGAGCAAAAGGAAGTATAATACGAGGAATAATGCTAATTTCATTTTTACCACATAAAGCATATAATTGTTTGGATGCTATTGTTAGGACATGTTATAGAAAATGGATATCAAAACAGAACTTATTAGAATGGACTACTTCTGAGGAAGCAGAACAAAAAGCAAATGTAGATTTACTATCTTACTATAAGTTTATGTTTGTAAATGTAATAGCAGCAATAGTAAGTATTTTATTAATTAGTAATTATAAAATAGGAAGTTTAACAGTAATATTTTATTTAATACCTATTTTATGGTTATTAGCACCAGCCATATTGTATTATATAAGTAAGGAAGAGGTACAAAAGGCAAAAGTAAAATTATTAAATAACCAAGAAATCGAATATGTTTTAGATATAGGAAAAAGAACTTGGAAATTTTTTGAAAAGTATATGAATAAAGAAAATAACTTTTTACCTCCAGACAATTATCAAGAAGATAGAGCAGAAAAGATAGTGTATAGGACATCATCAACTAATATAGGATTAGGACTATTAAGCGTAGTATCAGCATATGATTTAGGATATATAGAATTAGATAAGGCAATAAATTTAATAAATAATATATTAGATACAATAACTAAATTACCAAAATGGAATGGACATTTATATAATTGGTATAACACAAATACTTTAGAACCACTACTTCCAAGATATATATCTACAGTAGATAGTGGTAACTTTATTGGATATTTATATGTATTAGAAGAATTTTTAAAAAATATAGTAGATAATAAGCTAAAAAAGAAAAAATATGAAAAAATAGATGTAGTAGAGACATTAATTACAATAGTACAACAGTTGATTATAAAAACTGATTTTAGTGTTTTATATGATAAGGAAAAAGAGATTTTTTCTATAGGATATAATATAGAGGAAAATAAAATAACAGACACATATTATGATTTGTTAGCATCAGAAGCAAGACAAGCAAGTATTATAGCAATTGCAAAACATGATGTACCAGAAAAACATTGGCAAAATTTAAGTAGAACTCTCACTATAATGAATGGATATAAAGGTCTAGTTTCTTGGTCTGCAACAGCATTTGAATATTTAATGCCAAATATAAATATAAAAAGTTATGAAGGAAGCCTATTAGATGAATCTTGCAAGTTTATGATAATGAGTCAAAGAGAATATGCTAAACAATTAGGAATACCTTGGGGAATTTCTGAGTCCGCATTTAACTTAAAAGACTTAAACTCCAATTATCAATATAAGGCGTTTGGAGTTCCATGGTTGGGCTTAAAAAGAGGACTTGCTGATGAGATGGTAGTTTCGTCATATGGAAGTATACTTGCGATTGCAGATATGCCAAAGGAGGTAATACAAAATTTAAAGATATTAGAAGAAGAAGGAATGTATGATAAGTATGGATTTTATGAAGCAATAGACTATACACCAACAAGACTTAGAAATAATCAAAAATCAGAAGTAGTAAAAACATATATGGCACACCATCAAGCATTGATTTTATTATCAATAAATAATTTGATAAATAATTATATACTGCAAGAAAGATTTATACAAAATCCACAAATAAAAGCGGTAGATATACTATTACAAGAAAGAATGCCTGAAAATGTTATTATAACAAAAGAGAAGAAAGAAAAAATAGAAAAGCTAAAAAATATAGACTATGAAAATTATACAGTAAAAACAATAAATAAATTAAACTATAATTTAAATAATTTTAATACAATATCAAATGAAAATTATACTATTGTAATGAATGAAAAAGGAGAAGGCTTTAGTAAATATAAGGATATTTATGTGAATAGATATAAATACACAAATGACTGTAATCAAGGAATAGAATTTTTTATAAAAAATATAAGAACAAAAAAAATTTGGTCTACAATATATGATGAGAACATTTTAAAGCCAGATAAATATGAAATAAATTTTATGCCTGATGAAAATAAGATGGTAAGAAATGATGAAAATATAACAACAACTTGTAAGACAATAGTAGCTCCCAATAATCCAGTAGAAATAAGAAAGATTGAACTAAAAAATAATTCAAATATAGAAGAAATTTTGGAAGTAACTAGTATATTTGAGCCAGTACTATCTAGTGTACAACAGGACAATAGTCATATGGCATTTAATAAACTATTTTTAAAGTATGAATATTTAGAAGATACCAATTCTATATTGATAAAAAGAAACAAAAGAGGAGATACAAAACCAATATACTTAGGAGTGAACTTATGTACAACAGATGAAATGGTAGGAGAACTAGAATATGAGATAGATAAAGAAAAATTAAATGCTGGTGTAGCTTTAGGAATACCCAATATGATTGAAAATTCAGTACCATTTTCAAAATCGTTAGGACTTACAGTAGATCCAGTAGTAGCATTAAAAAGAACAATAAAAATAAAGCCAAATGAAAAAGTAGACTTAAACTTAATAATAACAATATCTGAAGATAAAGAGAAAGTAAAGGAAAATTTAAAAGAATATACTAATACTGAAAATATAAAAAGAGAATTTGAATTATCTAGAGCAAGAGTTGAAGAAGAGGCAAGATATTTGGGAATAAAGGGAAGTGATATACAAGTTTATCAAAAGTTATTATCATATTTAATAGTTCAAAATCCAATGAAAAAGATGTATTTAAAAGATAAGAGTAGGCAGTACAAAAGGGAAGATTTATGGAAATATGGTATATCAGGAGATTATCCAATTTTATTAGTAAAGATAAAAGATGCAAATGATATATATGTGATAAAAGAAGTATTAAAAGCATATGAGTTTTTCAGAGTGAAAAATATAAAAATAGAAATAATTATTCTAAATGAGGAACAAAATGTATATGAAAGATATGTAAGAGAAGCAATAGAATCAGAGATATTAAATAGACATTTGAATGTAAATGAAGGAATTTATTTATTAAATGCAGATGAATTAGAAGATAAAGAAATATTAGAATTTACAGCAAACTTTATAATTAATGTAAGTAAAGGGAATATAAAAACAATTATAAGAGACCAAGAAGAAGAATATATGGAGAAAATTAAAAAAGTTCCAAAACAAATAAAAAATGAACAAGTGGAATTTAATTTTGAAAAGAGTACAAATTTAATTCATGAACAACAATTAAAATATGATAATGAATATGGAGCTTTTTCTGAAGATGGAAAAGAGTATATAATAAGAATGAATGCAAATAACAGGCCACCAGTTGTATGGAGTCATATAATTGCAAATGAAAATTTTGGAACAGTTGTGAGTAATAATACTTCTGGATTTACTTGGTATAAAAATAGTAGATTAAATAGAATAAGTGATTGGTCAAATAATATAATACAAGATATACCTTCTGAAATTATATATATACAAGATAAAGACTATAACAAAAACTGGTCATTATGTCCTAATTTGAATAAAGATGATGAGGAATATAATATAGTGTATGGTTTTGGATATGCCAAATATATAAACATGAGATTGGGACTTTTACAAGAGTTAGAAATATTTGTACCAAGACAAGATAATATAAAAGTAAATTTATTAAAAATTAAAAATACGCAACCAAAAAAAAGAAAATTAAGATTAATTTATTATGTAAAACCTGTATTAGGTGAGGATATAGTAAAGACAACTGGAAATATATATATAGAATATGATAATGATTCAAATATGATATTTGCTAAAAATTTATATTCATTAGATATGGAAGAATCGAAGTGTTATGTCTCAAGTAGTCAAAAAATAAAGTCATATACAGGTAATAAAAAAAGTTTCATAGGAAAAGGTAATATACAAGCTCCAGAAGCGTTAGAAGATCAAGTTTTAAACAAAGAAAATTCACTAGGAACATTAGCGTGTATAGCAATAGAAATAGAAGTAGAATTAGAAGCTTATGAGGATAAACAAATATCTATTTTTCTTGGAAGTGAAGAAGCGAAAGAAAAGATGGAAGAGATATCTCGTAAATATTCTAATATAGAAAACTGCAAGAAAGAATTAGAAGAAGTAAAAGAATATTGGGCTAAAAAATTAAGAATTGTGCAAGTAAAGACACCATTAGAATCTATGAATATTTTATTAAATGGATGGCTTGTATATCAAACGATTGCATGTAGACTATGGGGAAGATCAGCGTTTTATCAATCAGGTGGAGCATATGGATATAGAGATCAACTTCAAGATACTATGGGAATAAAATTTATTGAGCCAGAGTTTATGAAAAAACAAATAATGTTACATGCAAAACATCAATTTATAGAAGGAGATGTTGAACATTGGTGGCACGAGGAAACAAATAAGGGAATTAGAACAAGATTTTCAGATGATTTATTATGGCTTCCATATGTTACTTCAGAATATGTAAAATTTACAGGAGATGAGAGTATACTTGAAAAAGAGGTACCATATGTAAAAGGAGAGCTATTACAAGATGGGCAAGATGAAATATATGATGAACATTTACAAACAGAAGAAGTTGAGAGTATTTACAAACATTGTATTAGGGCGATAGATAAATCAATTTCATTAGGGAAACATGGAATACCTAAAATTGGTTCAGGAGATTGGAATGATGGGTTTAGCACAGTTGGTAATAAGGGAGAAGGAGAAAGTATTTGGTTAGGATTTTTCCTATATGAGGTTTTGAATAGATTTATTCCAATATGTGAGTTAAAAAAGGACATAAAAAAACAGCAAGAATATTTAGAAATACAAAATAAATTAAAAGTTGCACTAAATACAAAAGGTTGGGATGGAAGATGGTATAGAAGAGCATATACGGATGATGGAAAAATTTTAGGAAGCATAGAGAATGAAGAATGTAAAATAGACAGTATAGCACAAAGTTGGTCTGTAATATCAGGAGCAGGAGATAATGACAAAAAGTATATCTCTATGGATAATTTAGAAAAATATTTAGTAGATAAACAAAATGGATTAATAAAACTTTTAGACCCAGCATTTGATAAGAGTGAATTAGAGCCAGGCTATATAAAATCATATTTACCAGGAGTAAGAGAAAATGGTGGGCAATATACACATGGAGCAATATGGGCAATTATTGCACAAGCAATATTAGGATTTGGAGATAAAGCTTTAGAATATTTTAAAATTATAAATCCAATTGAGCATTCTAGAACAAAGGCAGCCGTAAATAAATATAAAGTAGAGCCATATGTTATAGCAGCAGATGTTTATGGAGTAGGTAATCTTGTAGGAAGAGGAGGATGGACTTGGTATACAGGATCTAGTAGTTGGATGTATAAAGCAGGAATAGAGTATATATTAGGACTTAAAATAATAAATAACACATTATCTATAAAACCGTGTATCCCTAAGGAATGGAGTGAATATAGTATACGATATGTATATAAAAGTAGTATATATAATATAAAAGTAAAAAATTTACAACAAAAAAATAAAGGGATAGAAAAATTTATTGTAAATGGAGAGGAAATAGATAAAAAAGAAATTAAACTAATAGATGATGGAAAAATAAATGATATAGAAGTTATAATGTAAGATCAAGGCTATAGAATATTAATATTCTA
>JAAWKA010000031.1 GCA_022797145.1 Clostridia bacterium
TACAATTAGATTAAAATCAAATAAAAAATATGAGACTACAAATTAATGTAGTCCCATATAGGTTCTTTTTTTCGTGTCCACCAAAGTGGGTTCACTTCAATTTTAATTTGATATTCTTTAAATATTCAAAGTGCGACATTACTGCGACATTACTGCGACATTACTGCGACATTTTTTTAATTCTATATATTTTTTTAGGATCTTTATTGGATGTTCCTATCCATTCAATTAAGCCTTCATTCTCAAGTTTTTTTAATATTCTTTGAACTGTTTTTCTATCTCTTTCAATATATTCTGCTATTTGATGTGTCATAACATCACCTTTATCAAATATAAATTGAATCGTTTTTTGTTCTATTATATTTAGATTTTTCCATTTTTTATTAATATTATTATCCTTTAATAATAATTCATTTTTTCTTTTACTTCTCATTACAATATTATTTTTTAAAATAAGTTTTAGTGAACTACCTTTATCTTCAATATAGATTGGTTCTTCTAAAAACAAGTCACTCATTTCTCTATAAATTCTTGAAACCCCCTCATTTAGTTCTCTTACTACTCCTAACTCCGTTAATGTTCTTGATATTATAGGATTACGTGCATAACGTTTTTCTTTTATATTACTTATTGTAACTATTCCTGGCAAATCACCTGGACTTAAAATTTCCATTCTATCATCATAAATAAAAATTTTGGTATGTTCTCCACTAATTGCATAGTTACGATGAGTTACTGCATTTGTAATACCGTTCTTCCCATGCAAATTTAGGATATTCTGGAACTGTAACAAATTCTCCAGCTGTTCCTAGGTGAGTAAACTCTCTAAGTTGAGTATCTACAAAATTTTGAGTTTCTTTAATTTGTTTATATAAAGGCACTGCAAAGGTTTTATCTTTTACAATATTTAAGTCTGCACCTGTTTGCATCTCCTTCCCCTCAAATTTTATAACTCTAATTCTTGCAGTTGGAAAAAATAAAGAAGGATCTTTTGCAAAAAGTAATGTTCCTGCATTTGTAAGAAATTCTTTATTTGATACATCATCTTTTATTAAAAATCTCCTAGCACGTAAAACTTCTAACAGTTCTTTTTCGTTTGCACCTATCGCTTTTTTATATATTTCAACCATATTTAAATCAATGTCTTTTATGTTAGATCTCGTATTTAATTGTTCCTCAAAAGATATTTCATGTCTATCTAATTCAATTATTTTTACTTGTTCTGATGATAGTTTATTAGTTGAATCTCCTTGTCTCAAATATACTTCATCTTTTACATTTCTTATTAAAGTATTAACGCTTGGGCTAATATGTATTAATAATATTTTATCATTATTTCCTTTATCATTTATCACTTCTAATGTTTCATTTTCAAACTTTGGTACAGTTTTTAAATAATCTCCTGAAGTTATCTTCAAAAATTTATTATACTTGTCTTTGCACTCTTCGAATCCCTCTATTCTTCCATTATCTGCAATCCCTATTACTAAAGTTCCTCCACTTGCATTGGCAAATCCTGCTATATGGTTAGCTAATTCTTTGACATCTTTTTTAGCACTTTTTCTATCAAAAAATTGATTTTCTTTTTCATTACACATATATTCCATAGTTAATATTGAATTAATTTTTGAACCTTGCATAAGTTCCTCCTTATTTATTTTTTTGTCTATTTTTCTGTTTGTCTTTTCCAATTAAAATAACTATTAATAATATTACGCCTAAAATTACTATTCCTATAACCTCATTATCTAAATTATTTTTCGTTTCATTATTATTAATCACATTTATATTACTCTCTATAGTATCACTCCATATTCCTACTTTTTCTTGTTTTGCTTCTTCTTGTTTTTCTTGTAATATCCAAGCATATGTATAATTATCTTGTAACATGTATGTTTGAGCTAGTCCTTCTCTTATTAATTCTTCTTGAAGTAAACTATCATCTACCCAAATCCATACTAAATGTCTTCCATATTTGTCTGTTTTTGATGAATTAGAATCATACTCTAATTCTATTTTATTTGCATTTTGTAATTTTTCTTTTGTATAATTACTTCCTTCTTTTCCATATGGTTGTTCTCCTAAACTAGGATGTACAGTTTCTGGTGTATCTATTCCTAAGAATCTTACTATAATTGTTTCTTCATTTAATTTAAATTTTGCAGTATCTCCATCTATACTTTCACTATATGTAACTTCTATTCTTTCATTACTTGAATTAGTTGTATTATTTATTATATTAAAATTTTCATCATAGCAAACTGCCGTCTTTACTATTTCCCATTTCTGTTTTTCTTCATTCCACCCAACTTGATGATAATGTCTAACTCCCTCTTTATTATGGTACCCATAATATTTTCCGTTATATTGAATAATTTCTATAGAATCTTTATCTTTCCATCCTGTTATATTTCCACCATGTGCTATCACTTCTACATTCAATAACATTATTAAAACCAATATAAATATTAGTATTCTACTAATTTTTTTCATCCAAACACCTACTTTATTTTTTATAGTATATCATATTATGATTAATAATTGTAAATCTTTGTAGAACTTTTGTGGATTTATTGACTTTTTATGTTTTACATTTTAAAATAAAATTACTTTATTTCTTTTTAATTTTTATTTCAAGTCAAAGGAGGTGTATTTGTATGCCTGATAATTTACTTAGTTTTACTAATGATTCTTTAACCAAATTAGATCATTCTATTCATGATAAAATCGAAGGTTCTTTGATAGATAATTTTATTCACGAATTGCAAAATCATCTTACCAAACTTCAATCTTCCTATTTACTTAATTCCATGTCACAACATACTATTTTAACATTTGCAAAATACGATGGTAATTTTGCTGTATGTTTTGATTATAATGACAAAAAGATCTATTATATGCCACAAAAAAATATTGTTGGCTCTAAACCTGAACCTGGCGAAGTTTTAAAATGGCATTCTCCTGGTAAATTCTATGTTGATTATACTGGTATTCCTGCTGAAGAAAATAAAATTGATAGCTACTTACAAGAATGTAGTATTGCAACATAATTAATTATTCATTTCTTTGTTTTATTATTCAATTATATTTCATTCTTTCATTTTTCAATATATGTATTTTTAGGCGATTGCTTCAAATATATTTTTGACTGCTAGTGAAGTAGGTGTAAACTTAAAACAAGGATACAATGGTAACTTATCTTCAAAAGATGCTGGTAAAATAGGTGGTAACATGGTTAGAAAAATGATACAACAAGCTGAAAACAACATGATTGGTAAATAGTTTTTCTTTTACTACAATATTATTTTAAATTTAGGCAGTAATATAATTTTTGTTTTTTTAAGTACTAGTTTTCTAATACATAAAAAGGCAGGAATTGTATTCCTGCCTTTTTTCTATTCTGGTTCTACTATACCATAATTCTTTGAATCTTTCAATTTATATATTACATTAACCTTGTTTGTTTCTGCATTTAAGAATGTATAAAAATTATTTTGTATTTTTTCTTGTAACACTAATTTTGCATCTTCTATTGTCATTGGTTTTGCTTCATAATATATCGTCTTTACTACTTCATTTTCTATTTGTGTTTTCTCTTCATTTTGTGATACTATTTCCTTTTGTCTTATTGAGTCTTCTTTATTTTGTTTATCTTTTTTAGTCTTTACCTTTCTTATCTGGCCTTCTAATATATCTATATCCTTATCTATTGCAGCATACAAATCTCTATGTGATGTAACTGCTTTATATGTGTCTGAGTTTGCATTTACAAAAATATCTGCTATTTGTTCATTACCTTCACACTTTATTGTTACAGTTAGTGATATCTCTTGTCCAAAATACTTTATTAATCTTTCTGCCTTTTTTTCTACATATTCTTTAATTGCTGGTGTAGCCTTCAAGTCTTTTCCTGTTATCTTTATATTCATAATACATCTTCCCTTTCTTTTTATTTTATTCTTTTGTCTTTATATTGGAATTATATACTAGTTATACTTTTTTTTCAATTATTTTTTACAATTTTATTACTAATAATATCTTTAATCTATTAATCCCTTTATAGAAATAATAATTTTTATAAAAAAAGAGAAAACAAGTAATTTTATCTTATTTTCTCTTTTTTTATTTAATTCAAATTTGTTATCACAGGTTATTAAAAGTTTATTATGCCTCTAATTTATACTGCTTTTCTAATTTTTCATTTAAATATATTTTAGACACTATTTCTAATTCCTTTATAGAATTATCTGATATATTAAATGAATATAACTTTTTAGGTGGTGCTAATATTATATACTTTATAGCATCTTTGGTAGCTTGTGATATTTGTATAATACTAGTATCCTGTTTACCACATATTCCACATTTGAAGCCATTGTTTTTTATACTAAAGTATAGTATATTTTCATTTTTTTTACATTGTACACATTCTTTAATCCATGGAGTAAATCCTAGTATGCTTAAGAGTCTAAATTTGAATATGGCAGTTACTAGTTCAAGATCTTTATTTGTTTCTGATATTGTATATAAAGTATTTAGATATAATTGCAATATTTTATAACTATTTTCATTTTCATTTGTTACATCATATATTATTTTATTTATATAATTGGCATATTGTAATTTTTCTAAATCAGTTCTAATATTATAAAATATTTCTATAGTTTCACAAGAATTTATGTTATATGTATTTCTTCCTTTATATAACATGTATTCTCCAAAGCACAAAAATTGGCTACCTGCAAGCAAAGAGCTTTTATTTCTTCTTGCTCCTTTTGCAGCACATCCAATTTTTCCCAGACCTGGTGTTAACATTGTTAACATCTTGTCGTAATCTCCCATATTACTCTCTTGTATTATTATTCCATTTGTTTTTAATGTTCCCATTTTCTTCCCCATTTATATTTATATTTTTTTCTATATTTTTTACTTCTATAAATTCCAAAAATGTATTTATGTCTCCAGTATTTTTAAATGTATTCCAAGCTATTTGTTTTATCATAACATCTCTTCCTTTCTTATAAAAGTATTATACTTTTATTTATCTTTTGTATTTTTATATTTTTTATTCACTTTATTTTTAATTAAATTTAAATTTTTTTACAATGTCATCTCTATCCTGCCAATCTTGTTTCACTTTTACCCAAGTTTTCAAATTTATTTTTGAATCTAGCATTTTTTCTAAATCATATCTTGAATATATTCCTATTTTCTTTAACATCTGTCCATTTTTTCCTATTATTATTCCCTTATGCGAGTTTCTCAAACAATATATAGTTACTTCTATATTATATATCTTCTTTTTATCTTTTGTTACTTTTCTTTCCATTTTTTCTACCTCTACATATATTCCATGTGGTACTTCATCCTCTAAAAACTTTAAAGCTTTTTCACGAACTATCTCTTCTACAAGTTGTCTCATAGTTTGATCTGTATATTCTTCTTTCTCATAATAAAGTGGTCCTGGTTTTAATAATTTTTCTACCTCTTGTAAAACATCTTCTGTTTTATTATTTTTTAATGCTGATATTGGTACTATTGCACTAAAATTATATTCATTTTTATACAGTGTAATTAATTTTAAAAGTTTTTCTCTTTTTATTAAATCTATTTTATTTATTACTAAAATTGTCTTTTTATTTGTTTGTTTTATTTTTTCTAGTATTTGTCTATCTCCTTTCCCTATTTCTTCACTTGTCGCTTCAATTAAGAATATAACCACATCAACTTGCAAAATACTATCAAATGCTGTATCTAACATAGTATCTCCTAATTTAGTTTTAGGTTTATGGATTCCTGGTGTGTCTATAAATATTATTTGTGAGTTTTCTCTTGTTATTATTGCTCTTATTGCTTTTCTTGTTGTTTGTGGCTTATTAGTTGTTGCTGCTATTTTTTCTCCAACAAATGAATTTATTAAAGTAGATTTTCCAACATTAGTTCTTCCAACAATTGTAACAAAACCTGATTTAAATTCTTCCATTTTCACACCTTCTTTTATTTTAATATTATAGTTCTTAGTTCATTATTTTTTTGTAGAATTTGGTCTATAAATTTTATGTTTTTTATGTCTTTTTTTTCTTGACATTATATATTTTCTTAATTATACATTAAAAATAGGAATATTTAAAGTATTCCTATTTTCATACTTATTCTATTTCTACTTTTGCATCTATTGGGCATATTTGTATATATGTATTTCCATCATTAACATTTATTATATTTCCTGCAAGATCTTTATATATTGTTTTTTCTTTTCTTGAATTTTTCGTACATGTAATTTCTATCGCTTTTCCATTTGTTATATAATATCCTTTTAAAGTACCTATATTATTTAATCCCTGTCTATCTTTATCTTCTATGTCATCCAATTCATAATTTTTAGCAAATGTTATAATAATGTTTTTTGTACTAATAACTTCCTTTGTATCCCAATCTATTTGTTTTTGTCCTCTTTGATATCTTTCATATTTTTTTGTTTCTTTATTATATGTATAACTTACTTTGTGTAATGTTGAATATGGTATAGTAATTTGATTTGCTGTTTTTCCTTCTTCTAAATTAACTTCTTCTTGTGTATATTTTAAAACACTAGCATCATTTGAAGTTGTTCTATAATTTTGAGAATTTGATATGTTTAATATATTATTTGTATTTGTTACTGCATTATGTGGTGCTGATTTATCTTTTACTCTCCAAAAATCTTTGCTACTTTCTGTAATTCCATTAATATTATTTACTTTTAATGTTTTTATATCTGCTTCTGCTTGTGGACTCCAACCATAGTGAACATATATTGCATCATTTTCTAATGCATAGTCTAAATAGTAATGTCTAGAACTTCTTACTGGGCCAATTTTATTCAAATTCTTCCCTTTAAATATTGGCATTAATCTCGTTTCTCCTCCTTCTACAATTATTTCATAAACAAGATATGCTTCATTTAAACTAGCTTGTGGCCAAGCTCCTTTATGATTGTCTATCATTACTGCTATTGGTCTATCTATACCATTATATATATTAATATTCTCTTTTTTTATTTGTTGTTTTCCATCATCTATCCCTAATGATATTATTTCGTCTTCTACTCTTTGTTCTGGTTTATTATTAGTTATTCTTAAAACTAATAATATTGCTGCTATTGCTACTAATACTATTAAAATTATAATTAGATATTTTATTCCTCTATTTTTCATTTAGAGACCTCCCCCTTTTGCTATAATATATATCACATTTTTAAACTATTAAAAAATTGTATTATATTTGAAAAAGATTCTATTCCTAAATATAGTAAAGCTAACCCATATAATAATATTACTACCAAGATACCTACACATGCTCCTATTATAATTTCAGACTTGCTTCTTTTATTATTTTCATATCTATTAATTGCAACTATTAAAGATAATACTAATGATAGTGTAAATATCACCACATTTCTAGTTGTAAGCCATATAATAGTTAAAGCTGCAAATGATATAGCTGTTTGTCCACTTGGCATAAAATTTTGTTTTATAAATTTGTGATTATTTTTTGTACTTGCTGCTTTTAATGTCACTATTACAATTACTGTTAATAGTATTGATACAAATGCTAAATGTATTGGAGAATGAGTTATTTCTTCAATTATTTTTGTTCCTACTGTACTAATTTTTTCAAAGAATATGAAATATGCTACAATGATAGCATTTATTGCTGCTATTACAACGGCTCCTGCCCCTACATCTTTTGCAATTTTAGCTTTTGGATGATATAAATCAGTATATAAATCTACAACTGTTTCTATTGCTGTATTAATCATTTCTGCAATTATTACTAAAACCACTGTAAACATTAAACATAAAAATTCTGCTCTATTCAAATCAAAAAATAAACTTATTAACATTACTACTACTGCTATTATCAATTGTTTTTTTACGTTATTTTGAGTAGTAATTGCATATATTATTCCATTTAGAGCATTATTACACGCTTCTAAAAAATTTCCATTTTTCATTTTTTTTGTTTCTTTTTTTTTCATTTTTTATTACCCTCTTACAATATTCAAATCTTGTAATATTTTTTCTTCCTTTACTCTCATTTGCTTTTTGTCTTCTTCTTTTATGTGGTCATATCCTATAAGATGGTAAAAACTATGTACTAACATATAGGCAAGTTCTCTTTCAAAACTATGTCCATATATATGTGCTTGTTCTTGTACTCTGGGTATTGATATAACAACATCTCCCAATATATCTTGTATTGGTTTTGGATTTTGTCTTATTTTTGTTATTTCTTCTTTTTCAAACATAGGAAATGATAATACATCTGTATCTTTATCTATATTTCTATATTTTTTGTTTAATTGTTTTATATTTATTTCATTTGTTAATATTATATTAATATATAGTTTTGTTTTTTCTAGCCCTTCTTCTTTAAAACATTTTTTTATAATATTTTGTATCATTTCATCATATTGTTCATCTTCTTGTATATCTAAATTGTTTATTTGTATCAAAATATTCATATCCTTTCTGAACTTTACACAGTTTGTAATCTTTTTTTTGTATATCTTCCACTTATTTTTTTTATTGTATTTTTTATTAGTTTTACTTCACCATATTTAGATAAAATTTCATTATAAAATTTTATTATATCCCTATATTTCTCTTTATTTTGTTTTACTGCCTTTAGATCACTTTTTATGAACAATATTTCTTTTTTCTTTTTATATTCATTTATATCTGTTTCTTTTAGTTTATCTATTTCATTATATTTTGACCAAAACTTCTTATATTCTTCTCTTTTGTCTGGTTTGTCCCAATATATTTTGGTAGACAATAATTTTATATTATAATCTTGTATTAGTCTTATTAGCAATTCATATGCTTCCAATTTTTTAATTGTAGTTTTAGCCTTTAGAATTAAGTTTCTAGTTTCTTTTATTAATTGTATATATCCTTGTTCTGCTACAATAAGTGGTAAGCTATGTGTAAATAATTTTCTACTTATTCCTAATAAAACTATTTTCTTTTCTATTATGTCTTTTTCATCTAATTTACCTGCTAAAAAAGTTGTAAATTTTTCATACTCTTGTATTACTTCTTTATATGTTTCTTCTTTATTTATTTCTAATTTTATTGGTAATATTTGTGTTATATATTCTTCTAGTGTTATAAATATACTTTCATATATCTCTTCTTTTCTTTGTTTAGTAGTTGCATTATCTGCTAGTTGTATTGAATAGTTTTTTAATATTCCTTTATATAAACTTTCCATTTTATTTATATAAAATTTTTTATATCTTTTTATTAATTTTTCTTTACTTTGAGTATGAATAGTTTCATAGTCTAATTCTAATAAATATTTTTGCTTTCTATATTTATATTCTAAGTACTGTGTTTCTTTTAAATGTATTATAGTATAATATTTAGATAATGCATTTTTTTCAAAGTTTGTTGCTGTCTCATTTTTTACCTTTTTATAAATAGATTCCATTATATATTTATCTATGGATTCCAAATATAGTCCATACATATCTTCATATTTTTTTTCTAATAATTCTTTTTTTGTTATATCTTGTTTTTCTTCACTTGTACAGTTCTCAAATGCTTTTAATAAATTATTTCTTTTTGCATATGTTAGTATTCCGTTAATTCCAATTTGTGTTGGTATTAGCATCTTTGTTATTGTGTTTGTTAATTTTCCAAAAAATGTTTTATCAGTTTGTAGTACTCTCAATCCTTTTTCTACCATACTTCCTCATCCTTTCAAAATAATATTTTTTCTTTTGTTCCTATATTTTCAAGTACTTCATATATCAATTCTACTTCTATTTCATTATTTCCTTGATTGTAATTTATTTGAGTATTTACAATATTTTCTACATCTTTTATTTCCTTTTTCAGTTCTTCTTCTAACTTTTTTAATAAAATTTGTTTTGCTTCTTCTGGTGTATATTTAATTTCTATTTTTTGCTTTTCTTCATATACTATTTTTGTAAATTCTATAGGGAAATATAAGTTTGAAAATAATTTTAACTTCTTATTCTCAATTATTGTATCATAATTTTGAAATTTTGGAAGGGCTTTTGGCAAATTTATTTTTAAATTATTTATATTCATTCCATAATTTTTTTCTATTCTTCCTGTTTTTTCTTCTATTTGCATATTTAAACTCATTTTTTCTTTTTTAGAATACCAAATTCTTGCTTGTACTTCTCCTTTTGCATGTACATATCTTGTTCCTGTATACTTTCCTTCTAACCAACCTCCAATTAATATATTTCCTTTTTTTATAATATCCCCTGTTTTTACTAAAGCTGTACCATTTTGAGCATTTATTTTTGTAACTATTCCTTCTTTATCTGAAATAATATTACAATATTGTTCTTCATCTATTATTTCTGGTTTTTTATCTGATTCTACTATTTCTACTACTACATTTGTTCCTTTTACCTTTATTCCCATCCAAGCTATATCATCTCTTTGTAATCTAATGTCATTTATTATTTTTTTTGAATCTATTTTTTGTTTTGATATTCCTATTTTTACTCCTTTTTCCTCTAATTGTTTTATTATCTCATCTTGATTTATTTTTTCATTTCCTATAACTTCTATATTCCATACAAAGTTTGATAAAGTAATTATTGAAACTATTATTAGTAACAGTAAAACTATAAATATCTTTCTTTTTTTATATCTATTTAATAAAAATGGCATTCCTTTTTTTTCTTCTATTTTTATTCTACACTTTGTGGTTTTAGCTATTTGTTTTATTTTTTTAAATTCTCTTAAACTAATATTGGCATATAAAAAACTAGATTTTTTTCTTTTTAAGTTCCACAGTAATATTTTTTTGCTAATACATATATTTATAAATCTTTCTATATAATATCCTTCTATACTCACATTTATATATCCTATTAGATAATTTATCAATATCTTTATAAACATTTTTTCCTCCTTAGCAAATTTATCTTTCTTCTATATTTTCATCTATTATTCCTTCAAAATCTAAACTATCTATTGTTCCTAATACCATTAAATCATCTTTTGTCATTTCTTTTAATCTTAAATTAAATCCATTTATATTTATTGCCCCTATATATGTATTTATTTTTATATAAAATTCTTCGTATTCCAATATAGCTTTATAATTTTCTATTAACATTTCTTCAAAGCCCAATATTGTGATTTTTGGTTTATTTGATGTAATTTCTTCTGGTAATTCTAGTATTTCATTTATTTTTTTTCTTACTTTTCTTCTTTTATTGTTCATTTGTTACCTCCTTGAAAAATCTTTTTAATATATATGCTAAATTATTGTTTTTAATGATTTTATTTTTTAGTTTGCTAAAAAACAAAATACAATGAATTAAAAAATTCATTGTATTTTATTTTTACTTTTTTTATTTATTTTTAGCTATTCTTCGCTATCTTCTTTTTCCCCTTCTTCTCCTAAACTTTTTTCAAAAGCTTGTTCAAAGTTTTCTCTTACTTTTTGTTCAATTTCTGACATCATTTCTGGATGTTCTAATAGGTATTTTTTTACATTTTCTCTTCCTTGTCCTATTCTTTCTCCATTATAGCTAAACCATGAGCCACTTTTTTCTACTATGTCTAAGTTTACTCCCATATCTAATATATTTCCTTCTTTTGATATTCCTTTACCATATACTATATCAAATTCTGCTTCTCTAAATGGTGGAGCTACTTTATTTTTTACTATTTTTACTCTTGCTCTATTTCCTACCACTTCTCCTTCTTGTTTTATATTTTCTATTTTTCTTATGTCTAATCTTACTGATGAATAAAATTTTAATGCTCTTCCTCCTGGTGTTGTTTCTGGATTTCCAAACATTATTCCTACTTTTTCTCTTAATTGATTTATAAATACTAATACTGTTTTTGATTTATTTATTGCTCCTGCTAATTTTCTTAGAGCTTGTGACATAAGTCTTGCTTGTAATCCTATATGTGAGTCTCCCATATCTCCATCTATTTCTGCTTTTGGTACTAATGCCGCAACTGAGTCTACTACTATAACATCTAATGCTCCACTTCTTATTAGTGCTTCTGTTATCTCTAAAGCCTGTTCTCCTGTATCTGGTTGTGATACTATTAGATTATCTATATCTACTCCCAAATGTTTTGCATATACTGGATCTAATGCATGTTCTGCATCTATAAAAGCTGCTTCTCCATTTACTTTTTGTGCTTCTGCGATTATGTGTAAGGCTAATGTTGTTTTTCCTGAAGACTCTGGTCCATATATTTCTATAATTCTGCCTCTTGGTACCCCCCCTATTCCTAATGCTATGTCTAATCCTAATGCTCCTGTTGGAATTGCTTCTACATTCATTGCTTGAAATTCGCCTAGTTTCATTACTGACCCTTTTCCAAATTGTTTTTCTATTTGTCCCATTGCTACTTCTAATGCTTTTCTTTTTTCTGTATTTTCTGTATTCATTTTAACCTCCTATTTTTCATAAACATCTGTTTGTATGTATTATTACATTATATTTTTATTTTGTCAAGCGTTTTTATAATTTTTTATTCTCTATACCATGTATCTATATTAAAAAATAAATTATATGTATTGGGCTGTATATCTCCTATTAGTTTTGGACTGCATATTAGTGTATTTTTACTATGGTATAAAAAAATATATGGTATTTGTTCTGTATAAATTTCTTCTAGTCTTATATATTTTTCTTTCAATAGTTTTTCATCTGTTATATTATTTATTTCTTGCATTATAGAGTTTACTTCATCATTATTAAAATTTGCTAAATTGTTCTTTCCAAAATATGTTGTTAAATCTGGACTATATGATGTGTATACTCCTGTTAATATCATATCATAATTTTTGTTTTCTAGATATTTTTGATATTGTATGTCTGTTGCTTTTATAATATTGATTTGTATTCCTATTCCCTCTAATTGTAATTTTATGTTTTCTGCTACTTGCATTCTTCTTTCATTACTAGAATTAACTACTAAATTTAATTCTATTTTTTGTGCTCTATAATTTACTACTTTTCGCCATTTCTTTGATTTATATTCCCAACCATTATTAACTAAATATTCTTTTGCTTTATCTTTATCATGTATCTGAAATATTTTTCCTTTTTCATGTATATAACTACCAAAGTCTAATGGAAATTCTGAAACATAATATTTATCACGATATATAGCTGAAACTATATTTTTTTTATCTATTGTTGAATTTATTGCTTGTCTTACTTCTATGTTTGATAATACTTGATTTTCCATATTAAATGCAATGAAATCTAATTGCCTACCATAATATTCTTTTGCACGATATCCTAAAGTTCCTATATATTCTTCTATATTAACACTTTGAGTATTTAATATATCTATATTTCCAATTTTAAAAGCATTATATGCTTCTCCCATATTATCGTATTTATTTATATATATTTGTTCTAATTTTAATTCTTCATTTTTTAAGTTCCACCAATCTTTATTTTGTTTTAATGCTATGCCTCCATTTTCTTCTATTACTTTAAATTTTCCTGTTCCTGGCGGTGTTATATTTTTCGAAGTATTTAAAAAATCCTCATTTTCATAATATTTTGATGATATTATTGGGAATGTCAAATTATATTCAAAAAATGGTACCTCTTTATCTAAGTTTATTCTTATTGTCAATTCATCTATTACTTCTACACTTACTACTTCTTTTACATTCCAGGCATATATTGAATTTGTATTTAATTCTTTTATTCTATCTATTGTAAATTGAATGTCTTTAGCTATTAACTTATTATTATCTTGCCATTTTATATTTTCTTTTAGCTTTACTATATATGATGTAGGACTTACTTTCGACCATTCTTTTGCAAGACATAATTCTATTTTATAATCTTTGTCTAAATTTAATAATGGTTCATATATTAGTCTAGAAATATCTTGTATATTTTGGTTTCTACTAATAATTGGATTAATTGTATCAAAATTCACAACTGGTATTCTTATATTTGTAATTATTTGAGTTTCACTTGTATTTTCTTTTTCTTCTTTTGAAATTTGTGGCTTTTCTTCTTTTTTTCCATATAGTGTATATGCCGAAATGCTTAAAAGAACAATTACGACTATTATAAACATATATTTAATTATATTTGATTTCACATGTTTATCCTCCATTTTATTTTTTATAATCATATATTAAATTATATAAACTTTCAAGTATTTATATTAAATAAAGGAGAGTATTAAAATTACTCCCCCATTTATATTTAATTATTATTAGGCTCTAGATTCCACTAGTATTTTTATTCCTGTTCTATCTTCTCCTTCTACTTCCACTTCTGCAAATGCTGGTACACATACTAGATCAACTCCTGCTGGTGCTACAAATCCTCTTGCTATTGCAACTGCTTTTATTGCCTGATTTAAGGCTCCTGCTCCTATTGCTTGCATTTCTGCTCTTTCATTTTCCTTTACTAGACCTGCTATTGCTCCTGCTACAGAATTTGGATTTGATTTTGATGAGATTTTTAAAATTTCCATTTAATTTTTCCTCCTAAAATTTAATTTTTGTTTCAGTTATTAACAAATATATTTATATTATATTTGTTGTATATTGTCTAGTATTTTTGGTAAAAATTAGGAAGTTTTCATCTTGTTTTTTCGTCATTTTCTATTGATTTATTCTAGTAATTTTATGTATTCGACAGTCTTTGTCATTTATATCAAATATACAACCATTAAACTTACACTCACCTTCTGCTAATTTATATCTTTCTGGTAAAGTTGTTTCAAATCTTTTTATTGATGCTTTTATATCCATTCCAATTACAGAATGTTTAGGTCCAGTCATTCCGATATCTGTAATATATGCTGTTCCTTTTGGAAGTATTGTCTCATCACTAGTTTGTACATGTGTATGTGTCCCATATACTATATTTACTTTGCCATCTAAGTAATATCCCATTGCTATTTTTTCTGCTGTTGCTTCTGCATGAAAGTCTACAATTATAATATCTGTTTGTTGCTTTATTTTATTCAATATTTGGTTTACTTCAATAAATGGATTTTCTGATAATACATTCATATTTGTTCTGCCAATCAAATTAATAATTGTTATTTTTTTATCATTACACTTAAGTGTTATATATCCTTTACCTGGAATTTCTTTAGGATAATTAGCTGGTCTTATTAAATTTGGAGAATTTATAAAATTAAATATTTCTTTTTTCCCCCAAGTATGATTTCCCATTGTAATAACATTTGCTCCAATTTCTAAAATTTCTTTATATAGTTTTTCTGTTATTCCCATTCCTCCTGCTGTATTTTCTCCATTTACAATAATAAAATCTATTTTTTCTTTTTGTTTTAATTGTTGTATAACTTCTTTTATTTTTTTTACTCCATTTTCTCCTACTACATCTCCAACAACTAATATTTTCATATTTTTTCTCCTTTTTGTTTTATATGTATTTTAATATATCATTTTTTTTTTGTGTTAGCAACTCTTATACGCTAAATAAAAAGAACCGCTTCAATGTGAAGTGAACCCACTTTGGTGGACACGAAAAAAAGAACCTATATGGGACTACATTAATTTGTAGTCTCATATTTTTTATTTGATTTTAATCTAATTGTA
>JAAWKA010000032.1 GCA_022797145.1 Clostridia bacterium
CGTCCATGAGATCGGCCACGCGGTCCTCCATGACCGGGAGAAGGACCGCCTCTCCGCCGCTGCCGGGAATACGGACAAGGAACCGCCCAAGGCCAAGGATAAGAACACGATGGAGGTGGAGGCCGAAAGCGTGTCCTTTGCCGTCTGCCAGTATTACGGTATTGACACCAGCGCCAATTCCCTGGGCTACATCGCCGGATGGAGCAGGGACAAGTCCCTGCCGGAGCTGAAGGCCAGCCTGGAGACCATCACCAAGACCGTCAGCGGCCTTATCAGCTCCATTGATAAGCATTTTGCCGAGATATGCAAGGAACGGGGCATTGACCTCGCCGCACAGCCGGAGCAGGCCGCGCCCACGTTGGATGGGCCGGACACCCCGGAGCGTTTTGTTGCGGATATGCTCAATTATCTGCAAAGTCTGTATGAGGCGGGGGAAATCCCGCCTCCGTTGGGAAGTCTGGACCGGAAAGAAGTGGAGGAGCATTATATTGGTTCTCTGTGCCAGGGTGATTTTTACGGCTCCCGCTCCCTTCTGCGCGATGCCGCCGCGCACGTTGTCACACCCACAGGCGCGGCGCTGTTGGACCGGCTGGAAAAATTGAGCGACCAGTGGGATGCGGCCCTCGTCTGTAAAATTGAACCTGTTTTCGGGACTGACAGCACGATTGACCGCCGCGCGGTCCAGACCTATCAAAAGCAGGGAGACCGGCTTATCCCCTGGAAGCCGGTTTTTGTTGGGACCATGGACGAGTGCCAGCGCGTGGTGGCCGGATTGGAGGTCGGGACCATCACCATGCGGGATGTGCGCCAGCCGGACTTTGAACCGCCAGCCGCGCCGGCTAAAATATCTATTAACTTAATAGCCATTTTTGAAATTTTAGAAGAAGTTTTATTTGTTTTTAACAAACTATTAAAAGTTATTTTATGTGTTGCCATAAATTTAACAAATCCCATAAAATCAGGCAATATTACTTCTGCACCTTCGTCTTCTAAAATTTCAGTAACGAAGTTATTTCCAAATGGATGGTATTTTATTAAAATTTCTCCTACAATACCAACTTTTGGTTTTTTTATAGAAGTATCAATTTCGATTTTTTCAAAATCATTTACTATATCATAAATACTTTGCTTAAATTCTTTATTAGATGATTTTACTAATAATTTTTTAACTTTTTCCATCCAAATATCAAATAATTTTTGAGAATCTCCTTTGTTTACTTCATAAGCTCTATTTTTCATAAGTAATTTTTGAAGCAAATCTCCATATATAACACATTTTAACATTCTTTCTAATAAAGGTATAGATAGTTTAAATCCAGGATTTTTTTCCATTCCTACTAAATTAAATGATATTACGGGAACTTGTTCAAAACCAGCATCTTTTAAAGCCTTTCTGATAAATCCAATATAATTAGTTGCCCTACAACCTCCACCAGTTTGAGACATTATAAGAGCAGTTCTATTAACATCATATTTTCCAGACTCTAAAGCTTCTATCATTTGACCTGTTGTTAAAATAGAAGGATAACAAACATCATTATTTACATATTTCAATCCTGTTTCAACTGTATTTTGAGTACAATCACGTAACAATTCAACATTATAACCAGATGCTTTAACAGCAGCTGCTAATAAATCGAAGTGAATAGGGGCCATTTGAGGGATTAATATAGTATAATCCTTTTTCATTTGTTTTGTAAAAGGTATTTTAGTAACATTATAATTACTAGACGATTTATTTTGTAATCTTTTTGATAAACGTTTTTCCATACTAGCAAGTAAAGAACGAATACGTATTCTAACAGCACCCAAATTATTTACTTCATCAATTTTTATTAAAGTATACATCTTTTCAAAGCCAGATAAAATTTCTTCTACTTGATCTGTTGTAACAGCATCTACACCACATCCAAAAGAATTTAATTGGATAAGCTCTAAATTATCATGTTTTCCAACAAATTCAGCAGCAGCATACAATCTAGAATGAAACATCCATTGATTAACTACACGTAAAGGAGTATCTAAATCTGTAAGATTTGATATACTATCTTCTGTTAAAACACATAAACCTAAACTAGTAATTAAAGTATCAATACCATGATTAATTTCAGGATCAACATGATAAGGTCTTCCAGCAAGTACAATTCCTTTTAAATTATTTTTTTCAATATAATTCAGAGCTTCTTTTCCTTTATTATGAATATCTTCTCTGCATGCTTGATATTCTGCTTCAGCTAAATTAGCAGCATTAAGTAATTCTTTTTTAGTAAAATTATATTCTTTAAATTCATCAAGTTCTAAAATTCTTTCTACAAGATTTTTAGCTTCAAGAGGAAGGAATGGATTTATAAATTTTATATTTGGATTTTTTAATTCTTCAACATTATTTTTCAAAACTTCAGAATATGAAATAACAATAGGGCAATTATATTTATTATCAGCTTTTTCATATTCTTTTCTAGAATATGGAACACATGGGTAAAAAATAGTTTTAATTCCACTATCCAATAAACTGATAATATGCCCGTGAGCAAGTTTTGCAGGATAGCAAACAGATTCTGAAGGCATAGATTCCATTCCTTTTTCATAAGTTTTTCGATTACTTTTTTCAGATAAAATAACTCTAAAACCTAAATTAGTAAAAAAGGTAAACCAAAAAGGAAAATCTTCATACATATTTAATACTCTAGGAATACCAAGAACTCCACGAAATGCTTTTTCAGTTTCTAAAGGAGTATAATTAAATATTCTTTCAAATTTATATTTTATTAAATTTGGTAAATTGGTATTATCTGAAATAATACCTGCGCCACGTTCACAACGATTTCCAGAAATATGCTTTTTACCATTATTAAATTTATTAATTGTAAGCAAACAATGATTTTCACATAAATTACACCTAGTGTGAGTAATTTTTATATCTAAATTATCTAATTCATCTAATTTTAAAATTTTTGAGTAATATTCCATATCAAAATTTGCTTCATATTGTTGTTTTGCAAGTAGAGCAACTCCATAAGAGCCCATAAGACCAGCAATATCAGGACGTACTACATTTTTTCCAACAATTAGTTCAAAGCTACGTAAGACAGCATCATTATAGAAAGTTCCACCCTGTACAACAATTGAATCACCTAAAGTTTTGGTATCTCGTACTTTCATAACTTTTTGAATTGCATTTTTTATTACAGAGTAGGAAAGACCAGCAGAGATGTCTCCGACAGAATAACCTTCCTTTTGAGCCTGTTTTATTTTAGAATTCATAAAAACAGTACATCTTGAACCAAGATCAACAGGAGACTTAGAATCAATAGCTTCTTGTACAAATTTACCAATAGGAAGTTCAAGACTTTTTGCAAAAGTTTCAATAAAAGATCCACAACCAGAAGAACAAGCTTCATTTAATAAAATATTATCAATAATACCGTCTTTTATTTTTATGTATTTCATATCTTGACCACCAATATCAACAATACTTGTGACATTAGGCATAAATTCTTTTGCAGCTGTATAATGTGCAATAGTTTCAATTTCATTTAAATCTATATTTAAAGCAGTTTGAATTAATTTTTCTCCATAACCTGTAACCCCACTATATCGTATTTTTACATCTTTTGGTAAAATAGAATATAATTCTTTTAACATTTTTATAACACTATTTAAAGGATTTCCTTCATTACTTCCATATAATGAATATAGTAAAGCACCATCACGATCAATTAATGCTAATTTTGTTGTTGTAGAACCAGCATCTATACCTAAAAAACAATCACCTTTATAATCTTTTAAATCAGTTCTTTTTACAGTATCTTTATCATGACGTATTTTAAATTCTTTGTAATCTTCAATGCTTGTAAATAAAGGTTTTAATGGTTCTGTTGTTGTATCTTGTGAAGTTCTTAAGTTTTGTATTTTATTTAATAACTCATTAGAACTAATTGATTTTGTATCAATAGAATCTAGAGCAGCACCTTTAGCAACTAATAAATGGGCTTCTTCAGGAATAAGAGTGGTTTCAGAAGTTAAGTTTAAGGTTTCGATAAAACGTTGTCTTAACTCAGATAAATAATTTAAAGGACCCCCTAAAAATGCAACAGTTCCTTTAATAGGTCTTCCACAAGCAAGCCCACTAATAGTTTGATTTACAACTGCTTGGAAAATAGAAGCGGCAATATCTTCTTTTGCTGCTCCTTCATTTAAAAGTGGTTGTACATCAGTTTTTGCGAAAACACCACAACGAGAAGCGATTGGATAAATAGTCTTATAATTTTTTGCTAATTCATTCATACCAAGAGTATCAGTATTTAATAATGAAGCCATCTGGTCAATAAAAGCTCCAGTACCACCTGCGCAAGTACCATTCATACGTTGTTCAATAGATTGATCAAAGTAAATAATTTTTGCATCTTCACCACCAAGCTCAATAACAACATCTGTCTCTGGTATATATTTTTCTACAGCTCTTTTGCAAGAAACTACTTCTTGAATAAATGGTAAATTTAAAAAAGTAGCAGCAGACATTGCTCCAGAACCCGTAAGAGCTATAGTAAAAATATTGTTTTGATATTTCTTTGCAATTTCTTCTAAAACATCACAAATAGTATTTTTAGTATCTGAAAAATGTCTTTTATATGAAACTTCTATAGTTTCTAAATTTTGATTCATAACAACTACTTTAACAGTTGTAGAACCAACGTCTAATCCAACATGAAATAAGGTATTCATAAGATCTCCCTTCTTTTAGTATAAATTTATTTTAATAAATGATAAAATTCATTTTTTAAGTGCATATAATAAGTACAAGTTAATGTATTTTTATATAAAACACCAACTTATATTCTATACTTAAAAAGTAAATTTGTCAAACTAAGAATAGGTTAAAAATACCAATAAATATATGCATATAACTACATTCATAAATAACTAATAAATAGTAAAAAAATAAAATGTTAAACAAGAAACAAATATAAAATTATAAAAAATAATATGTTTATAATCTTATATTTGTTTAATAAAATAATTTATATATATAAAACATAACGAATAATAAACCAATAATGAAATAAACTTCCAACTAATACAAATATGTGAAAAATTTCATGAAATCCAAAATAATTATTTTTTAAATTAGGCCATTTTAAACCATATATAATAGCACCAATAGTATAAAAAATTCCTCCTAAAAGAAGCCAAATTAAAGAAGAGAATTGACCAAGTTGATGAAAAATAGTGATCATAGGATAAATAGCAATAAGTACAGTCCAACCCATTATTAAATAAATTGTAGTAGTAAGCCATCTTGGAGCTTTTAACCATACAGCAGTAAGAATAATACCTAAAATTGCAAGAGCCCAAACAACACCAAAAATACTCCAACCCCAGCCACCTCTTAAAGGACCTAAACAAATAGGGGTATAAGTAGAGGCAATTAAAACATATATCATTATGTGATCAAATTTCCTTAAAATAGTGCTAGCTTTTTGACCAACATTCAATAAGTGGTATAGGCTACTAAAAGTGTAAAGTAAAATTAGGCTAGTTCCAAAAATAGTAAAAGAAACAATATCCCAACCTTTTTCACTACTTTGAGTAGCGGCCATAATAATTAAAAAAACTAAACCAATAATAGAGCAAATTGCACCAAACAAATGTGAAAATCCGCTAATAGGATCTTTTATTTTTTTCATAGAACCTCCATAGTCATAATATAAAATTTAAAAAATAATATATCCTAAAAAAAGGAATAAGTCAATATTATAATGCGGTTAATATTTAAATAATAACAAAATAAAATATAGAAGTTCTAAATTAAACTTGTCTAACATATAATTCGATTAGAAAATAAAAATATAAAATAATTAAAATTGGGCCAATATTTATTTAATTATTAATAAGGAGGAAAAATGAAAAATAAAAAAATAATAATAGGTATTATAATAACCATTTTTTTAATAGGAGTAATAAGCTATTTTATACTTAATAAATTTTTAGAAAATAAAAAGGAAAATGAAATATCAGAATACATACCTGCTGAAGAAATAACACAGGTTCAATTAAGACAGACAGTTGTATCACTATATTTTAAGAACAAAGAAAATAGTACATTAGTTCCAGAAGCAAGATCAATAGATGTAAAGGAATTAACCAAAGAACCATATTCTACATTAATTAATTTACTAATAGAAGGACCAAAAAATGAAAAGTTAGAAAAAACTATTCCAGAAGGAACAAAGCTAAATAAAGTAGAAATAAAAAATAATATTGTATATATAGACTTATCAAAAGAATTTATAGAAAATCATAAAGGAGGAGTAGAAGAAGAAAGTAAAACAATATATTCAATAGTAAATACATTGACACAATTAAATGAAGTAGAAGCTATAAAAATAATAATCGATGGAGAAGAAAATAAAAGTTTTAAAGATAATAATATAAAATTTACAGAAGCATTTGTAAAAAAAGACTAAAAAATTATTTTAATATTTTATAAATATTAATACATTTTAAAGTTTTTTGTAATTGATGTAGAAAATGTTCCACTTCATGAAGAGATGAAATAGTATTAGTTTTTCTTTGAGAAAAATTAATATTATTTTTTTTATAATTTAAATTATTATAATTCATCATAGCATACCTCCTAAAATATTGTTTTGCATAAAATATAAGTTTAATATATAATATGAATAAAAAATAAAACAGTGAAAAAGAGGAAGTATGGAAAAAAAAATTTATATAAATGAAAATGAAAGAATAGATGATTTACAATATAAAGGGTTAAAAATAATACAAAATAAAAATGGTTTTTGTTTTGGAATAGATAGTATATTATTATCAGATTTTGCAAAAGAGATAAAAAAAGGAAGTAGTGTTATAGATTTAGGAATGGGAACAGGAATTATTTCTATTTTATTATCTGTAAAAACAAAGTTGAGCAAAATAACTGGAGTAGAAATACAAAAACAAGTATATGAAATGGCTGAAAAAAGTATTAAATTAAATAACCTGGAAAACAAAATAAATATAATAAATGAGGATATAAAAAATATAGATAAAATATTGAAAAAACAATCTTATGATGTAGTTGTTACAAATCCACCATATAAAAAAATGGGGACAGGAGTAATAAATAAAAATATAGAAAAATTAATATCAAGGCATGAAATTAAAGCAGATTTAGAAGATTTTATAAAACAATCAGCATATTTATTAAAAGATAAAGGAACTATTTATATGGTTCATAGACCAGAAAGGTTAATAGATATAATAATTTTATTAAAAAAATATAATTTAGAACCTAAAAATATAAAATGTGTTCATTCTAATATGAATGAAAAGCCTAATATGCTCTTAATAAAAGCAGTAAAAAATGCAAAATCCTTTTTAAAATTTGAGAAACCATTATACATATACACACAAACAGGAGAATATACAAATGATATTTTAAAAATTTATGATAAAATTAATAATTAATAAGGAGATTAAAATGGAAAGCGAAAAAAAAGGAAAATTGTATATAGTTTCTACTCCAATAGGAAATTTAGAAGACATTACATTAAGAGCAATTAGAGTTTTAAAAGAAGTGGATATAATTGCAGCAGAAGATACAAGACATACTTTGAAATTATTAAATAGTTTAGAAATTTCAAAAACATTATTTAGCTATCATAGACATAATGAGGAAATGAAGACTAAGGAATTAATAAATAAGCTATTAGAAGGAAAAGACATAGCACTAGTATCAGATGCAGGAACTCCAGTTATTTCAGATCCAGGAGAAGAAATTGTAAAAGCTGCACAAAAAGAAAATATAGAGATAATACCTATACCAGGAGTATGTGCTCTAATTACTGCATTAACAGTATCTCGGAATAAGTGCAAAAGAATTTTCATTTATAGGTTTTTTACCATTAAATAAAAAAAATAGAAAAATAAAATTAGAAGATATAAAAGAGGAATCTAAAACACTAATACTATATGAAGCGCCACACAAATTAAAGAAAACTTTAGAAGATTTATCCAATATAATTAGTAATAGAGAAATTGTAATTGCAAGAGAATTAACTAAAGTACATGAAGAGTATTTAAAAGGTACAGCGCAAAAGTTATTAAATGAAATACATGAACCTAAAGGAGAATATGTACTTGTAATACAAGGGAATGATATAAAAAAAGAAGATATAAAAAAAGAAAGTTTAAAATCATTAACAATACAAGAACATTATAAATATTATGAAAACTTAGGATTTGATAAAAAACAAATTATAAAGAAAATTGCAAAAGATAAAGAAACTAATAAAAACGAGATATATAGATATTTTTTTGATAATTAAATTTAGTTTATAAAAAAATAAGATTCAAAAACAAAAATCTTATTTTTTTATTGTTTTAAAATAATTAAATACCCAACTTATAAAAGTTAAAAAACTTAAGCTTCATTTTCAATCAATTTACGGATTTTGTCAGCACACTTATTACAAACTAATTTATCATTGTAAGTTACTAATTTTTTTGTAGAGCCACAAAAGATACAATTTGGTTCATATTTTTTTAATATAATAGAAGAACCATCTACAAAAATTTCTATTGGATCTTTTTCATAAATACCAAATTTATTTCTTAGTTCTATTGGTATAACAACTCTGCCAAGTTCATCCACTCGCCTAATGATTCCAGTTGATTTCATCATAAAAAAACCTCCTAAATAAACCCTGTAAAAAAACAAACCTATTTATACAAAATTCGACAAAGAAGCTATATATATAATAGCAAAAAAATGGCAATTTGTCAATGATACAACTAGCAATAATTTCCAATATATTTCATTAGTTTATAATAATTATTACTATAAAATAAAAAAATTATAATTAATAAAATTTTTAAAGTTCTTGTTAATATATAAAGTGAATATAATTAAAAAAAAAGAAATGGGGAAAAAAATTGTTAAACATAATTTGGCCAATATTTATAATTATAGCTTTTATATATGCGATTTTTACAGGAAAAGTAGAAGAAATAAATAATTCAATTTTTGAATCAGCTTCAAATGCTGTTAATTTAACTATTACTTTTTTTGGTACTATTTGTTTATGGAATGGAATTATGCAAATAGCTAAAAATACTACATTAATAAACAAGTTAACAAAGTTATTAACTCCTATAATGAAATATTTATTTCCAGAAATAGAAAAAAATGATGAGGTACATAAAGAAATATCGATGAACATGGTTGCTAACATATTAGGATTAGGAAATGCTGCAACTCCATTAGGATTAAAAGCAATGAAAACATTACAAAAAAGTAATTTAAAAAAGGATACATTATCTAATTCAATGGCAATATTTATTATAATAAATACAGCTTCTATTCAGTTAATTCCAACTACTGTTATAGCAATAAGAAGTTCATTAAAGTCTATTAATCCAACATCAATAATAATACCAGTTTGGATAGCTACAATAGTTGCAGCTATTTCAGCTATTATTACAGCTAAAATATTAATGAAAAAATATTAATAATGTAAAGAAAGAGGAAATATGATGAATGTAATAAATTATTTTTCAGCAGCAGCTATGCCACTTGTAATTTTAACTATTATAATATATGGGGTAAAAGAAAAAAATAAAGTATATGACACTTTTGTTGAAGGAGCTAAAGAAGGAATTGGAATAGTAGTAAACATTTTTCCTACTTTAATAGGAATATTTATAGCAGTTGGAGCTTTAAGAGCTTCAGGAATTATAGATTTAATTATCAATATAATAAAACCTGCAATTAATCTTTTAAAAATACCAGCAGAGATAATGCCACTTGCATTACTAAGACCAATATCAGGTAGTGCATCAATGGCTGTTGCAACAGATATAATATCAAATTATGGAGTAGATAGTAAAATAGGATTAATAGCATCTACAATTATGGGATCAACAGAAACAACATTATATACAATAGCATTATATACTAGTGTAGTAGGTATAAAGAAAATAAGATTTGTATTAATAGCAGCCTTAATTGGAGATATTATGGGAATGCTTGCGTCTGTAATAATTTGGAAAATTTTGTCGTAATGTTTTTATTGACAGTAAAATAAAAATATAGTATTATAATATCAGATTAAATCTAAAAAAGAGGAAGTACAACATGTTTTTTCAAATAATAATATTTTTTTTCATAACTTTTCTAATCAGAAAGATAATTATAAAAATTATGTCTAAAAAAATTCTAAAAAAAATCCAAAAAAATTAAGAGTAAACTTAAATATGAAATTAATATACATAAAATTATTATTTTATAAAATATAGAATAAGATTTTATAAAAGTTTATAATCTTGTAGTGGATATTATAAAAAAGTAGCCCAAATAATTATTTCTATAAAAGAATTATAGTCTAAAAAAGTTTTTTAATCTAATTAGTTCTAAAAGCTCCCCCAAAAGAACAAATATCCACTACAGCCCCCATAAAATATAATTTAAAAAGTAGAAGTATTATGATATTATTCTAATATTTCTATTTTTAAATATCCATTATTAAATTTAATATTTTTTATTTCACAATTTTTTAAATGGTCAGGTATATTATCAGAAATATCCTTATATATTGTAACCCCATCATTAATAACTTCAATAGGATATAATGAAATTTCTCCAATTAGCATGATTTAAATCACCCCTATAATTAATATAACAAAAATATTTTATAATTTACAAAAAAATATCTCAAAGGTATAAATAATTTTAATTATAAATTGTATATAAATTTTAACATATATTTTATTAAATGTATATTTATAAATATTAATATATAAATTAATAATTTAAGAATAGAATAATAATGTAATTTATATAAATATATTAGGAAGATTAATATCTAAAAGTCTGACTTTTAAAATATAAGAAATTTTCAAATAAATAAAAAAATAGTTGTTTATTATTTCAAACAACTATTTTTTTATGCGTTTTTTAATTAATTGCTAATTCAACTCCACCTATATAAAAGAATAAGTTTGTATTATACTCTTTTAGTTTACTACAACGTTGTAAATACATACTTTGACTTTTTATAAAAGTATATGTAAATAGTTGTATGACTAAAATGGATCTGAATTAGGAACTATTAAATAATTTCCATAGTCTTGTAGCAAAATGTCAGTATTATTATAAAGATACATTTTTTTAGTAATTTCATCATTCATTTAATAATTCTCTTTTATTTAATATAAAATAATATGAAAGTAAGTCCAAAATTGAATAAAAAAGAAAAATAGGTAATACTAATACAAAATAGTTAACTAATGTGCTTACTAAATTATAAAATGTAAGCACATTAATTTAATTTTTGGGGATAAAATGGAAAGATATGAGGAAATAAAGAGAATAATTAAAGATAGTCAAGGAATATTAACTAGCAAATTTCTTAAAGAAAATGCTATTAGTAATTATTAGATTAATAAATTATTAAAAGATAAGTTAATAGAAAGAATTGAGAGAGGAATCTATGTAAGAGCAGATATATTTGTGGATGAGTTTTATATTTTACAACAAAAAAGTAATAAAATAGTATTTTCATATAATACAGCAATGTACTTTTTGAAAGAATCAGAGAGAACTCCAGACTTAATTGATGTAACAACATATAAAGGCTTCAATAAACACAGAATGCCTAAAAATACAAGAGTTCACTATGTAAATAAAGAAAGTTTATATTTGAGGGCAATTAAAGTAGAATCACCAGGAGGATTTGAAGTAATATCTTACAATCTAGAAAGAATTTTATGTGATTTAATTAAAAATAAAGAGACAGGTGTAGATAAAGAGCAAACTAACAAATTTATAAAAGAAATTTTTATAAAAAAGAAGATAGATTCTAGCCTAGCTATAGAATATGCTAAGAAATTAAAATGTGAAAAGAAACTAAGAAATGTTATGGAGATACTTATATGATAAAAAATGTTCAAAGTTTAAAAGATAGAGCTAATAATTTTGCTAAAGAAAATAACTTGACAGTACAACAAGTTTTACAAAATTATATGTTTGAAAGATTTCTAGAAAGATTATCTTTCTCAGAGTATAAAGAAAAATTAATCATAAGAGGTGGATTACTACTATCATCTATTATAGGTATAAATGAAACACAATGGATATGGATGCAGATATAGTAGGAATAAATTTTACACAAGAAGAAATAAATAAAGAAATATTGAAGCAGGCAATAAAGGCTACATTTGAACAAAGAAATTCTATGGAAGATTTAGAAAACATAGATAAGATTATAAATACTATAGAAAAAGATAAAACTTTAATTCACTCATGGAAAGATTATCAAGCAAAGCATCTATATGCAAAGAATATAAAATATGATGATGTAATTAAAGATATTAGATCCATAAATAATGAAATTAATTAAAGAAGAGGCGAAGAATGAGAAGAATAAAAGATTATATAATGAAAAACAAACAAATTATAAGAAAACATTTTTAGTTGAGAGGATAAATATTTAACAATAATTGATATTGCTTGGAAATGAAATTTATAGAGTATTTAATAACATTATAAGAAAAGATTCTTATAAAAGAGGATTAATAAAAAACAGACTAACTTTTTTAGAAAATTTTTAGATTTAGCAGTATCTTATAATAATTGATATGCAATAGATACATATAATATAAAAATAAAAAAATCAAGAGCTTGAAACCCTTGAAAATAGTGGTGAGCCAGGAGGGATTCGAACCCCCGACCCCAGGCTTAGAAGGCCTGTGCTCTATCCAACTGAGCTACTGACCCAAATTTTTGAATAAAAATATAATAGCATAAAAATAATAAACTGTCAATAAAATATATAATTAAAATATAACTTTTTAGTTTTAATTTTATAAAAAATAGTATAAAATATAAAATAAAGAGGTATTTATTATGAAAGAAAAACAATGTAAAATTAGTATTCATCAAATAATATGGTATATAATAATATTTAGTGTAATCGGACTTATTATAGAAACAATATTTTGTTATGTAACTACAGGAATAATAGAAAGCAGAAAAGGATTAGTATGGGGGCCATTTTGTCCTGTTTATGGAGTTGGAGCAACTATTTTAATTATCATATTAAACTCATATAAAGATAATAGTTTAAAAATATTTTTATTAGGAGCTATAATCGGCAATATAATAGAATATTTTTTAAGCTATATTTTAGAAGCAATGTATGGGACAAGATTTTGGGATTATTCATTTATCCCAAGCAATTTAAATGGGAGAATCTGTTTAATATATTCAGTGTTTTGGGGAATACTTTCAATTATATTAGTTAAATATATGAAAACTTTAGTAGATAATTTGATAGAAAAAATACCAAAAGATAAAAGAATAAAAATAAATAATATTATTATTTTTTTATTTATTATAGATTGTTTAGCAACAGTTTGGGCTATTAATGCATATCAAAATAGAATAGTAAATTCATATAATAATACTGAAAATAATTTGATAAAAAAAATAGAAGAAAAAATATTTCCTAACGAATTTATGATGAAAACTTTTCCAAATTTAAGATATATTGATGAACAAGGAAATGAATACTATATAAAAGAATTATTAAAAGAATAATATTTAAATTACTAAAAAATAGAATTACCTATTTTGGTAATTCTATTTTTGGTTGTTTTCTTTTTGGCCTATACAAAATTATTTTATTTCCTATAATTTGTACCAATACAGAATTTGTACTTGAAGATAAAAGTTGAGCCAATGAGTTAATATCATTTGGTGCAGTTTCAAGAACTGTAATTTTAATTAACTCTCTAGCTTCTAAAGCATCATTTATTTGTTTTATTAAATTAGAATTTAAACCATTTTTTCCGATTTGAAAAATAGCTTCTAATTTATTTGATAAACTTCTTAAATAAGCTCGTTGTTTACTTGTCATAAATAATCTCCTTAAATATTTTAATTTTAAATATTTTATTATACTTTATGAAATAAAGCAATAGAAAATAAAAATAATTAAAATAAAAATATTTATTATTTTTATTTTAATTAATGCAAAAATTAATGCAAAAATTAATGCAAAAATTAATGCAAAAATTAATGCAAAAATTAATGCAAAAATTAATGCAAAAATTAATGCAAAAAT
>JAAWKA010000033.1 GCA_022797145.1 Clostridia bacterium
GGGAACTTCTGCTGAAAACGGCGGATCGCCTGGAAAAAAAGCCAGGCCGCCCGCGCTTTCCCAAAAGCGAAAGTTTCGGTTCTGATATTACATTTGTTGCATATATTACTGTTACTTCTTTATCTTTATTTAAGTTTTTTATGGTATTTATAAGTTTTGTTTTACTAACTGGATCTAGCATAGCTGTTGGTTCATCTAATACTAAATATTTAGGCTCTAATGCTAACATTTCTGCTATTGCTATTCTTTGTTTTTGTCCCATAGAAAGAGTGTGCGTTTCTTTATTTATATACTCTGACATTCCTACAAGTTCCAAGGCTTGATTAATTCTTCTATTAATTTCTTGTTTTGTGAATCCAAAATTTTCTAGCATAAATTTCATATCATCTTCGATATTTGAAAATACTAGTTGATTTTCTGGATTTTGAAATACTAGTCCAACATCTTTTCTAATTTCCGCTTCTTGTTTCTTATCTTTTGTATTTTTGCCTTCTATAAGAACTTTTCCATGTTTTGGTTTTATTATTCCTGTTAATAATTTTATAAGAGTAGATTTTCCGTGAACCATTTACTCCTATTATTGCTATAAACTCTTTCTTTCCTATTTTTAAATTTATTCCTTCTATAACCTTATTTTCTTTATAGTTAAAACTAACCTCATCCATTTCTATCATTATTAGTCATCACCTTTTAAAAACTTAAAAATTGCAGGTCTTAAAGCTTTTTCTAATGCAAATATAGATATTATTTGAATTGGTATCATTATTAGCTCTTTTATCATTCTTGCTCCTACTATAACAAAGAAAGCTTTATCTTGCGTTATGGCAATCCATATTGTATTCAATACTCCATTAACTACCAATTTTGATATTAATGTAGCTATTGTTAGTCTTATTAAAAATTCCTTGTCTGATATATCTTGTTTAAATCTTTTGTGTAACATCCAGCCATAAATTGCTCCATTTAAAGTTGCACTTATTGTATATCCTACAAAATAAGAACCAAATGGAAATAATGTAGAACCGATTAAATCTGCAAGTCCTCCTACTATTGCTGTATACATAGGTCCTAATAGAATCCCTGATAAATAAATTGGAATATAAGAAAATCCTATCTTATATCCTGGTAATTTGATTGATAAAAATCTTGATAGAATAACTATCATTGCAACAAAAATTCCTGCTAATACTATTTTTTTTGTTTTTTTCATATGAAAAACTCCTTTCTTTAAATTAGAGTTTCTGCATATTTAAAGAAAGAAGTTTTTTTACTTCTTTATATTAAATAGCGGAATGCGAAAATAATTACGCAAGAAAGTTTCTTTTGCCCTAATAACAACTTCCCGTTTATTAGGTCTTAACGAATTATCTTCTACTCTATTTTTTATTTATACTTAAATATGATATATCATTATATATTATCTGTCAATTTATCTAACCAATTTAATATAAAATAATATACTTCTTCCTTATTTATCTCATTTAACATTTCGTGTCTTCCATCTTTAAATAAACGTATTGTTACTTTATCTTTTCCTACTTTTTGTAACATTTTATATACTCTTATTACTCCTTTTGATTGCTCTCCTACTGGATCTTTGTCTCCTGAAAAAATGAGTATTGGAATATTGGGGGTAGTTTGTATATTTTTTTTCTTTGTTAAATAATAGCTTCCTTTTAATAGATCTAAATATGCACTTGCTGTAAAATTTTTTCCACACTTTGGATCATTTTCATATTTCTCTACTAATTCTTTATCTCGTGTTGTCCAATCTGCTTTTGTTTCATTTGGTTTAAATTTTTTGTTAAAAGAACCTGTTATTAAATATTCTAGCAATCTACTCTTATATTTTTCTCCTTTTACTAATATAATTATTTTTGTTAATATCCTTCCTAATAATAATCCTCTTTTTTGTCCACTTGTACCTGAAATAATTATTCCTGAAATTTCATCTTTGTATTTTGTAACATAAGTTCTTACTAGTAATGATCCCATACTATGCCCCATCACAATATACGGTAGTTCCTTGTATTGCTGTTTTATTTTATTTTGTAATATATGAATATCTTCTACTAATCTATCCCAACCTTGTTCTTTTGCAAAATATCCATATTCTTCTTTTTGTGTATTTCCATGCCCCAAATGATCATGACCAACAACAATATATCCACATCTTGCAAGTACTTTTGCAAATTCTTCGTATCTTCCTATGTGCTCTTGCATTCCATGCACTAATTGTACTACTCCTTTATGTTTATGGACTTTCTCATCTATCCATTTTACTGCATATATTTGTTTTTTTGTACTTCCTATAAAATTAAACTCTTCTTTCATATATTTTCCTTTCTGATGTTATTATCATATTAAGTATTTTATACTCTATCTATATTTTTTGCAATATTTTTCCATTAAGTTCTATTTTTATAAGTTTTAGGTTGTAATTTCATTAAAATAAGTATACAATATCAATAATTATTTTAGGAGGTTTTTATGGAAGCAATATCAAGAAAAAAACTATATGAAATTGATAGAATAAATAATTTTAGAGAATTAATTGAGCACTCTTATAGTTTATATCCAAATAAGGTAGCTTTTACTTACAAAAAAAGTCCTAAAGATACTGATTATATAACTCAAACTTATTCTAATTTAAGAACTGATGTTATTAATCTTGGTACTACTCTTTTACACAAAGGTTTATCTAAAAAAAGAATTGCTATTATTGCTCCAAATCGCTATGAATGGTGTGTTAGCTATTTAGCTGTTACTTGCTGTGATATGATTGTTGTTCCCCTTGATAAATCCTTACCTGATAATGAAATAGAAAGTTCAATTATCAGAAGTAATGCAGAAGCTGTTATTTTTGATAAAAAGTATCTTAATGTATTTAACAACCTCAAATCAAACAATTCTAGTAGTTTAAAGCATTATATTTGTATGGATTTCTCTAGTGATATAGATGATATCTTATCTTATTGTAATTTACTTGAAACTGGCAAAAATTTAGTTTCTTCTGGTGATAATTCATATTTTAATATCACATTAAATAATGATTCCATGTCTATTATGCTTTTTACTTCTGGAACTACTTCTATTGCTAAAATAGTTGCTTTATCTCAATACAATATTTGTTCTAATATTTACTCTATTGGTTGTATTGCTAAAGTTACAAAAGATGATACTTTTTTATCTTTTTTACCTTTGCACCATACTTTTGAGTGTACTACTACTTTTTTATATGGTTTATTTTGCGGAATTACCATAGCTTTTTGTGATGGTTTACGATATGTTGTACAGAATTTAAGAGAATATAAAGTTACAGGTCTAGTATGTGTTCCTTTAATGTTAGAAGCAATGTATAAAAAGATTATTAAAGGTGTTGAAGATAAAGGTTTAACTAAATTATTTAACATTATGTCCTGTATTAGTAGTTTTTTATTAAAATTTAGAATTGACTTACGACGCAAATTGTTTAAGTCTATTTTAAAAGAATTAGGAGGACATTTAAGGATTATTGTTTATGGTGCTGCTCCTATGGATAAGAATACAATTATTGGTTTATCTAATATTGGTATCAATTTATTAAATGGTTATGGTTTAACAGAAACTTCTCCTGTTCTTAGTGCTGAAAATGACAAATATAAAAAACCTCGGTTCTGTTGCCTTTGCTCTACCTAATGTTGAAATAAAAATTTTTGAGCCAAATGAACAAGGAATTGGTGAAATTATAGCAAAAGGCCCTAATATTATGTTAGGCTACTATGATAATCCTGAAGAAACTCGGAAAAGTTTTAATTGATGGTTGGTTTCATACAGGAGATTTAGGATATTATGATGATGATGGATATTTGTTTATTACTGGAAGAAAGAAAAATGTAATTGTTCTAAAAAACGGAAAAAATATTTATCCTGAGGAATTAGAAATTCTTATATCTCGATTACCTTTTGTTCTTGAAAATATGGTTTTTGGTAAGCCTACTCCTAATGGAGATTTAGACATATGTGTAAAAATTGTGTATAATGTTGAGTTTATGGAACAAACTTATAATAATATAGCTTCTTCTGATTATTATAGCATTGTTTGGGATGAGATAAAAAAAATAAATAGACTAATTCCTGCTTATAAACATATAAAATCTTTAATTCTTACTAATGAACCTATGATAAAAACTACTACTCAAAAAATAAAACGAGCTGAAGAATTAAAGAAAATTTTGGGTGATTAAGAGTTGATATTTTACATAATTTTTGTTATAATGTTTTAGATATTTATATATATTAAACACATTAAGGAGGTTTATTTACAATGAAGAAAAAACGTATTAAAAAGTCTTATCACCGGAAAAGTAAAAAGAAAGCTTCTAAAATAGCTTCTTATGGAATGCATTTCATTTCTCTTACATGTTCAAGAGAGAGCTTTCGTGAACTAATGAAACATCTTAATATACACTGTACTGGAGTGAAAATATTATCTAAGAAAACTAAATCACTTTTAAATGGTAAACAACTTATCTCTGTAGAACTCGTTTGGCGTACTGGTGATCCTCTAAATTATGTAGTTTATAAAAATAATTGAAAGTTGTTAATTTAATTTTATTTATGTTAAAAAGAATATCCTTTCAAAAATTCAGAGAACCTTTTTTAGGTTCTCTGAATTTTTATATTATAAATTGTAAAATTGCTAATATTATAACTCCAGGTATCCCTAGTATTCCCGCAATTATAGCTGTTAACCAATTAAGAGTTATCATAAATCCAAAGTTTGCTCCAATTAAATTGATAACAAATATTAAGATTCCTCCTGCAACTCCGTTTATTAATAATTTAATTATCAATTTCATTGGTAATGTAAGTATTTTAAGTATAATAAATAATATTAATAATCCTATAGCAAATGGTATTATCATTGCAAAGTTCATATCTACACCTCCTTATTTTAATCATTACTACACATATGTTTTCTAGTCATTTCTAATAAATTTAATTTTGTAAAGCCTACAATTTGAGTTTTTGATCTATCTTGTTTTAGATTTTCTTTTAATATATCTATAATTTTTTGTTTATGTTCCTCTTCTTTCATATCTATGTAATCTATTATAATTATTCCGCCAATATCCCTTAGTCTTATTTGCTTTGCAATTTCTATGCTAGCTTCCTTGTTTACAGTAAATACTGTTTGTTCTAAGTTTTTTGTTCCTATATATTTACCTGAATTTACATCTATTGCTGTTAGTGCTTCTGTTTTATCTATTGTAATAAATCCTCCACATTTTAACCAAATTTTTCTATTTGATATTTTTTCTAATTGTTGATTTAAGTCATAAAGTTCTAGTAGATTTTCTCTTTTATATAATACTTCTACTTTTTCTTTAGTTTCTTTCTTTATTTGTTCATATTGTTTTTCATCATTAACTATAATTCTTTGTATATCCTGTTCTACTAAATCATTTAATATTCTTTCTACAATACCTAAATTTTTATAGATCATTTTGGGTGAACTATCTTGTAAGTCTTCTACTATTTTTATTATATTTTCCCATTTTTTTTCTAAAATTTTTAAATCTTTTATTATATCTTCTTCTTTTTTTCCTTCTGCTGATGTCCTTATTATTATCCCACAATTATTAGGTTGATTTTCTTTAATTATTTTAAGCAACCTCTCTCTTTCTTTTTTATCTTCTATTTTTTGTGATATCGTAACAAAATTTGCTTCTGGCATATATACACAATATTTTCCTGGTAGGTTGATATGAGTGGATACTCTTGCACCTTTTTTGTTTGTACTATCTCTTTTTACTTGAACAATTAATTCTTTTCCTGGTTTTATTACTTCTTTGATATTTGATTTTTTTATTATTTCATCTATATTTTCATTCTTTGAATCTACTTTTGGCAACACATCTTTTATATGTATAAATGTATTTTTTTCTTCTCCAATATCTATAAAAGCTGCCTGCATTCCTTGTAATACATTTTGAACTTTTCCTATATATATATTTCCTTCTAGTCTTTTAATATCTTCTGTTTCTTCATATTTCTCAACTAATTTTCCATTATTTACTAATAATATATATTTATTTTTTTGTTCATCTGTATTAATTATTATTTCTTTCATTCTATTTATTTAAGCCTTTCTTAATTATATTTATTCATTGCAGTATCTATTCCATTAATAAGTAACTCTTCTATTGCTAACACTGCTTTTTTTATACCTTCCTCTAATACCTTATACTCTGCTTCCTCAATATGAGCAAGCACATGATTTACCATGTCATTTTTATATTCTGGTAATCCTATCCCTATACGGATTCTCGGAAAGTCAGTAGAGTTTAATTCTTGCACTACAGACTTCATTCCATTATGACTCCCTGCTCCTCCTTTTTTTCTTAATTTCATATTACCTTTTTCTATGTCTATATCATCATATATTATTAGTATTTTTTCTAAGTCTATTTTATAGAAATTCTCAAACTCTTTTACTGCTCTCCCACTTAAGTTCATATAAGTCTGTGGTTTTATTAGTATAACTTTTTTATTATTTATACTTCCGATTCCATACATTGCTTGGAATTTACTTTTATTTATTTGAATTTTAAATTTTTCTGATAATTTATTAATTGTATCTGCTCCCATGTTATGTCTAGTTCTAGAATATTCTGGTTCTGGGTTACCTAATCCTACTATTAAATACATCTTTTCCCTCTTTTTTTATGTTTTATCGAATTATATTACAATTTAATAAAAAATGCAAATACTATATTTTTTAATAATACCTTGACAGATGATGTATATCGTAGTATTATTTATAAAGATACATAACATATATATAGTTAGGAGGAGGTAGTTTGTCCATTACATCTGATATTATTAGAGGTCATACTGATACTATTATTCTTGCTCATTTGATGGATAAAAATAGTTATGGTTATGAAATTAACAAATCTATAAAAGAAAAAACAAACAATACTTATGAACTAAAAGAAGCTACTTTATACACAGCATTTAGAAGACTAGAAGAAGCAGGATTTATAACTTCTTATTGGGGAAATGAAAATACTGGTGCAAGAAGAAGATATTATAGTATTACTCCAGATGGAAAAGAAGCTTATAAAAGAAATAAAGTAGATTGGAATTTTACAAAAGAATTAATTGATAAATTAATATAAGAAAGGATGAATATAATGAATAAAAATATACGTACTCATGTAGAAAATTTATTTAAAGATGCTCCTCAAACTAAAAGAGCGTATGATTTAAAAGAAGAATTAATTTGTAACTTAACAGATAAGTATAAAGATTTAATTAATGAAGGAAAAAATGAACATGAAGCATATGATAGTGTAATTTCAGGTATTGGAAATATTGATGAATTATTAAATAGTCTTGAAAATAATTCTGCTGAATTTTATCAAATGCAACTAGATAGCAGAAAAAAAACAGCTCTTATTGTTTCTATTTGTATTGGACTATATATATTTAGCTTTATTTCAGTGATTATTTTGTCAGAATTACATCTTCCAGATTTTATTTATGCATCTTCTTTTTTTGCATTAACTGGTATTTCTACCTGTATACTTGTTTATCATTTTATGTCTAGACCAAAATATATAAAAGCTGATGATAGTATTGTAGAAAATTTTAAAGAATGGCAATCTTCAAAAAGTAAAGATAAAGAAATAAAAGCTTTGATAAACTCTACATTATGGAGCATAATTATTGGAATTTATTTCATAATAAGTTTTCTATTTGCTGCTTGGGCTTATTCTTGGATTATATTTATTATAGGATCTGCTATTTCTAGTGTAGTTGAATTATGTTTTAAATTAAAAAATTAATGTTTTATAAATATTTATAGATAGGAGAATAATGATGAAAAAATCACTTATTATAACTTTAATTATCATACTTATTTTTATAATAATAGCATTTATTAATTTACTTATCGCCCTTATTATGAATAGAAATAATTTTAATAATTGGGTTTTTGGATTTGGTCTGAATTATAATGATTTAGGAATAATAAAAGAGTCAGAAATTGATATTTCTGAAATAGCTAACATTAACTTTTCTACTTCTAGTTCTAATATTAATGTATATGAATCAAATAGTAGTAAAATAAGAATATTACAAAGATCTTCCTCTAATATAGCTGCTGAAGAAAAGTTTACTTATACTATATCTAATAAAACTTTAGAAATCAAAGAAAATATTAAACCTAAAATTTCGTTTTTCTTGTCTTCTTTGTCTTGTTATGATATTTATATTCCTAAAACTTATACAGCTAATTTAAAATTATCTTCTAATTCTGGTAGTATAGAGCTTGATTCCAATCTAAGTTTAAATAATATAATCTTAGATAGTTCATCTGGAAGTGTTAAGCTTCATAATGAATTGCATATTGCAAATGAACTTAATATAAAAACTATATCTGGTAGCATTAAAAGTGATGGAAAAGTTTTTTCTAATATAAGTAATTTAAATACTACTTCTGGTAGTATAAAGCTTTCTTATTTAGAATCATTAAATTTATCTTCTTTTAAAACTGTTTCTGGTAAAATTGATATAGGTTTTCTTAAAGGTTATGGAAATTTTAAATCAACTTCTGGTAAAATTCAATTAAATGAATTTGAAATTATAGGAAATACTAATATTGAGTCTGTTTCTGGTAAAATCCAATTATTTATGTTTAATAATTTAGGATATAACATAAATTATAATACTACTTCTGGACGTGTTAATATTAATAATTATAACAATACCTTAAACGATTCAAATAATTTTACTCTTAATTTAAAAACTGTTTCTGGCAAAATCGAAGTAAATTAATAAAAAATCCTCATATAAATGAGGATTTTTTATTATATTAAATCTTAATTCAATCCTTAGCAAGTTAATTTTTTGCTATTTCTATATTACAATCCTTTCCCTTAACTTGTTTTCCTTTCATTCCTTGCATTATGTCCTGTACATGCTTTTGTGAAACTTCTATAAATGAAAATTTATCCAATATGTTTATCTTTCCTATGTCTTGTCCTGAAATTCCTGAATTTGCTGCTATACTTCCTACAAAGTCTTTTACCTTTATATTATCTTTTCTTCCAAGATTAAAAAATAGTTTAACCATTTCTCCATCTTTTGTTTTTATAGTTATTTCACTGTTTACTTCTTCTTTTTTTCTATTTTTTCTATATATTTTTGTTAATAGTGCTTTAACTATATCTTCTAATTGATTATTTTTCAATAATTCTTCTAATATTTCCTGATGCTCAAATTCATTTTTATCTATTATTTCCTGAATATTTTCTATAATAATTTTGTCTTGTATTTTATTTATTTCTGCAAGTGTTGGTACTTTTCCTTCTCTAATTTTTGCATTCGCATATTTTTTTATGCTATTGATTTTATTTTTCTCTTTTCCTACAACAAATGTAAATGCCTTTCCTATGTTTCCATTTCTTCCTGTTCTTCCTATTCTATGTACATAATATTCTTCTTCTTGTGGTACATCATAATTAATTACTAATTCTAAATCTTGTATATCTATCCCTCTTGCTACCACATCTGTTGCTACAAGTATCTGAAAAATACCTTCTTTCATTTTTTTCATTATTCTATCTCTTTGTATTTGCTTTATATCTCCATGTAACGCCTCTGCTTTATATCCACTCGCTTTTAATCCTTCTATTAGATTATCTACTTTCTTCTTTGTATTACAAAATACTATTGCTTTTTTTGGATTATATACTTGTATTAATCTCATTAAAGTTTCTTCTTTCATTGCCTCTTTTATATTTATTGATATTTGTTCAATATTATTTACTGTTAATTCCTCTGACTTTATTTTTATATTTTTAGGATTATTTAAATATTTTTTTGCTATACCTAATATTTTTTTATTCATAGTTGCTGAAAACAATACTGTTTGTCTTTGTTCTGGTACGTCTTTTAATATTGTTTCTATATCTTCTTCAAATCCCATATTTAACATTTCATCTGCTTCATCTAGTACTACTATTTTAACATTATTTAATTTTAATGTTTTTCTTCTCATATGATCCATTACTCTTCCTGGTGTTCCTATTACTATTTGTACTCCTTTTTTTAAAGCTCTTATTTGTGTCTCTATAGATTGTCCTCCATAAATTGCTAAATTTTTTATATTCTCTTTATATTTTGTAAACTTTTTTATTTCTTCTGAAATTTGTACTGCAAGTTCTCTAGTTGGACAAAGTATAATTGCTTGCACTGTTTTTTCTTTTGGCTCTATTTTCTCTATAATTGGCAATCCATATGAGGCTGTTTTCCCTGTTCCTGTTTTTGACTGGCCAATTAAATCTTCTCCTTGTAATATACATGGTATAGCTTTTTGCTGTATTGGTGTAGCGTTTATATATCCTGCAACTTTTAACGCTCTTTTTGTTTCTTTTGAAATTTCTAATTCTTCAAATTCTATATTTTTTTCTTCCATTATTTCTCCTTTTAGTATTTTAAACTTTAATGATTATATCATATATAGTTATAATTAGCAAATTTATATATAAAACTCTTTAATCTTATTAATATTAATAAAATAAGAAAAGATTAAATAAGAGTAAAAATTGCTCTTATTTAATCCTTATTTTAATTAATTTTTCTTTGTTTTCTAGAAATAATGTTATTTATTATTATAAATATTACTGTAAATATTACTACAACTCCCATATTTATAATAATTGGTTTTAATGTTTCAGTATTAAATTGTTCCATTGTTTTTAATGCTTCATTTGTTTTTACATACCAATATGATGGTAATATATGAGCTACCTTTAATACTGAATCTGGTAACCATTTTATAGGTACAAATACTCCACATAGGAAACTTGATCCTAATGCTACTACATTTACAATTCCATTAACTGCTTCTTTAGTTTTAACAATATTCCCTATTAATAAACCTATTGTTAACGCACATATTGTAAATATAAATGAATTTATAATATATACTAATCCATGTTTTGTAAACATTATATTTCCTAATAGTATGAAACTTATTATTATATAAAAACTCCATAAAATTATTGCAAATAGAGCACTTGACAATAACATCTTTCTATTATATTTTCTATACTTCATACTACTTACAATTGTTCTTTTTCTTATTGCTTCTTGTTTGAAACTTGATAAAATTATACAAATAATAAATACACATCCAGCTAAAAGAGCATAATTTTGAAAATTATAGTAAAATGTTGCATTCTCTAATTTATCTATATCTAATTTTGAAGTAACTTCGACTTCAGTTTGTTGTAAAAGTATATCTTCTATGTTGTTTATTATTTCCTCTTCTGTATATCCTGCTTTTTTATATGTATTTGCAGTCTGAATATATTTTTTCAACATCATTTCAGATAAACTTGCTGCATAATCTCCTGTACTTTTTATCTTTATTTCTGGATTTTTGTTGTCTAAAAAATCTTGTCTATAATTGTTAGGAATATATATAACATAGTTTATATCTCTGTAAAACAATGCATCATTTATAGCATCTTCTTCCTCTTTTATATTTGCAATATTACTATTTTTTTGAATATATTCTATTAGACTTTTAGTAATTCCCTCTTTTTGATCATTATTTATAATTAGAATATCTGGTTTTGTTGCAATAAAGCTCATAGAGTTATCACTACTTTTCATATTAGCAACACTAAATGCCAACAAAATTACAGTATATATTATAATTGTTAATTTGTATTTATTTGCTATTTTTAAAAATGTTTTAAATATTGTCATATTTCTGCCTCCTTAAACTAAATATTGATATTCCTAGAATTATGAAGGCAAAAACAAGTAAACTTACTATGTTAAAATAGTATCTATCTAAAGTTTCATAATAGTATAGTGAATAAAATCCATCTGTTATCATTGCTGCTGGATTTAATTTGTTTATAATAGGCATGCTTTTATCTATAGTATATTTCATTGTCATTCCCATCATTCCAGATAGAAAACATCCTAACATTGTAACTGATATTATGATACCTGTTTTTGTGGTTTCATTAGTTTTTATTATTACTCCAATTATTACTCCTAATGACAAACCAGCCAAAGAACCACACAGTGCTAATAAAACAATAAGTGATAAATTATTTCCATAATCTATCTTAAGTACAATAATAGTATATAAGAACAATAATAATAATCCTATTAATTGTATAACATAGCTTGCAAGTGTACTTCCTATTATTAACCTTCCTTTTGATGTAGGGCTTACTGCTACTCTTTTTCCATTTGCACTCATATTGGGTAAATTTTGATTTATTGCTATTGTTGCAATTACTCCACCATATAAGCAAGTCATTGCTATTAATGTATAAAATTCTATCATTGTATAGCTTAAATTACTACTTGATATATTTTGTATATTAGGTTCTTGTTCTAATATTTTAGCTACATCTTCATATATTTGTGAATATAAAGCTTCTATATTGTTTACTTCTCTAAAGTCTATTTCTTTTAATGTATTTTCTATTCTTTTTTCAGCTGCTTTTTGTATTGTTTTTTCTGATTGGGATATTCTTTCTACAACCTGTTTTAAAATTGTTTGATCAATTCCATTTGTATTAATTACTAGCTTTGGTGTAGTATCAAATTGTAAGTATCCTATTATTTGATTATTTTCAAGTAAAGTTTTTGCTTCTTCTTGTGTAACATATTTAGTATTAAATAATCTTTGTTCGTTATTTTCATCACTTAATTCTTCAAATGCATTTTTTATTATTTTGTTATTTTCATTTTCTTCTGTTTCTATTATTGCAATATCAATAATATCCATTTTTTCATTATTTTCAATATTTGAAAAAGCCATATTGAATAAAGTTCCTAATATAATTGGAAAGGCAAAGATCCAAAATATTAACATTCTATTTTTAAAGAGAGTTTTTAAAGTATATTTAAAACTATGTGCAATCATTAATCACGAAGCTCCTTACCTGTTAACTCTAAAAATACATCATTAAGTGTTGGTCTTTCAGAATAAATTTTACTATATTTTATACTCTCTTTTTTTAGATAATCCATTAATTCTATAAGATTATTTTTGCCTTTTTTATATGTAACTAGTAAAATATTATCATTGTATTTTACAGTTCCTACATTTTCAAATGTTTCTATTTCTTTTATATATTTATTTTCTAATTCATGTATTTCTACAGTTACTTTTTCTTCAATATTTGCAAGCTCTTTTAACTCGTCATTTGTACCACTTGCAATGATTTTTCCTTTATCTAAAATAATTACTCTATTACAAAGTATTTCTACTTCTTCCATATAATGAGTAGTATAAATAATGGTTGCTCCATTATCTCTTAAAGTTTTTATACCATCTAATATATTATTTCTACTTTGTGGATCTACTGCTACTGTTGGTTCATCTAAAAATATAAGTTTTGGTTTGTGTGCAATTCCACAAGCAATATTTAATCTTCTTAAAAGTCCTCCTGATAATTGTTTTGGATAAAACTTTTTAAATTCTTCTAGACTTACTAATTTAATCGCCTCTTCTATATATTGTTTTCTTACTTCTTTATCTTTTATATATAGTCCACAAAAATAGTCAATATTGTCATACACAGTAAGTTCTTCAAATACTGCTACTTCTTGAAATATAACTCCTATTTGCTTTTTTACATTATAAGCACTTGGTTTCATTTCTTCTCCAAATATTTTTATACTCCCTTTTGTAAAATTAAGTAATGAAAGTATACAATTTATTGTAGTAGTTTTTCCACTTCCATTAGGTCCTAATAACCCCAATATTTCTCCTTCATGTACTTCAAATGATAAGTTATCTACTGCTTTCATTTGTTTATATTCTTTTGTTAAATTTTCTACTTTAATTACATTATTCAATTATATTTTCCCTCCTATTTTATATAAATATCTTATATTATAATATAAG
>JAAWKA010000034.1 GCA_022797145.1 Clostridia bacterium
CAGTATCTAAAACAAAAAATAGAAAACATGCAGTAGTAAGACCTATTCAGAAATATCTATATTCAATAGGATATACAGAAGTAGGAGATGCAGATGGAACAGCAGGAGTTAAATTTGATACAGGAGTAAGACGTTATCAAAAAGATAATGGTTGTGTTTGTGATGGAGAAATAACTGCAAGAAATAAAACATGGAAAAAATTATTAAAATTAGCATAAAAAATTTAAACTATTTTTATAGAATATATTTTTGGGGGCACATATAAATAACACTGATACAACTGAGAAAAAAACACTTAAAGCAAAATACAAATATTTACAAAAAAGCGTATTTTGTCGAAAATTATCACTAAAAAGATGTAAAAATATGTCTATTTCACTTGTAAAATTTTTCAAAAAATTATAAAATAAAAAATATAAAAAAATAGAGTAGAGATTTACAAAATTTCCCCAAAATCTCTACTCACAAAATCAACACACGAGGTATACAAAGGTATACTTATGCATATTTATTATACCTCACGTGTTGGAAAGTGTCAACTAAAGTTTTACGACATGAAACGAAAAAAAACGACAAAAAATGGAGGTATATTATGGAAAAAGAAATATTAGAGAAAGATTATCAAGAAATAAAAAAAGAATTGAATAAAAAAGATGATTATTTCAATGATAAAGAATTAAAAATTTTAATGCAATTTTTAATGCAACGCCAAGAAAAAGTTATAAAAAACGAAGAGAAAATATAAAAATTACAAAAATATAAAGTTTAATGAAAAGGCTTAAAATAGCATATTATAAGAAAATATAAGAAATAACGTGAAAATATAAAAAGTACTTTATAATCCCTGTCCACCAAGACGAGTTTTTGTCGAACTCTCTATAATGCTTGATATAACTTAATTTCAAGATTATAAGAATTTGACAACACAAAAACTTTAAACCGTTTCAAAAAAGAAGCGGTCTTTTTTTGACCAAAAGTCTTGAAAGAAGGAGGTTTTTGTGGTATTATGTTACATATAATTAAACAAGAAATCAATATGAGTAAAAAATTACTCTCTAAAATTGAATGGACTTGCAAAATGAAAAAGGTAAAACTAGAAATTATCAATGGTTGCCTAAGAATTGTGGAACATACCAATTTGGCATATGTAGAGCCACACCAAGTAATTATTAAAGGTAAGTTGTATTTATTCTTTAATGAAATTGCTCTTGCACAAACATATTTTGCTATACAAACTAGAAAACAAGAGATTAGCGAAAAAGAATATAGTTCATTAACAGAAGATGAAAAGAGATTTTATCAAAAAAATTTAACAAAGAAAGGCAATTATTCACTTAATCAAACTGCTAAAAATGCAGGAGTTAAAAATTTTGATAAGTTTCATAATTTTGGGTATAAAGGTTTATACAATGGAGAAACGGCAGATGATATTGCTAAAAGAAAAGGAGTGAGATACAGAGAAGATATTTTAGATAATATGGGAAGTGATGAACTTATAGCAAATTTATTTAGAATATCTCAAACAGAACAAAAATTAAAAAGAGATGATATTCAAAGTGAAAAAGAAGCTAATATAGCTCATTATGAAGTTGGATCAAAAATAAGAAAAACGATAAAAGAACTAGGAGGAACTATGCCAGAAGACTTACCAACACCTAAGAAAAGTTTAAAACAATTAGAGAAAGAAAATAAAAAAAGCTTAAAGAAAAAATAAAATAAATAAAGGAAAAGAGGTAGTAAGATGAGTGCAAATGATTATTTTAAAAATGATGAATATTAGGCTAATCATATAAATAAAGATTTAGAAGAAGATTTATGGATAGAGGAGTATAAGACATACTTTAATTCAACAGGTAAATGCTTAGATTTAGGCTGTGGAATAGGACAATACTCAAAACAACTTATTAAGTATGGGTATGATGTAATATCGGCTGATATATCAGATATAGCTTTAAACAAAGTTAAAGATTTTAATGAAAATGTAGTGAAATTAGATATGAGAGATAAATTTCCTTTTTTAAATAATGAATTTGACCTAGTATTTGCAAATTTATCTATTCACTATTTTTCTGATGAAGATACTAGAAAGTTAATGCTAGAAATAAAAAGAATTTTAAAAGAAGATGGATTATTCATTGGTAGTGTTAATGGAATTGAAGGATTAAAAGTAATAGGAAATGAAACCAAAGAAATTGAATATCATTTTTACGAGTATAAAGATAAACTAATAAGATTATTTGATATTAGTGATATAAAAAAATATTTAGCTGACTTTAATATTATCAAAATAGATGAGAGAGAAACTATAAGATTCAAACACAAAAAGAATTATATAGTATTTATTGGAAAAAAATAAACTAAATGTATGTCAATAGTTTTTGATTAGGATACCATAAAACATAAAAATTATTTGAAGATTAGTTCACTCTAAGGTTTGATGTGGACTCTACTCACACCCCACCTCAGGAATATTTTTTGTGATTTATCAATAATATAATTACCAATAGAATATTAAGCAATTAAAGTATATGAATTCTGCAATAATATTTTCGATAGATTCTATTTTTTTATTGGAATATTATTTTTATCATAGATTGGTTTAATAGTGTACAATTTGTTTTTGTAAAGCACTTTTAATCCAATCTTTTTGCTTATTAGTGCATATATGGTAATATATCTATATATTTTCAATAATAAAAGAGATTTCTAAGCCTAATAATATAACAAAAGAAATAAGATATTATAGTAAATGTGGCCAGAAATAGTTAAAAGCAGTATATTTGGTAGTAGCATTATTTCTGTATTAAAATAGAGTAAAACAAGATGGACATTATAATAAAATGTTATTGACAATTAGAAATTTACTTAGTATAGCAACCATTAATAATAAAAATGTCTTTCTAAGAAAACTATAAAAAAAATTTAATTTCAAATAATATATTACATTATTTTCTACTTGTGTTATAATATAATAAATTATATAAACAAAGGAGAAAATTTTAATGGTGTACTATATTGGAAGCATAGAAAAAGGAGAAAACAAAGGAGAAGTCTTAAAATTTTATGAAAAATTAGAAAAAAAGGAGTATGAAAAAATAGACAAAGCATATTGTAATTTAAGACGATTTACTTCTATGTATCATTATTATAAAATGGTAGAAGAAAATAGAGAAGAATTATATAAAGTAATAAAAAAAGCAAAACTAGAACAATTTAGCTTAAATAAATATACATCATATGAAAATAATATAATATATAAAATTAATAGACTAACAATTAATTTTGTAGGAATTGTATATTCATATATTAACAATATTGAATATGCAATTAAACAAGAATTTGGAGAAGAATCTAAACATTATGAAAAGTTAAAAGAAATCATAAATAGATACTTTGAATATAATTTTGAGTATAGATTTATATATAAATTAAGAAACTATTGTATTCATCACGATTTACCAATTAATTATATAAATTATACAATTGGGAATAAGCTAAATGATTTGGGAATAAGATCAGAGATTTTAATGAGACATCCAAAAGAATGGAAACATTTGGAGGTTGATTTTATGAACAAAGAAAATATTTCTATTTATGATATAGTTAATAATTTTCAACAGATATTATTTAATTTAAACAAAGAAATATCATTAATCAATAAAAATGAAGTAGTAGAATCTATGTTACTATTAGCTAGATATATATATGTATTGCTTGATAATACAGTAATAATTGTTGCTGAATCAGAAGACGACTTAGATAAAATTGATAAAATACAAATTTTAAATTTTTCAGATATTACGCATCATACAGAAGAAATATTAGATGAATTAGGAATTTTATATAGTATTAAATAAAAAGAATTTTCCATATAAGTTTTAGAATATATTAAACTTATATGGAAAAATTTTTAAACTAATTTATGAAAAATTTTTTTACCTTTTTTTATAATAGCATATCCAGCAGAAAAATCATTTTGTGACAACATATAATTAATATTATCTATCTTTTTATCATTTAAAGAAATACCACCTTGTGAAATTAAAGTTCTTGCTTGCCCCTTAGAAGGTGCTATTTTTGCTAAAATGAGTGCATCTACGATAGAAAGATTAAAATCAGAAATTTTAGTTGTAGGCATACTTTCTAAATTTCCAGAACCTCCAAACAATGCTTGAGAGGCATTGGCAGCCTTTCTAGCTTCCTCTTCACCATGAATTAATTTTGTTATTTCAAAAGCAGCAATTTTTTTGGCTTCATTTATTTTTTCATTTTTTAAAGTTGACAACCTTTCAACTTCCTCCATTGGAAGATATGTAAGCATTCGCAATACATCTCTTACTTCACTATCTTGTATATTTCTCCAATATTGATAAAATTCATAGGGAGATGTTTTTTTTGAGTCTAGCCATAAAGCACCATCCACAGTTTTTCCCATTTTTTTACCTTCAGCGTTTAAAAGTAAAGGACAAGTTAAACAAAAACTACCATTTTTATGTATTTTACGAATTAAATCTACTCCAGCCAACATATTAGACCATTGATCATCTCCACCAATTTCAATTTTACAGCCATTTTTTTCAAATAGATGTAAAAAATCATAACTTTGCATTAACATATAATTTAATTCAAAAAAAGTTAGTCCTTTTTCCATACGTTGCTTGAAACATTCAGCATCAAGCATTCTATTTACATTAAAATAAATACCATATGTACGAATAAAATCCATATAATTTAAATCTAATATCCAATCAGCATTATTTACAATTATAGCAGCGTTTTTTCCTTCAAAAGAAATAAATTTACTTACTTGTTTAATTATATTATCAACATTTTTTGAAATATCTTCTTTTGTAAGCATTTTTCGCATATCTGTTTTTCCACTAGGATCACCAATAAAAGCAGTGCCACCACCAATTAAGATAATAGGAGTATGTCCACATTTTTGAAAATAAGACATCATCATAAGTGGTATGAAGTGACCTATATGTATACTATCAGCAGTAGGGTCAATTCCTAAATAAACATAAGTTTTTTCTTTTTCTACCATTTTTTTGAATTCTTCTTCAAAAGTAATTTGCTTTATTAATTCTCTTTTTTTTAAAACATCATAAATTGACGCACTTTTATAATCTTCCATATAACCTCCTTAGTAGTAAAAATAATTTTCGCCTGTGTACAGACGAAGAATACTTTATAAATTGATATTTAATTTATCTTGTAGAGTTGAAAATTCAGCATTTTCAAGATAACGATTTAAATTTTTTACAGTAATACCAGTATCTACTGATATGGAATCTATAGAAGTAGAACAAGATTCATTTTCTATATAAGTTCTCAATTTTGACATTTCAAAAGAATCCTTTTGTATACAATTACAACAAACGTTATTTCCGAGAAGAAAAGAAACATCCACAACGATTACATTTTTTAAATTCCATATTAAACCCCTCCTAAAATTACAAAAATATATTTAATTTTTGTACATTGTAACATATAAATAAAAAAAGTTAAAGTAAAAAATAAAAAAAGTATTGACAAATAAAAAAAAATATATATAATAATGATAATCATTATCAAAAAAAGGAAATGGATATGAAAAAATATAGTAAACAAAGAGAACTTATTATAAAAGTTTTAAAACAAAGAAAAGATCATCCAACAGCAGAAGATTTATATATAGACTTAAAAAATAATATGCCAGAACTTGGAATAGCAACTGTTTATAGAAATTTAGCACAACTTTCAAAAGAAGGCAGTATTATAAAAATGAAATCGCAATCAGGAAAAGAAAGGTATGATGGAACAACACAAGCACATATTCATTTTGAGTGTAATAAATGTTTAGAAATGAAAGACATATTTTTAGAAGAAAAAGACAAAAATACATTAGATAATGAAATGAAAAGATTAGCAAATATGATTGGAGCAAAGTATATAAATTCTCAAATAATCATAAATGGAATTTGTAAAAATTGTGAAGAATCATAAATTAAATTATTTATAGGAGGAAAATAAATGAAAGCTTATGTTTGTAAAGTATGTGGTTACATACATTTTGGAGAAGAAGCTCCAGAAAAATGCCCACAATGTGGAGCAAGTAAAGAAAAATTTGTATTAAAAGAAGAAAATGGACAAAAAGAGTATGCAGATGAACATATAATAGGAGTTGCAAAAGGATTAGATGAAGAAGTAATAAAAGGACTAAAAGAGAATTTTATGGGAGAGTGTACAGAAGTTGGAATGTATCTAGCAATGAGTCGTCAAGCAGATAGAGAAGGATATCCAGAAATAGCTGAAGCATTCAAAAGATATGCATTTGAAGAAGCAGAACATGCAGCAAAATTTGCAGAATTATTAGGTGAAGTAGTATATCCAGATACAAAGAAAAATGTAATGTTAAGATCAGAAGCAGAATGTGGAGCATGTATGGGAAAAAAAGAATTAGCATCAAGAGCAAAACAGCTAGGATATGATGCAATACATGATACAGTACATGAAATGGCAAAAGATGAAGCAAGACATGGAAAAGGATTTGATGGATTATTAAAAAGATATTTTAATGCTTAATTTATATAAAATTTAAAGAATAGAAACTTTTTTAAGTTTCTATTCTTTTTTATAAAGTTAAAAAATTAAAATAGTGCATTTGTTGGAATAAAAGTATCATCAGGAGGATAAACAAATTCATCATTTGGCTTTTGACAAGCTTTTATACTATCAATTTCTATAATAGGAATTTCACCATGATAATCACCTTTTACTATCCTTCCAGAGATATTAACCCAACTACCATCTTTAAAGGACATAGCATCTTTATAATCACAAAGAAAACCAACTACTAAAGTTTGATTATCAGAACTAACAATCATATCCCTTGCTAAAACAAATTGAGTTTCACTAAAATCATATACTCTATAGACATAACCAGTAAAAGTAATTTTTTGTCCAATATATTGATTAATATCATCATGCACACTTTTTAATATATTTGTATAATTAGAACTTGATATATTTGCAACTTTAGGAGGAGGAGCAACATCAGTTGTATTATAATTTATAATTCTATATGTAGATATACCAGCAATAATAAGAATGATAAAAACTAAAATACAAAAAAATATTTTAAAAATTAATTTTTTATTTATTTTAATATTAAATATAAACATAAAAATTCCTCATTTCGCAAAATAAACTCTTAATAAAATGTATGAATAAACTTTTAATATATGTATAAAATTTTATAAATTTCTTGCTAAAACAAGTAAATAATGATATAGTACTAAAGAAATAAAATAATAGGAGGCAAGTAAAATGGGACTATTTGGAATATTTGGTTCATACAGTGAAAAAGAAGTAAAAAGAATAAAACCAATAGTAGAAAAGATAAATTCTTTAGAAGAAGATATTGAGAAATTATCAGATGAACAATTAAAAAATAAAACAATAGAATTTATAAAGCAGTTAGAAGCTGGAAAAACTTTAAATGATATATTACCAGAAGCTTTTGCAGTTGTAAGAGAAGCATCAAAAAGAGTATTAGGAATGAGACATTTTGATGTACAATTAATTGGTGGAATAATATTACATCAGGGAAGAATAGCAGAAATGAAGACAGGTGAAGGAAAGACATTAGTTGCAACACTACCAGTATATTTGAATGCATTAACTAAAAAAGGAGTTCATGTTATAACTGTAAATGATTATCTTGCCAAAAGAGATAGTGAATGGATGGGAAAAATATATAAATTTTTAGGATTAACAGTAGGGTTAGCAATAAGTGGAATGAATCCTAATGAAAAGAAAGCAGCATATGAATGTGATGTTACATATGGGACTAACAATGAATTTGGATTTGACTATTTAAGAGATAACATGGTTATATATAAAGAACAAGCAGTTCAAAGAGGTTTAAACTATGCTATTGTAGATGAAATAGATAGTATTTTAATAGATGAAGCTCGTACTCCACTTATTATATCAGGACGTGCTAACCAATCATCAGATTTGTATAAAAAAGCTAATGACTTTGTGAAAAAATTAACTCCTAAAATTATAGTAGAAGAAGATATTAAAAATATAGAGCAAGGGGAAGATAATGAAAAGTATGATTACATTGTAGACCTTAAGGCAAAATCAGCTTCATTAACGGGAAAAGGAATAAAAAAAGCAGAGGAATTTTTCAAAGTAGAAAATTTTAATGATTTAGATAATTCAGACATTGTTCACCATGTAAATCAAGCATTAAGAGCACATGGAATTATGAAAAAAGATATTGATTATATGGTAAAAGAGGGAGAAGTATTAATTGTAGATGAATTTACTGGAAGAATAATGTATGGTAGAAGATATAATAATGGATTGCATCAAGCTATTGAAGCAAAAGAAAATGTAAAAATCGCAGATGAATCAAAAACACTTGCTACAATAACATTCCAAAACTATTTTAGAATGTATGAAAAATTGGCTGGTATGACAGGTACAGCAATGACAGAAGAAGCAGAATTTAGAGAAATCTACAATTTAGATGTTATTTCAATACCAACTAATAAACCAATGGCAAGAGAGGATAAGAATGATACTATATATAAAAATGAAAATGCTAAATTTAGAGCTATAGTTGAAGAGGTAAAACAAAGTAATAAAAATGGACAACCAGTATTAGTAGGTACAGTATCTATAGAAAATTCAGAAAAATTAAGTAGGATATTAAAAAAAGAAGGAATAAAACATGAGGTATTAAATGCTAAATATCATGAAAAAGAAGCAGAAATTATAGCTCAAGCAGGTAAATATGGAGCAGTTACAATTGCTACAAATATGGCTGGACGTGGTACTGATATTATGCTTGGAGGGAATAGTGAATTTTTAGCAAGACAAGAAATGCGCAAACAAAAATATACTGAAGAACAAATAGAAGCAGCAATGGCATTTAATGAAACAGATAATCAAGAGATCTTAAAATTAAGAGATAAGTTTAGAGAACTAGAAAAAAGATATACACAAGAGATACAGGAAGAAAAAGAAAAAGTAATATTGGCAGGAGGATTAAAAATAATTGGTACAGAAAGACATGAATCAAGAAGAATTGATAATCAGCTACGTGGACGTAGTGGACGTCAAGGAGATATTGGAGAATCTAAATTTTATATTGGATTAGATGATGATTTAATGAAAATTTTTGGTGGAGATATGATAACTAATGTATATAATACATTAGGAGCAGATGAAAATATGCCAATACAATCTAAAATAATATCAAATGCTGTAGAAAAAGCACAAAAAAGGGTAGAAGGTAAAAATTTTAGTATTCGTAAACATGTATTACAATATGATGATGTTATGAATACACAAAGAGAAATAATTTATAAACAAAGAAAACAAGTTTTAGATGGAGAAAATTTAAAAGAAAATATAAAAAATATGATTTTAAATGTTGCAGAATTACTTGTTAATACATATATGTCAGAACTAACAATAGACACATCAGATAAAACAGCATTAAAAGAAGAAATAAAATCAATTTTTGGAGTAGAAAATCTAGAAGAATTAAACAAAAAAGTAATAAATGAACAAAAACTAATAGAAGAATTACAAAAAGTAGCAATAGAAAAATATGAACAAAAAGAAATAGAGATAGGACAAGAAGATTTAAGAGAATTAGAAAGAGTTGTTATGTTAAAAGTAGTAGACCAAAAATGGATGGATCATATAGATGCAATGGATGAACTAAAAGATGGTATAGGACTTCGTGCCTATGGACAAAAAGATCCAGTAGTTCAGTACAGAATAGAAGGAACTGATATGTTCGACGAAATGATATATGATATAAAAAATGATGTAGTAAAAATACTATTAAATATAAATAAACAAAAAGAAATAAGAAGAACAGAAACAGCAAGAATAACAAATACATCATTAGAAAATATCAACAATGTAGATGGAACAAAGAAGATTCAAGAAACAGTAGTGAATACAGAACCTAAGATTGGAAGAAATGAACCTTGTATATGTCGGAAGTGGAAAGAAATATAAGAACTGCTGTGGAAGAAATCAGTAATATCAACGCTTTCAGAGACTAGATAAGTAGACATAAATATGAAAACATACCAAATTGTTTGCATTTTGTTTGCAAAATGTTTTCATACCATAAACTTAAAACTCTGAACTGCTTGCAAAATAAGGATATTTACCTATGCAAACAAAGTGAATACAAATTATAAAAATGTTATCATTCGTGATAGCATTTTTTGTTTACATTCGAAAAATGAAAGGAGAAATGAAAAATGTCGAATGTTACAATTCAAAAAAGAGGTAAATATTATCAATATAAATTTGAAGTAACTAAAGTAGAAGGTAAACGAAAATTCATAAATAAATCTGGGTTTGAAACAAAAGATGAAGCAATTAAAGCAGGAAATATTGCTTATACAGAATATTTAAATACTGGTTTGAATTTTAAAGAGAATACAATTTCATTTAGTGATTATTTAGATTATTGGTATGAAAATTATTGTGAAATAAACTTAAAATATAATACAAGAAGGACTTATAAAACGATAATGGATAAATATTTAAAACCTGAACTAGGCAAGTATAGATTAAGTTCTATAACAAGTGTAAAGTTAAATTCATATATTGTTGACTTATGTAACAAATATAACTATAAAAAATCATATTATAAAAATATATTAAAAGTTTTGAAAAATTGTTTTAGAATAGCAACAGATGTATATGGATTTATAAGGTATAATCCAACATTAACTTTAAAACTGCCTAAAATAGAAGATAGTAAGGCTTTTAAGAAACATTTATATAATAAAAATGAAATTGATATAATTTTAAATAGATTTAAAGATGATGATACTTTTACTTGTGCTTTTATTACAAGTTGTTTTACTGGAATGAGAACAGGAGAAGTATGTAGCTTAACTTGGAATGATATAGATTTCGAAAATAGAGTTATAAATGTTAAGCATACAGTATATGATAAGCCAAAAGATGATAAAGGCAGATGGTATATTGGAACTACTAAAACTAAACAAGGAACAAGACAAATTAATATGAGTGCAACATTATATAATGCTTTATTGAACTATAAAAAGAAACAACAGTATATGAAGAAATTGTATAGTAAAGAATATTTAACTTATCATTTTGAAGATGTACTGAATAAATATGGAAAAGTAGTAGAACAACGAATAGTTAAAAATATAGGGAATGTTTTGCAAATAAATAAGGCAGATATGGTATTTACAAGACCTAATGGAAAATATGTAGGTAGAAATATTTTAAACTATCCATTTAAGATAATTCATAAAGAACTAGGTATTGAAAATTGTAGATTTTATGATTTAAGAGGAAGTTATGCAACAATTAATTTAAGAAATGGTATAGAAATTAGAGATGTTGCAGATATTCTAGGACACAAATATATAGAAACTATGGAAAACTTTTATATATCAAGTACTGATGAAACAAGAAAAAATGTAAGCAATGTATTTGATAGTCTAATAAATTCTAAAACAATTAATGATATTATTAAATATGAAATTGCTTATTAGAGTATGGAGCTAGTATAATTACTGGCTTTTTAAAATATTTGTTAAAATGATATGAATTTTGGTAAAATTGAGACAAATAATGTAAGATGTGTTATAATTTGCTCAAATGAAGTTGGGTTATGGAGGGAATAAATGATGTTTATTAATTTAACGGAAAAAGAAAAAGAAGGTAAATATGCAGAATTAATTGAATATGCTAATAAAATAAAAAATGAAGCTTTAAAAAATGCTTGTAATGTATAAGAACTGCTAAAATCAAAGGAGAACCAGTCCGAAAATAGCACGCAAGCAACAAAGACAGGCTGAAACCTCTTGATTTCAACAACCATAATATAGTATAATAAACATTAAAAGATAAATTAATAAAAGGAGGAATATACAATGCAAAAAACATTCAAACTATCACAATTAATAATTGATAATGAAGATCCAAATTATATAAATGAAGAAAGACTTAAAGCAGACAAAGACAAGAAAATAAAGGAAGTTCGTAATGGAGATACAATAAGACATTTAACATGGATAGATAATGCAAAGGAGATTAAAAGTATTACTACTCCAGATGGTAGAGAATTAACTTCAGAAGAACTTTTTGACTTTGTAATAGGAAATAATATAACAGATTTAGCAAAATCCAAAAATAAAAGTGAGAATAAAGCAGATATAGCCATAGTCTTAGGAAATATTGGATTACCAACTACTAGAGAAAGGGCAATAAAAGCCTTCGAATTATATAAATTAGGATTTGTTAAGAAAGTAATATTTACAGGAGGTATAGGTAAAGATAGAGACGAAAAAAGTATTATGCATCCTAAATCATTAGAAGACTATATGAACAATGAATTAGTAGAAGGGCAGGAATGGAATGACCGTACAGAAGCAGATTGGGGAGCGGAAACTCTTATTAAAGAACAGTTTGATGAAAACTATCAAGAACATATAGAAAAGTTAACAGACGAATTTTTAAAAGATGTAGGAATAAACCCAGAAGATATTCTAACAGAAGCAATGTCAACAACTACACAGGAAAATGCAGAATTTTGTAAGAATATTTTTGATTCAGAAGAAATAGAAACAGGTTTACAAATTAAGACAGCAATACTCGTAACAACATGTACTCATGGTAGTAGAGCAATAAGACAGTTTAAAAAAGTATTTGGAGATAAAATTAAATTAACATGGTGTCCTTCTACATTGGACTTAGAACAATATGATAGTCTAAAAGCAATTTTAAATGCTCCCCAATTCAATGAAATAGTGTTTAAGCATGAACTAAAAAGAATATATTGTACTGAACCCAAATTAACACAAATGATTAGAGAGGAAATTGGACATAATAGAAATGCTTTCATTAGAGGGGAAATTGATGAACCAGAGATAACAACTGTAGATAGAGATATGGGTAGATAAAGCTAATAATTTAAATATAAATTAATTCCTTAGTAGTGTAGTAAGCTAGCTATGCACTAAGGAATTTTTTATACAAAATATAGTCAAAAATGGACATTGACTAAACATGACAAAATAAATGTGATATTGAAAGACAAATAAAAGGAAAAGGTGCAGAAATGAAAATTTTATTAATATAACAGATTTGCAATTACAACAATATAGAGATGCTTTTCGAAAAGCAATAGAAGAAGAAAAATAATGATAATTACCCATGCAAACAAAGTGAAAATAAAATATAGAAATGTTATCATTTGTGGTAGCAATTCTTTTAGTTTACATTCGAAAAAAATGAAAGGAGAAATAAAAAATGTCGAATGTAACAATTCATTTAAGATAATTCATAAAGAGCTTTGTATTGAAAATTGTAGATTCTATAATTTAAGAGGAAGTTATGCAAC
>JAAWKA010000009.1 GCA_022797145.1 Clostridia bacterium
AAAATCGAAGCCCTTAAGATATATAAAATAGGACTTATTCAAGAGTCATATAATAACAATTGTGGTAATAAAATAAAAATGAAAGACTTAATTATACAAAAATCTATAAGAAATGCCAAAAATGAAGTAGCTAATGTATATAGTGTTAGTAACAAAGAAGGATTTATACTACAATCAGAACAGTTTAAAGATAGGACAGTAGCAAGTGAAGATACACAAAATTATAAAATTGTCGAAAAAAATGACTTTGCATATAATCCAGCTCGTATTAATGTAGGCTCTATTGCAAGAATGAAACAAGATGTAAAAGGAATAATTAGTCCAATGTACATATGCTTTAGGGGCAATGAAAAAATAATACCAGAATATTTAGAGTATTTTTTTAAATCTTATAAATTTACATATGAGATGAATAAAAGACTTGAAGGTAGTGTAAGAATGTGTTTGTCATATGAATCGATGATAAATATACCTATAGCATTACCATGTATAGAAGAACAAAGAAAAGTATCAGATTTATTTAATAGTGTAGGTCATAAGATTAATCAAGAAGAAAGAAAATTAAAAAAACTAAATGAAATAAAAAAGGGATTATTACAAAAAATGTTTATATAGAGTAGCAAAAAAGCTACTCTATATTGCTATAAACATAAAAATATTGTAAAATATACATCAAGAGGTAAAATGAAATGTATAGTGAAAAAGTAATAAAATATTTTGAAAATCCTATTAATATGGGATATATGGAAAATGCAAGTTCAACAGGTATAACTGAAAACGAAGTTTGTAGTGACATTATAAAAATATATTTAAAAATAAATAAAGATATTATTATAGACGCAAAATTTGAAGTAAAAGGATGTCCACCTATTATAGCCTCATGTTGTGTTGTAACAGAAGCCATAAAAGATATGAATATAGAACAAGTAATACATATAGATGGACCATTTATTATTAAAGAATTAGATGGATTACCAAAAGAAAAAGAACATTGTGCAGAACTGGTTCAAAAAACATTATATAGGGCGATTCATAATTATAAAAATAAAAAAATAAGGAGCTAATTATGATTTATATTACAGGCGATACACATTCAGATTTTACAAGATTTACTGAGGATCAATTTCCAATACAATCCGAGATGACAAAGAGTGATTATGTAATAATATGTGGCGATTTTGGAGGAGTATGGACTTTTGAAGAAGAGAGCCGTCGCGAAAAAGAAGTTTTAGACTGGTTAAATGAAAGAAATTTCACTACTTTATTTGTAGATGGAAATCATGAAAACTATACAAGATTATATAATAATTATCTAGTAGAAGAATGGAATGGAGGAAAAGTACATAGAATTAGGAATTCAGTTTTACATTTAATGCGTGGAGAAATATTTGATATAGATAATAAAAAGATATTTGCATTTGGTGGTGCAAAATCTCATGATATACAAGATGGAATATTAAACTTAGATGAAGAAGAGAGAATATATGAATATCGTAAAAGAGGAGCATACTTTAGAATAAGAGATTTTTCGTGGTGGGATCTAGAATTACCAACTAAAGAAGAAATGGAAAATGGTATAAATAATTTAGAAAAAGTGAATTATAAAGTGGATTATATTATCTCTCATTGTTGTCCTACAAGTATTCAAACCATACTAGGTGCAGGAAAATTTGAGAAAGATTATTTAACAGACTATTTTCAAAAAATTATGGAAAAATGTGAATTTAAGAAATGGTATTTTGGTCATTATCATGATTATAGACAAGTTGATTCACAATTTGTTTTATTATATGAAGATATAGTTCAACCGGAATTTGAAAATATTTTTTAATAAAACTACTTTATGTCGAAAAATGTGATTTTTAGGATATAAAACATATAGAATTTTGTGATAAACCTATATTGAAAATACAAGAATTTTGTGATACAATATATGCAGAGGTGAAAAGTATGAGCCGTTTAAGGAGAAAAATAGACCAATATTTAATAGATTGGAAAAATGATAAAAACAAAATGCCATTGATTGTAAAAGGTGCAAGACAAATAGGAAAAACTGATAGTATAGAAAATTTTGCAAAAAGCAATTATAAAAATCTAGTGGAAATTAATTTTGCAATTGAAAAACAATACTTAGATATTTTCAAAGATGGTTTTGATGTTAATAGTATATTAAAGAACATTTCTTTTAAAAATCCAAATTTTAAATTTGCGCCAGAAGAAACCTTAATTTTCTTTGATGAACTTCAAGCATGTCCTAATTGTGCAACAGCACTGAAATCATTTAACCAAGATGGAAGATTTGATGTAATTTGTTCTGGATCGTTGATGGGGATAAACTATAAAGAAATAGAGTCAAACAGTGTTGGAAATAAGATTGATTATAATATGTATTCAATGGATTTTGAAGAATTTTTATGGGCAAAGGGATATAAAGAAGAACAGATTGAAGATTTATATAAATGTATGATTGAAACTAAGCCATTAAGTACAGTGCAATATGATGTTATGATGTCTAATTTTAAAGAATTTATGGTAGTTGGTGGAATGCCAGCAATAGTAAATAGATTTATTTCTCAAAAAAATTATAGTGGAATATTAGAAATGCAAAAACAAATTTTATTAGACTATGAAGAAGATATTACAAAATATGCTCAAGGATTAGATCAAGGAAAAATATTAAGTGTGTATAGAAAGATTCCTACATTTCTGGGAAATGAAAATAAAAAATTTCAAATTTCTAAAGTTGACAATGGTGCTAGAAGTAGAGAATATATCGGAACAATAGAATGGCTAGATAATGCAGGTATAATTAATATTTCATATTGCATGGAACAACCAGAGCTTCCACTTGGTGGTAATTATAATCCAGATAATTATAGATTATATTTTAGTGATACAGGAGTATTAATTGGTTCACTTGATGAAGAAGCTCAAGATGATTTAAGGAAGAATGAAAATTTTAATACTTACAAAGGCGCAATTTTTGAAAATATTGTTGGAGATATGCTTGTAAAAGCAGGATATAAATTGTATTTTTATAAGAATGAAAAAGGAACAATTGAAATGGATTTCTTTATAAGAGATAAAGATTCATTAATTCCTGTTGAAGTAAAGGCAAATGATAATGCAACAGCTTCATTAAATAATTTAATTGATAATGATAAATATGAAGATATAAGATATGGAATAAAATTATGTAATAGAAATATAGGATTTAACGGCAAATTTTATACTTTCCCCTATTTCTTAACATTTCTTTTGAAAAGATATCTAAAAGAAAAATAAAAATATAAAAGGTGGGCAAAGAGAAGTTTTAAAAAAATTCTTTTTACCCACCTTCAATTTTAGGCATAAATCTAAGAATTTAAAGCATTATTCAGAAACTTAACTGCATCACCAAACCCAGTCCTATAATATTTCTCATTCCAATAAATACAATGTTGTAAAAAATCATCACGCAAATCATCTAAAACATCAGAAACATAATCCTTTTTAGAATCCAAAGTAGCATCCAAAATCCTATCAGCAAAAACATCAAACTTAAGCAAATGCCTTTTATCTTCCTCACTCAAATTAGTTTCCAACTCTTCAGACCTAAAATCCAGCCAATCTGTCATCAAGTCATTCTCATCGTTTAAATTATTATTTACATTTTCAAAACAACAAAAACATTTTTTATTCATAATCAAAACCTCCATAAATTTATTTTGTTGGGCTCAATTTGGGCACACACTTCCCCAAAACGAACCCAAAATCACATAAATTTACAAAGTACAAAAATTGGGCACACCCAATATATCAACCAATACACCGAAAAGCTTTGTCTACCAATAGTTTGCGAAAATGACTCATAACCCGAAGGTCTGTGCTTTTTAGCAAGTTCTCTTGTTGCGATTTCTCCTAAATCTGTTAATGCTACTTCCATGTCTGTCATATTATCTCTTAACGACTCTTTTCTAATTCTTTTAAATTCTTTATACTCAAATGCTTTCATTCCTGACCAAGCCTGATATATTTCATTTGTTAAAACTGCATATTCAATATTTTTTGTTATTCCATTTTCTTCCCATACATCTGTTAATTTACGTCTATCTACAATACCAGTCATTCTTGATTTAATCCAATTATCATCATATCCACGACTTCTATAATAATCAACCGCATGATTAATAGCAAGTTCTGGATCAAATACTTCATTTATTCTGTCATTTCCCATTTTAGCAAGTCAAAGTTTAAATGGTTCAGCCTTTGGAATTGGTATTGACTCTATTAGTCTTAATATTCCTTTTGTTTACCATCATTAGATTTCATTTTCAACTGTACGATATTTTCGTACAGTTGACTTCCTTCTTCTGTTAACTTTCTTTTTAAATCTTTTTGGAATTTTACTATCAGTTAAAGTACTAATAATATCAATAACACTAAAATAATATTCTTCTTTTTCACTATCTTCAAAAAGATTTGAAATTGTTTCTAATTTATTATTATGGACAAATTATATCAAGAATAAGTATTCCACTAAATGAATATGAACTAGAAAATGCTTTTCAGGAAAGCATTAAAAAAATAAAAACAGCTTAATCTATACTATTTTAAAGTAATGGAGCAGATACCAATAATTGTCCTTGTTGGTAGTGCTCCTTATTATAAATTTAGATTTGATTATTATTCTACAGTAACAGATTTTGCTAAATTTCTTGGTTTATCTACATCAAGTCCTTTTTCTTTTGAAATATAGTAAGCAAATAGTTGTAAAGGAATAACAGAAAGAATTGGAGAAAGCATAGAATCTGTTTTGGGAATTTTAATGACTTTATCATAATTATGATTTTCTATATCTTCACTTGTAATAATAAATGTTTTTGCACCACGAGTAATTACTTCTTGAATATTACTTACAGTTTTCTCAACTAAGTTTGGAGAAGTTATAATTCCAATAACAGTAATTCCATTTTCTATAAGGGCAATAGGCCCATGTTTCAATTCACCAGCGGCATAAGCTTCTGAATGTATGTAAGAGATTTCTTTTAGCTTTAAAGAACCTTCCATAGAAACAGCATAATCAGTACCCCTTCCTAAGAAGAAAATATCATGTTCTGTATAAACCTTATGTGCAAAAGATTTTACTTCTTCAGAAAGTTCTAATATCTGTTCAATTTTAGATGGTAAAGATAGAATTTCAGTTTTTAGAGTATTGATTCTTTCATTAGAAGCACTTCCTAAAATTTCAGCAAAGTAGATAGCTAAAACTGATAGTAAAGTTACTTGGGCAGTAAAAGCTTTAGTTGAAGCAACAGCAATTTCAGGACCTGCATGAGTATAAATGGTATAATCAGCTTCTCTTGTTATAGAACTACCAATAACATTAGAAATAGCAAGTGTTTTTGCTCCTTTTGATTTTGCAAGTTTTAAAGCTGCAATAGTATCAGCTGTTTCACCAGACTGAGTAACATAAATACATAATGTTTTTTCATCTATAATAGGATTTCTATATCTAAATTCAGAAGCGATATCTATACAAACTGGGAGCTTACACAAGTTTTCAATTAAAGATTTGGCAGAAAGACCAGCATACATTGCTGTACCACATGCAACAATATAGATGTTATTAATATTAGATAAGTATTCCTTTGAAATATTTATTTCACTAAAATTAACTAAAGATCCTGCTTTTATTGTAGAACCAATAGTTTCTCTAACAGAACGAGGTTGTTCATATATTTCTTTTAACATATAATCTTCATAACCATCTTTTTCAGCAGCAGAAGCATCCCATTCAATATTTTTTAAGTCTTTTGAGATAGGGGTTAAGTTTTTATCATAAAAATAAATAGAATCTGTATGCAATTGAACAATATCTCCATCATTCAATAAATAGAAATTTTTAGTAAAAGATAATATAGCTGGGATATCAGAAGAAATAAACTTTTCTTTTTCTCCTACTCCAATAACTAAAGGACTATCCTTTCTAGCAACAATCATACAATCAGGAAATTCAGAGCAAATAATTTCAATAGCATAACTTCCTTTCAAGTCCATACAAGCACTATGAACAGCTCTTAAAAATTTTTTATTATCATTGTTGACATCTTTATTAAAGTAATAATGTACTAAATTTGGAATAACTTCTGTATCAGTTGCTGATTTAAAAGTGTATCCATTTGAAGTTAAAAAACTTCTCAATTCTTGATAATTTTCAATAATTCCGTTATGAACAACACTAAAAGTGTTGGAATTATCCATATGAGGATGAGAATTTTCTTTAGAGGGTTTTCCATGAGTAGCCCATCTAGTATGAGCAATACCAATGCTACCTTCTAAGTCATTAATACCATCTAAATTATATAAATTTTTTACTCTCCCCATATCTTTCATATTAGAAATATAATTGTTTTCAATAGTTGAAACACCAGCTGAATCATAACCTCTATATTCTAATTTTAATAGTCCATCAATTAGTATAGGACAAGCTTTTTGATGTCCTATATAACCTACAATTCCACACATAATATATACCTCCTAAAAGTTAAATTTGAAAGTATACAAAATAAATGTTACTATACTAGACTTTGTTATAATATTACTATTATTTTTTTATCTAATACTTAAATGACAGTAACTATGCCATAGAGTCATCCGCCGAATATTTCGATAAACTCTTTCCTCGTCAACAATAAAATTGTTCAGGCGCTTTTAATATACAATAAACTCCCTTCTTTTATAAAATAATTTGTATTAACTTTCAATTATATATAATATTATAATAAAACTAAAAAAGTAGCAAGTACCAGAAAAAAATTATTTTTTATTAAAATATGATTGACACTAAAAAAGAATACATAATATAATATATATATATATAAATATATAAAATAGTATTGAAAGGGGAAAAAAATGGATATTCGGAAGATAATTAAAAAAATTTTTATGTCTTTTCGTTTTAATTTACAAAATGAGGGGAGCAACTTATTAGATCATTATGAAGAACCAAATGCTACATATTTTACTGGAAAATGGACAAAAAGCAATAAAATATACATTGCGGAAATCTTAGATCATGATGGAAGCAAAGAAATACAAGAGAAATTAAAAGCTCCTGAATTAGTTAATGTAACAATAGAGGGAGCAAAAATAGTAAAATATCAAATAAGAATTTATGATGAGAAAACAGATGCTTTAATTGAGGAACGGACAACAATATATCAAAAAAGAGAGGGGAAAGAGTAATTTCTCCTCTTTCCCCATAAAATATTAATTTTTTCTTTTTCCAAAGATAGAAAGTATTCTTATAAAAATATTTATAAAGTCAAGATATAATTCCATTGCTCCATAAATATGTAATTTACTTTTATCTAAACCTTCAGTATATTGTAATTGTTTAATCTTATTAATATCATAAGCTGTAATACCAAAGAAAATAATAAGAATCACCCAATCTAAAACAATATCTAAAACAGAATTTTTAAAAAATAAATTAACTAAACTTAAAATTAAACCAATTAGTAGTGAACCAAAAAGTAAAATACGCCAATTACTTAAATCTTTCTTTGTTTTATATCCATAAAGAGCCATACCTCCAAACAATATAGCACTAGCAATGAATAAATATACAATAGAAGTTAATTCAAATAAAATAAATATTGTAGACAAAGTAACACCATTAATAAAAGCATATAAGAAAAATAGTATTCCAACTATAATAGGTGGAAGTTTTTTAAATAAGAATGAAAATAGCAATACAACAGCTATTTCAACAATTAATAAAGTACTCCAGTAATCTCCAATAATAATATCAATAAAAAGCCCTGAAGCATATGTGTACCAAGCTACAATAGCAGTACCTAAAAGTCCTAAAAACATCCAAAAAAAAGTTTTAGGCAAAAGTTTATCTTCTATAATTTCTTCTGTTTCCATATAAAAAACACCTCCCAAAATTTAATAAAATAATTATAATATAAATGTAAAAAAAAATCCAGTAGATTTTTACAATTACTTTACTTAATTTAATATAAGAGATATAATAAAAAAAAATAAAAGAAGGATAAAATTATGAAGAATTTAAAAATCTTAATAGAAGAAGAAAAGTTGCAAAAAAGAATAGAAGAATTAGCAGAACAGATAAATCAAGATTACATAGGAAAAGAGATAATTTTAATATGTATATTAAAAGGCTCAATCTTTTTTACAGTAGATTTAGCAAAAAAGCTTAAAAATGATATAAAAATAGAATTTATGCAAGTATCTAGTTATGGTCAAGAGACAATAAGTTCTGGGAAAATAGACTTAAAACTAGAAATAACAGGTGATGTACAAGGAAAAGATGTTATAATAGTAGAAGATATAATAGACACAGGAGAAACTCTTGATTATTTAAACCAATATATAAAACAAAAGAAGCCAAGTACTCTGAAAATTTGTACTTTATTAGATAAGCCAGAAAGAAGAAGAAAAAAGATAGATGTGGACTATATTGGTTTTACAATACCAGATAAATTTGTAATAGGATATGGATTAGACTATGATGAATACTACAGAAATTTACGATATATAGGATATATAGAAACATAAATAAAGGTTGCAGTTTCTGCAACCTTTTATAAAACAATAAAGGAGGAAAGAAATGTTCAATATAGAAGAGGAACTAAAGAGATTACCACAAAAACCAGGTGTATATATTATGAAGGATAAGGCAGATAAGATTCTCTATGTTGGAAAGGCAGTAGTATTACGAAATCGTGTTAGACAATATTTTAGAAAAAATAACAAAACAAGAAGAATAGAAAATATGGTTGAACTAATAGATCATTTTGAATATATAGTTACAGACAATGAAGCAGAAGCATTAATATTAGAATGTAATTTGATAAAAGAAAATAGACCAAAATTCAATGTATTGTTAAAAGATGATAAGACATATCCATATATAAAAATAGATGTAAAGTCAGATTATCCAAATGTATTTATAACACGAACAATTTTAAATGATGGAGCAAAATATTTTGGCCCTTATGCTAATGCAGGAAGTGCAAAAGAAATGGTAGAATTTATAAAACAAAAATTTAAAATAAGACAGTGTAAGAGTTTTAAATCAAACAAAAGAGCATGTTTAAATTATCATATAAACAGATGCTCTGCTCCATGTATGGGATATATATCAAAAGAAGAATATAGGGAGCAAATAAATCAAATAATAATGCTATTAGAAGGAAAAATAGATAATATTTTAAAAGAGTTAGACAAACAAATACAAGAAGCAGCACAACAACAAGAGTATGAAAAAGCAGCATATGCAAGAGATAAAAAAATAGCAATACAAAGGATATCTCAAAAACAAAAAGTATCCAATATAACAGAAAATGATATAGATGTTATAGGACTTGCAAAAAATGACATAAGTGTGTGTATTGAAATATTTTTTGTAAGAAAAAGCAAAATGATAGGAAGAGAACATTACTTTTTTAATGATTTAAAAGAAGTTCAAAATGATGAAATATTATCAAGTTTTATAAAACAATATTATATATCAAAAGAAGAAATACCACACAAAATTATGCTAAAAGAAGAATTAGAAGATAAGCAGGCAATACAAGATTGGCTAAGTAAAAAAATGGGAAGAAAAGTAGAATTAAAGTCACCACAAAAAGGAGAAAAATTACGTTTTGTTGAAATGGCAGAAAAAAATGCGAAGGTGACCTTAGAAAACAAAGAAAAGGACAAATGTGAAATATTAATAGAGATAAAAGATATTTTAAAGTTAGAAACAATACCAAAAAAGATAGAAACATTTGATATATCAAATATTGCTTCTGAAAATATGGTAGCAGGAATGTGCGTATTACAAAATGGAAAAATAAATCGTAAATTATCAAGAAGATTTAAAATAAAAACTGTATTAAAACAAGATGATCAAGCTTGTATGGAAGAAGTAATTACAAGAAGAATAAAATATTCTATACAAAATCCAAATGGAGGTTTTGGAAATTTGCCAGATGTAATTTTTGTAGATGGAGGAATTACACAAATAAGAGCAGCAAAAAGAGCATTAAGTAAGTATAATATTGAGATACCAATTTATGGAATGATAAAAAATGACAGACATAGAACTAGAGCACTAATAGATGAGCAAAAAAAAGAGATAGAATTATCAGAAGAGCTAATGAATACTATAACAAACTTACAAGATACAGTTCATGACACAGCAATACAATACCATAGGAAACTAAGAGATAAAGAAATAACAAAGTCAGTACTAGATAATATATCAGGTATTGGAGAAAAAAAGAAACAAGAACTATTAAAAGAATTTGGCTCAATAGAAAAGATTAAAGAGGCACAAGTAGAGGAGTTAACTAAAATAAGAGGAATAACAAATGAACTTGCATTAAAAATAAAACAAGAATTATAAAAAATAATGTCATAAGCAATAAAATATAGTAGTATAATTATAAAATAAGTTGAAATTAAGTATACGATTATGATATTATTTAACAAATAAAAGTCATATTTCATAAGAAACTAGAATATATTTTTAATAATAAAATATAAGGGGGAAGAAAAATGGAATATGCAAAAGATGAGGTATTTAGCATAAAGTATAATTCTAAAAAGGACAAGCTAGAATACAAAAGAACAAACAAAGTTTTAGATATAATTAGAAAAAACAGATTTATCACATTATTAATCATATTTGGAGGATTATTTAGTACAATAAATTTTATACTTATATATTATTTTTTCACTATATTAAATAGAATATAGGAGAAATGGAAGGAAAAATGGAAATAGTTGTAGGAAAAAATGCAGGATTTTGTTATGGAGTATCAAATGCAGTAAACAAAACAAAAGAGAGTTTGGAACAAGAAAAGAAATTATATTGTTTAGGAGAACTTGTACATAATGAGAAAGTAAATAAAGAATTAAAAAACAAGGGACTAAAAATAGTACAACATATAGAGGAAGTACCAAATGGGGAAAAATTAATTTTTAGGGCACATGGAGTAGAAAAAGATATCTATGAAAAATCAAAAGAAAAAGGTATAGATATTATAGACTTAACATGCCCTAAAGTTTTGATTATCCACGAATTGGTAAATAAATATAAAAAGGATAACTATTTCATAATTTTAATAGGAAATAAGAACCATCCAGAAATAATAGGAACTTATAGCTTTTGTAAAGAAGTAGCAGAAGTTATTCAAGTACAAGAAGATATTCAAGAAGTGATAAAAGCTGTTATAAATAGTAGAAAAGAAAAAGTAGTAATTTTATCACAAACAACAATATCAGTTAACAAATTTGAGGAACTTAGTGAAATAATTAAGTGCCATTTACCAAAGAAAATAAAAGTAGAAGTAAAAAATACTATATGTTCTGCAACAAAGATAAGGCAAGAAGAAACAAAACAAATTGCAAAACAAGTAGATATAATGATCATTATAGGAGGAAAAAACAGTTCAAATACTGAAAAATTATATGATATTGCAATACAGGAATGTAATAATGCAATGTGTGTACAAACAAGTGAAGAGTTGTATTTAAGTTATATAAAAGAATTCAAAAAAATAGGAATAATGGCAGGAGCATCAACTCCAGAAGATAGCATAAAAGAAATAATAGAAGTTTTAAAAAGTATAGAAATAGAAAAATAGATATAAGAATTATATAAAAGAGGAGAAAAATAGGTAGAAAAAATATGAAAATAGCAAATCAATGGGAAGATTATGAAATAATAGATATGGCAAATGGTGAAAAATTAGAAAGGTGGAAAAATATATTTTTAATTAGACCAGATCCACAAATAATATGGAACCAAAAGAGCTTTCCTGAAAAATGGAACAAAGCAGATGCAATATACAATAGAAGTAAAACAGGAGGAGGAAATTGGAAATATAATAAAAACATACCAGAAATTTGGCAAATTAAATATAAAGAGTTAACATTTAATGTAAAACCAATGGGATTTAAACACACAGGAGTGTTTCCAGAACAAGCAGTTAATTGGGACTGGATGATGGAGAAAATAAAAATGCAAACAAGACAAATAAAAGTATTAAATTTATTCGCATATACAGGAGGAGCTACACTTGCATGCTTATCTGCAGGAGCAAGTGTATGTCATGTAGATAGTTCAAAAGGAATGATTGCATGGGCAAAAGAAAATGTAGCTTCATCTAATCTAAAAGATAGGCAAGTTAGGTATATAGTTGATGATGTAATAAAGTTTGTAAATAGAGAAATACGAAGAGAGAATAAATATGATGCAATTATTATGGATCCTCCATCATATGGAAGAGGAACCAACGGGGAAGTATGGAAGTTTGAAGAAAATATATATGAGCTAGTAGAGTTATGTATGAAACTTTTATCAGATAATCCATTATTTGTGTTAATTAATTCATATACAACTGGGATTTCATCAAAAGTATTAGAGGATGTTTTAAAACTAAATATTCAAAAAAAATATAAAGGACAATTTGGAGCAGGAGAAATAGGCTTACCAATGAGTAAAAAAGATTTAATATTACCTTGTGGAATATATGCACGTTGGGAGAAGTAAAATGTCAAATTTAAAAGTAATGTATGAAGATAATCATATAATAGTAATACAAAAGCCACCTAATATACCATCACAAGCAGATAAAACAAAAGATATAGATATGCTTACACTTATAAAGAAATATATAAAAGAAAAATATAATAAGCAATCAGAAGTGTATTTAGGACTAGTACATAGATTAGATAGACCTGTAGGAGGAGTCATGGTATTTGCAAAAACTTCAAAAGCTGCAGCAAGACTTAGTGAACAGGTAAGAAATAAAAGTTTTAAAAAGTCATATTTGTCTATTGTAGATGGAAAAATGGAAAAAAGTAGAGATGTATTAGAAGATTATTTAGAAAAAAACGAAAGAACTAATTTAAGTAAAGTAGTAAGTTCAAAAAACAAAAATGCTAAAAAAGCACAATTGGATTATCAAGTAATAAAATATGATGAAAAAATTAATTTGTCAGTACTTAAAATAAATTTACATACAGGAAGACATCATCAAATAAGAGTTCAGTTTTCTAGTAGAGGACATAGTATATATGCAGATCAAAAATATGGAACAAGAGGTAGAGGAAAACAAATAGCATTATGGGCATATAGTTTAACAATATTTCATCCAACGACTAAGGAAGAAATGACATTTTATAGTATTCCAGAAAAAATAGGTAGTTGGAAAATATTAGAAGATGTACAGATAAATGACAAAAATTTTATAAAATAGATAAAAATATATATTAAAATAGATAAGAAAATTTTTATATCGAAAAATCATTATAATATAAATAAAATAATAAATAAAAAAAGTTATAATATAAAATTGTCTCATGGAAAAACTAAAAAAGAAAAAAGACTTATCTTATAGGATACAAGTGTAGTAATCATAAAATTTAACTATAAGATAGATAAAAATAAATATAGATACGAAATCTGTAAGATTTCACAAAACTAGCTTAATATTAGGTATTACCGGTGATACTTAGTATTATATATAATATACATAAAAAAGGGGGATAGGAGTATCAAAAATATTAGCAAAGTTGGCAAATAAATATGCTAAACAGCTAATATGGCATGTATTTTAAGTTGATTTCATCAACCTAAAGTGCAAATATCATTAATAAAAAAGTTAAAATAATTAAATAGTTGATTTTAAAATAAAAAATTAAAAAAATAAACCCATAAAATAAATAAAAGATAGTTAAAACTATCTTTTTTGAAAAAATATCCTTATATATTACAGTATTGTAATATAATAAAAAAACTAAATGAATTATCTCATCTAGTTTTTTTGTTATATAAAAATTGTATTATTATATACTAGAAACAAGTTGTTTTGAATTTTTTAAGCTATTAGTTGGATAAATTTCTAATTGTTGTTTAAAGAATTTCTCATCTTTGGTAGTATATAAATTTAGATTATTATTTCTTTTTAAAATTTGTTTAACTTCCCATAGTCCTAGACCTGTATTATTTGCTTTAGAACTATAGCCTTTATCAAAAATTTTATCTATATTGATTTCTTTTTCATTATATGTATTTTCAATATAGAATATTTGACGTTCAGATTTAAAATCTTTTCGTATTTCTACATTTATAATTTTTTCATTACATCCACTAACTGCTTCTATTGCATTATCTACTAAGATTCCTAAAATTCTTGTAAATTCATATATTTTCATATTAAGTTTATTTAAATCTAAAAATACATCTAAATTAATTTTGATACCAGCTTCATCAGCAGAATAATATTTAGATGCAAGAATTGAATAGATAGCTGGATTATTAATGATTTCAGGATTAAGAACATATAAATTGTTTACTTTTTGACAATCTGATAATAATTGAGAGTAATATTCTTCTAACCCATCAAGGTCTCTTGTAGAAATATAACCACCAATAGCTTGCACAATATTTCCAAAATCATGTTTAAATGCTCTATTAGTATCATGTAAAATTTTTAAAGATTTATTATATAATTGGGATTCTTCTAAGCTTTGTTCTATAATTTTTAGCTTATTAGTATTTACAATACTATAAAGATTAATAAAGAAATATGTAATAAGGCTAATTAAACTGATAATAATTATAGGATTAGGTATATTTGTACTATAAAATTTGAATAGATATATTTGAGTTGCTATAGCTATAAATCCCAAAATAGAATTGAACAAAATTATATATTTGTTCTTTTTATCAATATTGTTCAAAATATAAATGTTAAAATTATAATATTTTGCAATTCTATATAGTAAATAAATGCAAAAATATAAAGTTAGTAAGAATAATGTTTTATATAAAGGAATATAAGATAAGTCAAAGTGTTCAATTCTAAAAATAAAACAAAAGGTTTCAATAATTGCTGGTTCCATAATAGCTAAACTTATTAAAGGAATTAATATTGCAAGTATACTTTTCAAAAAGGACGTTTTAAATATTAATATAATAAGAAGTAGTAAAATTACAATATTAATAAATCTAAAAATAGGATGTAAGATAAAAAAGTTAGAAAAAATAGCTAATATGGATGTAGTAACTACAAAAACTATTTTCTGATTTTTAGTAGCTTTAATATTTAAAATTTCTAAAAATAATAACATAGTTATAGTCATTTCCAAAAAAGAAAAAGGAATCTTTAATAAGTTTATTAATTGCTTATTTGGTGTTATTAGAGTATTCCAAATTATTTGTAAAATTTCCATAATTATTAAAAACCTCCATAAAATTATTTTTATATTTAGGACCAATATAGCATTCATGGGTTTCAAATTTTATTGTATTATTATTTGCTTGTATATCCTTAATGTTGTTAATATTAGCAATATAAGATTTGTGACAACGTACAAAGTTTTCTGGTAAGCACTCTTGTATTTTATTAAATGAAGAGTAGGTTTCATATCGGGAATTATTAGTATAAACAATTAATTTCGTACCTTCTTTTTTTAGATATTGAATATCATTTTGGTCTATAATACTTTTGCTATTTAAAGTCAGATATTCTTTAGGAAGTTCTTTCATATCAGAATAAAGCCTTAGCAAAGTTTCTTCTAACTTTTCTATAGTAAAAGGCTTTGGAATATAATCAAAAGTTTTTACTTTATAAGCAAGTAAAGTATACTCCAAATGACAAGTAGAAAAAATGATATAAATAGATTTATTAGTTTTTCTTATTATTTTTGCTAAGTCTAAACCAGAAATGTTTGATTCTAAATGTATATCTAAAAATAGTACATTTACAGGATAGGAATTAACATATTGAAGTACTTCATCAGCATTAGAAGTTTTAAGAGCAATAGTTGCATTGTAATTATGTTTGATAAATAATGACTCTAACATAGAGCCCAATTTATTTAGAATATTTAAATTATCATCACATAAAACAAAATTTAACATATTTTTATCCTCCGTACAAAATCACCCAGTATTTTCCAAAAAAAGCTATAAACAATATAATTCATATTTTATATATTGTCAAGACGAAATTTGACGAATTATTAAAAAATATAGCTGATTGTTAAGTAATAATTAATTGCTGAGTAATGTAACAAAATGGAAAAAATCAGATAAATTAATAAAAATATTATATAGTAATAAAATTTTCTAAAATTTCATAAAATTTAGAAAAAAAGATAGGAGAGTTTTATAATGAAAAATAAAAGTAAATTTTTTTTAATTGGTTTGATTGCTATTTTTACATTTAGTATGGCTACTATAGCTTTAAACAAGAGGGAAAAAACTTTAAATACAGATGCTATGTTAATTTCAGCAAATGTTTTAAGTAATAAAAAAATTGGTTGGGGAATAAAAAGGCAAGATAATCATCAACAACCAGACTTAGGAAGAAATAATAAGGAGATTATAGATAAATATTCAGCAATAGCAATGGGAAATAGCACAGATAAGTATGTATATTTAACATTTGATGAAGGATATGAAGCGGGATATACTCCAAGGATATTGGAAGTATTAAAACAAAATAATGTAAAAGCTACTTTCTTTTTAACAGCTCATTATATAAATACACAAGAAGAACTAGTAAGACAAATGATTAAAGAAGGTCACATTATAGGAAATCATACACCTAAATACTTAATGTCCGGAAAGCAAAAAATAATAAAATGTTAGAGTAATAGCCTATTTAGAGTAAACAAAAATAATTAAAGCTTTTGAGAAATGTATGGATTAGAATTGAACATTTTAATATTAGAATAAATAATATTGATTTTCCAAATTTAATTGTATAAAAAAGGAATTTGTGATATTATAACTTCAAAATAACAACAAGAAAAAGGAGACAAGCCTCTATGGAAGAAAATATTAAAAATATTATTTTATTAGGCGAAAATGTTAATACAGAATTAAAAGAAGCAACTAATGGATTACTTAGAAGTGTGTTTGAATCTGTATGTTCATTTTTAAATACCACTGGAGGATATATCATTTTAGGAGCAAATGATAAAAAAGAGATTATTGGAATAAAAGAAGAGTTAATGGAGAAAATTAAAAAAGATTATACAACACAGTGTAATAATAAAGAAGTTATAAGTCCAACTATTTTATCAGAATTACATGAAATAAAAATAGACGGAAAAATAATTCTATACACGCATATTGAAGAATCAACAGAAATTCATAAATGTAAAGGAAAAGTATTTGTTCGTAATTATGAAGGTGATTTTGATATATCCAATAATATTCCATTAATTACAAGTATTCACAATAAGAAACGAAAAATATTTGATGAAGATACAATTTATCCATATGTTTCAGTAGAAGAAGATTTAAGACATGATTTAATAGAAAAAGCAAGAAAGTTAGCTAATTCAAATGTAAAGAAAAGACATATTTGGATGGATATGACAGATTTAGAATTACTAAAAAGTGCAGGATTATATAAAGTAGATAAGGAAACGGGAAAACAAGGAGTAACACTTGCTGGAGTTATGTTGTTTGGAAAAGATAATGTAATTTCAAATATTAATCCTTATTGTAGAACAGATGCTTTATATAGAGTAGATGATTTAGATAGATATGATGATAGAGATTTTATAGAAACCAACTTAATAGATATGTATGATAGATTAATTGATTTTATAGTAAAATATACAATGGATAGGTTCGCATTAGACGAAAATGCAAGAAGAGTGAGTCCAAGAAATGTAATGGCACGTGAAATAGTTTTAAATACTCTTATGCATAGAGATATAACAGATGGTCATACAAGTAGAGTCATTATTTATAAAGATAAATTAATTTGTGAAAATCCGAATTCTTTTAGAACAAATGGATTACTTACTATAAAAAATTACACGCCATTTGCAAAAAATCCAACAATTGCAAAATTTTTTAGAGAGATAGGATATGCAGATGAGTTAGGTAGTGGATTTATAAAAATTACAAAAAATTCATATTTATATTCAGGGAAGCCACCTATTTTTGAAGACAAAGAGATGTTTAGAGTTACAATTCCACTATTAAGAGATGAAAAATTAGATGAAAAGGATTTAATTAATTTAGCAAATAGCACTTTAAATGGCACTTTAAATTTAATATTAAATGAATTAAAGAATAAGAATAATATTACTCAAAAAGAATTGTCTGAAAGAGCAGGAATGTCTTTACGAACAATAAAAAGAAATATTGATATGCTGAAAGAATATGGATACATTGAAAGAGTTGGATCTAGAAAGACAGGGTATTGGAAAATATTAAAAAATGATTAACATACCGAAGTAGGAACTCTGTACTTTCTTTGTATTATTTTACGGAACGCAGAGTACTAGAAAGCTTGTTTTTCTACATGTTAGACAGATACATTCTGTATCTCTTTCCTGCCTTTTAGAAAGTTTATAAGCCAATAATGGATTATAAAATAATAAAATAGTAAGCTGTAGAGGAGATAAGTAATGAAAAAGAAAAATTATGTTATTCTGATAGTCATTTTAATAGTTGTTCTAATAAGTATATTAGTTCCAATAAGAAATGAGGGAGTTATGCATGTTGGTTATAAAAATGATAAAACGGTTACAACTAGATATAGGGCTTACTATAATATATATGGAATGAGAATATATAAAATTGTTATTGGTTATAGCGAAGATTAACAAAATTATTATGAAATGAACTTTAGTTATAACTTACAAGTTTTAGAGGTATTGAAATGAATAGAAAAATTGGAAAATATGGAGCATTGCTAACAGGAATTTCAGTATTAGTGTTTGCTCTATCAATGATATTTAGTTTAATAAAAGAAAATAGTGGAGCATTTATAAGTTATTTTTCTTGTATATTTTTAGCAATAGGGTATATTATATTTGCTTGTTCTTTGTATTCGATAAATAAAGATAACAATAAAAAAGCATTAGGCATTTCAGGTATTGCTTTTGGAATAATTTATGCTATTCTTATCTTTATTGTTTATTATGCACAATGCACAACAATTAGATTAAATGCAAATTTAAGTAATGAAACTTTATCCATAATAGATTACAGTAAATTAGGAAGTTTATTTTTTAATTATGATTTATTAGGTTATGGCTTTATGGCATTATCAACATTTTTTTTAGCATTTTTAGTAAATACAACAAATAATAAAAATAAGATATTGCAAAGATTATTAATGGTACACGGAATATTTTTTCCTAGTTGTTTTATTGCTCCAATGTTTCCAATATTTAATACAAATACAGGGAATGTTGTAGGAACAATTTTATTAGAAATTTGGTGTGCTTATTTTTTACCAATTTGTATATTAGGATATAAATATTTTCAAGATAATAAAGAAAGATAAATTACAATAAATAAGGTAGATAAATAGAAAAAAGAAATACATTGTATAATAAAATGTATTTCTTTTTTGTTACTAAATTTTTTAAATTTGTTCCATTTTCATATTTTAGATTCGTTTTTAATAATAGAGTAATAACTTTAAACTTTTATTCATAAAATGAAACAAAAACTAAAAGGAGACAATCTATTATGAAGAACAAACAAAATGTAAATATTCAAATAGAATATGGAAAAGCTGAGTTAAAGCAAATTTTATTAGAATTATTAAAAGAGCAATATATAAATTATATAACTATAAATGAAAAATAAATGCTTATTTAGTGCTTACAAATTATAATGAATACGTTATAATTTGATTGCTTTAGATAGGCTATTTACTCTCAAAAAAGGAGAGTGATTAAGATAAATAGAGTGAATAGTTATAGAAACATAAGAGTTGCAAAGTACATAAGGTTATCTAGAGAAGATGGAGATGATAGAGAAAGCGAAAGTGTAGAAAATCAAAGAGACATTATAGATAATTACATATTAGGACATGAAGAATTAATTGAATCTGGAGAATATGTTGATGATGGCTATACTGGCACGAATTTTAATAGACCTGGATTTCAAAAAATGCTAAAAGACATAGAAGAAGAAAAAATAGATTGCATCATAACAAAGGACTTATCAAGATTTGGAAGAGACCATATAGATACAGGTTACTACTTAGAAAGGTATTTGCCAGCTAATAATATTAGATACATAGCAATTCGGAGATAATGTAGATACCTTAAAAACAGACGGATTACAATTTCTAACATTTAAGTTAAGTTTTAATGACTATTATGCACAAGATATATCAAACAAAATAAAAAGTGTAAAACAAAGAAAAATAGAAAAGGGAGAATATCAAGCAGGAATACCACCTTATGGTTACAAAAAAGATACTAAGCAGAAAAATCACTTAGTACCAGATGAGTATAGCTCACAAATAATAAAAGAAATATTTGATATGTATGTGAATAAAGGAATGTCAACAATTAAAATAGCAGATGAGTTAAATAGAAGAGAAATAGAGCCACCAGCAATCTATCTAAAAATACCTACATATATGAAAAAACAAAGTGCAAACCCTAATGGAAAATATGTATGGTTAAGAGCACAAATTGGAAAGATTTTAAGAAATGAAGTTTATCTAGGAAGTGTAGTAGGAAGAAAGTTTCAAAAAGTAAGCCATAAAATAGCAAAAGTAAGATGTACGAAAAAAGAAGAGCATATAATTTTAGAAAATATGCATAAACCAATAATTGATATAGAAACTTGGAATAAAGCACAAGAAAAATTAAATGGGTATACAAAATCAAGAGATAGAAAATATGAGCATGAGTTAAAAGGGGTAGTCTATTGTGGAGAATGTGGTAATAAAGCAACTTTAAGATGTAGGGAAGAAAAAAGAAAAGATGGAAGTATTTGGAGAGCAACTTATTTTATTTGCTCAAAAAGAAATAATTATAGTGGATTATGCGATTGTAAGCAAATATCAGCAAATCGAATTGAAGAAGCAGTGCAACAAACAATAAAAACAGAGATGGAAAAAATAAGTTTATCAGAAAAAGAGATTAAGCAAATTTATCAAGAAGCGGAAATTCAAGCACAAACAAAAAGTAATTTACTAAGTACAAAATTACAAGAACTAAAAAACACACTTCAAAATATAGAAAATGCCATTGAAGAAATTTATCAAGATAAAATAAATAAAGTAATACAGGTGGAAGACTTTAAAACAATTTACGAAAAGAAACAAAACGAAAGAAATAAAATTTTAAAAGAAATGAAAAAGTTAGAAAAAGAATTAGAAGAAAGTGAAAAGAAAGCTCCCAAAATAGATTTTAAAGAAATAAAGCAAATAGCAAATGAGTTCTTAAAAATGAAAAATCCTAATAAAATGATATTAGAAAAGTTAATTGAAAGAATAGAATTTGATAAAGAAAAAAATATAAAAATTAAACTAACTTTTCAAAATAATACTAATGTTAGTATGAAATAAGCACATATAAATAACAAGAAGCGGTTAATCAATCGCTAAAATTATACATTAAGAAATTAGGTAACCATACAATAAACCACCCATCAATGCCAGATATAACAGATGAACAAATAAAAAAAGAAGTAATGGGTTTACATACAGCTGTATATGAAAAGTTTGGATATGAAATGCAATTTATTAGACCACCTAAAGGAGAGTTTAGTGAAAGAACTTTGGATATAACAAATAGTTTAGGATATACAACTGTAATGTGGAGTTTTGCATATGATGACTGGAATGAAGAAAAACAAAATAGAGAAGAATATGCTAAAAAGAAAATATTAGATAATGTACATCCAGGAGCAATAATATTATTACATGGTAATTCAAAAGATAATACAAATGTTTTAGATTATTGTATTAAAGAAATAAAAAATATGGGATATGAATTTAGAAATTTGAATGAATTTGTAAAATAATATTAACTATACTTATAGAATGCTGTAAAATCTATATTAGACAAAATAAATAAAATACTATATAATAATTATAAACAAAAGAAAGGAGAAATCATGATATATTAAAATATCATTGAAAAAGTAATGTATACAATAGAAGAATTTGATAAACAAAAAACAAAAATAATGAATTATATTATGTATAAAAAAAGAACTGAGAAAGAAGTTAGAAATAAATTTTCAAGTACTATACAAGAAGAACTATTATATGATATTATAGACTATATAAAACAAGCAGGATACTTAAATGATAATGACTATATAAAAAAAGCGATAATGGAGTATATAAATTTAAAGAACTTGTCAATAACAGAAATAAAATACAAATTATCAATAAAAGGAATCTCAATACAAATGATAGAAGATTATATAGATAATAATAAAGAAGAACTAGAAAAATATGAACTAAATTCTGCAAAGAATTTATATCAAAAAAAAATAAAAAATAGTGATAAACAACAAATAAAACAATATCTTATAAAAAAAGGATATAAAACTCAAACAATAAAGGAAGTAGTAAAATGTCAAACATGTTAACATTACAAACAAAACAATATGCTATAAAAATAGAAAATTTTGAGGGCCCCTTAGATTTATTATGTCATTTAATAGATAAAAATAAAATGGATATATATGACATAAAAATTAGTGAAATTGCAGATCAGTATATAAATTATATAAATCAAATGGAAAAATTAAATTTGGACATAACAAGTGAGTTTTTAATTATGGCATCTACACTATTATATATAAAATCTAAGGGATTATTACCTAAACAAGAAGAAGCAGAAGAGGAACTTACAGAAGAGCAATTAATCCAAAGAATTATAGAATACAAAAAATATAAAGAGATTATGGGAAAATTTAAGCACAATTATGAACAATTTTCAAATAGATTATTTAAAACAGAAGAAATCATACAATTACCAAAACAAAAATTAGAAAAGAACTATGAAAGAGAAACTATTCCCCAAATATACTTTCAGCTTGTAAACAGGAATAAAGAAAGATTAAACAGCAATGCAGAAAATATTAAAAAAATAGCAATTATAGATACATACACAGTAGCAAGTAAAGTAAAAGAAATGTACAAAGAATTAATACGAAAACCTAAATTTATATTTAATAAATTATATAAAATGTCAAAATGCAATAAAATAGAAGTAGTAACAGCATTTACTGGCTTATTAGAATTAACAAGAAGAAATAAAGTAACTACAACACAAGAAGAACTATTTGGAGACATAATAGTAGAAAAAATAAAAAATATAAACAATAATTGATTAAACTAATAAAATATGGAAAAACTAATACTATAAGAAGGTGTTATTATGGTATTGGTTTTTTTTATATCAATTTTAATAATTATAATAAGCATAATCATTCTATTTACTACAATAAGTTTAAATATAAAAAAAGTAGAAATATCAAATTATAATATAGAAAACAAAATAAAATATAATTATGAAATATATTTAGATTTTAAATTTTTAGACAGAGTCAAGCTATTAGAGATATGCATAAACGAAAGATTATTAAAAAAGCTAAAAATAAAAGAAAAGATTAAAAGTACTAATATGAAGCAGATGAAAAATAATTTACAAGATAAAGTAAGACTAAAGCAAATAATACAAAAACTAAATATGGAATTATATAAGATAGATTTAAAAGTAGAAATAGGAACACCAGATGTAATCATAACTTCACGGAATAATAGTAGCAGTTTCGACAATAATGGCAATAGGGTTATCTAATATGATAAAAGAGTTTCAAAAACAAAAGCATAAATACACAATAACACCAGTATATGCAGATAAAAATATTATCAAAATCAATCTAAACTGTATAATTAAGATAAAAATGATACATATTATCTGTGTATTATATATTTTAATGAAAAAAAGGAGAGTGGAGAAACATGAGCGAACATCCAATAGAAGGACTTATGATTACAGCTATGAATAGTATACAAGATATGATAGATGTAAATACAATAATAGGAGAACCAATAGAAACATCTAATAATATAGTAATAATTCCTATATCAAAAGTATGTTTTGGATTTGCAGTAGGAGGAAGTGAATTTAAAGGAGAAACAATAGATGAATATAGTAAAAAAGAAAAAGAGGAGGCTATACAATATAGACTACCATTTGGAGGAGGAAGTGGAGCAGGGGTAAATATTAATCCAATAGCATTTTTAATTGTTCAACAAGATAATGTAAAACTTTTACCAATAAATCATTCATCATCTATAGACAAGTTATTAGATTATGTCCCAGATTTAGTAGACAAGATGAACTCATTTATAAATAAGGCAATGGAAGATAAAAAAGAACAAAAAATTTGGAAACAACAGCAAAAAAAAGAAGAAGAAAAAGAAAATATAGTACCAAAGCCAAAACCTAAAAAGACAGAACCTAAAAATATAAAATATGAGGTAGAATATAATAATACAAATGATAAGGAAGAAACAAAAACTATAGAATTTGAAGAATTTGATAAATTTGATGATTAAATAAAAACAACAAATGGTGAGATTTACTCATCATTTGTTGTTTTAAATAATAATTGATATAATAAAATATTGTAAAACTTTTGTGAAATTTTAATAGGTAAATTGATAAAAAATCATTTATCAAGTATAATAAACGATACATATAAAAGATTAAAAAGAAGGAAATAGAATTGGAAATTAAAGGACAATTAAATGAAATTATATATCAAAATGAAATAAATAGTTATACAATAGCAATTTTTGAAACAGAAGAAGAAGAAATTACTATTGTAGGATATTTACCATTTATTAATATTAAAGATAGCTTAAAGTTAATTGGCAAGTTTGTAACTCATCAAGAATATGGTAGACAATTTAAAATAGATTCTTTTGAAAAAATAATGCCACAGACTTTATCAGCATTAGAAAATTATTTAGCAAATGGAACAATAAAAGGATTAGGAGCTGCAACAGCTAAAAAAATAATAAAAACATTTGGAGAGGAAACAATCCACATATTAAAATATGAACCACAAAAATTGGAAACCATAAAAGGTATAACAAAACAAAAAGCTATAGACATGTCACAAAGCTTTAATGAAAACTGGGAATTGTGGCAAATTGTGGGTTTTTTGGAAAGATTTGGAATACCTGCTGCTAGTGCAAAAAAAGTATATAAGTTATTAGGAAATAATACTATATCAGAAATTGAGGAAAATCCATATATATTAATAGACATAATAAAAACAGTAGACTTTAAAAAAATAGATAAAATGGCATTAGATATAGGAATATCGATAGAAAATGCAAAAAGAATAAAAAGTGGAATAAAATATAGTTTAATTAAAATAAGTTATAATGGACATACATGTGTTGAAAAATTAAAACTAGTAGATTTTACAAAAGAACTTTTAGCAGTAGATGTAAAAAGTATAGAAGATATATTAATAGAACTAAAAGTAAAAGAAGAAATAGTAATAGAAAAACAAGATGGATTAGAATTAGTTTATCTAGTACAATTTTATAAATCAGAAATTAATATAGCAAAAAAAATAATAGAATTAGATAAACAAAAAAATATAAAGAAAGTAAATAAGATAGAAGATGAGTTAAAAAATATAGAAAAAGAATCAAAAATTAAATTGTCAAAAAAACAAATAGAAGCTATAAAGGCAGTAAATGAAAATAATGTATGTATAATAACAGGAGGACCAGGAACAGGAAAAACTACTATAATAAAAACAATTATAGATATATATAAAACACATGGAAAAAAAGTAGTACTGTGTGCGCCAACAGGAAGAGCAGCCAAAAGAATGACAGAAACTACAAAGCAAGAGGCAAAAACATTACATAGACTATTAGAGATAGGAAAGATTGAAGAAGAGGGAAAAATAGAAAGCACAGACTATGAAGTAGCACCAATAGATGCAGATATAATAATAATAGATGAAATGTCAATGGTAGATATATTTTTAATGAATTATTTATTAAAAGGAGTGTATAAAGGTACAAAATTAATACTAGTAGGTGATTCAGATCAATTATCATCAGTAGGGCCTGGAAGCATATTAGAAGATATTATAAAATCAGAAACAATAACTACTATATATCTAGATAAAATATTCAGACAAGCAGCTAAAAGCAAAATAATTGTAAATGCACATAAAGTCAACAAAGGAGAATACTTTATGACAAAAGAAGAAGCTCAGATAAAAAAAGCAAAAGAAGACTTTTTCTATATAAGAGAGAATACACAAGAAGGAATGTTATATCAAGTAATATCATTATGCAAAGAAAGACTAAAAAACTTTGGAAATTATGATTTTTTTCAAAATATACAAGTATTGTCTCCAACTAAAAAAGGAATGCTTGGAACAAAAGAACTAAACAAACAATTACAACAAGAATTAAATCCAGAAGCAGCTAATAAAGACGAGAAAAATAGTATGGGAGTTACTTTTAGAAAAGGTGACAGGATAATGCAAATACGAAATAACTATGATATGTTTTGGGAAAAGAGAACACCAAAATATGAAAATGGAAGTGGAGTGTTTAATGGAGAGTTAGGAACAATAGAAAAAATAGACCAAACAGAAAAACAAATAAAAATAAAATTTGATGATGATAAAATAGCTTGGTATATGTTTGAAGATTTAGATCAAATAGAACATGCATATGCGATAACTATACATAAAGCGCAACGGAAGTGAATTTGATGTAGTGATATTACCAATATCACAAACATCACCAATATTATTAACAAGGAATCTTTTATATACAGCACTAACAAGGGCAAAGAAACTATTAATAATTATAAGTACAGATAAAATAATAAATTTTATGATAAAAAATACAGATACTAAAAAACGAAATACAGGATTAACATATAAATTGAGAGCATATAAAAATGATTTATTGTAAAAAAGAAGGAGTTTTAGTTGAAAATAATAGACTTTATTATAAACCTAATTTATCCTAATGTATGCGGATTTTGTGAAAATATAAATTTTGAGAATATATGTCCAAAATGTAATCTGAAAATAGAAGAACTAAAAAAGTTACAAATATATAATTATTCACATCAAAACTTTAGAAGGCATTTATGTATTTTTGAGTATAAAGGAGAAATAAGAGATAAAATAATAGAATATAAATTTAGTGGTAAATCATATATATATGAAACTTTTGTAAAAATAATATTAAAAGATAAAAAAATATGTAGTTTTTTAAAAAACTATGCTATAATTATTCCAGTACCAATAAGTAAAAAAAGAAAACAACAAAGAGGATATAATCAAAGTGAGCTAATTGCAAAAAAACTTGCAAATAGCCTTGAAAACGTAAAATGTATAACAAATGTATTATATAAGAAAATAAATACAAAACCACAAAGTATACTAAATAAAGAAGAAAGAAAAAGTAATATAAAAGGTGCATATGAAGTAAAAAACAAACAAATAATAGTAAATAAAAATATATTATTATTAGATGATATATTTACAACAGGAAATACAGTGCAAGAGTGTAGTAAAGTTCTAAAAGAAGCAGGCGCAAAAAATGTAGATATATTAACATTAGCAAAAGATTAAAATAAAGAGGTGTAGAATGGAAGATTTAGTTGAAAGTATATTGGATTATGTTAGATCAGATTATACAGACTATGCAATTATGATAAATGGAGAATGGGGAAGTGGAAAAACATATTTTTGGAATAATAAGATAAAAAATAAAATAGAATCAATGCAATTAAATGGAAAGCAGTATACGACTATATATATGTCATTATATGGAATATCTAATTTAGAAGAAATAAGCAAAAAGATATTTATAGAGACTACTCAATTAATGGATAAAAATTTAAAAAAATATATGAATACAAATAATCAAACTACAATACCAGAATATGCAAAAACTGGATTAGATATGGCAAATTTTTTTGGAGTTACACAAAATGGGGATAGAGTAGATTATTCAGATTTCTTTTCAACAGATGACAAGATATTGTGTTTTGATGATTTAGAAAGAGCAAATGTAGATGTTATAGATATACTTGGGTATATAAACAACTTTGTAGAACATGATCATATAAAAACAATTATTATATGTAATGAAAAAGAATTGTCAACAAAACTAAAAAGTAGTAATCTAGAAATGAAAACTTTTATAGCCACATATTTATTAGATAAACAAGGAGATTTATCTAAAACAATAGATGATAAACCAATGGTAGAAAAAATACAAGATAAGATTGAATATGTATTTGATAAGGCAAATGACTATGAAAGAATAAAAGAAAAATTAATAGGAGAAACATTTGAGTATGCACCAGAATTTAATTACATTATAAATGGACTATTAATGAGATATGAAAATAATGAAGCATTAATAAAGTTTCTAAGAGAAAATACATCAATGATAATATCTACATTTAATAAAAGTGGAACAAGAAATTTAAGAATATTGAAACATGCTTTAAATGATTTTAAAAGAATATTTGAAATGGTAAATAAATATTATCCAAATACAAATAATACAGTCTTACAAACAATGTTAATATTCACAATAGCTGTTTCATTTGAAATAAAAGCAGGAAAAGTGACAAAAGATAAATTTATTAATATACAAGACAATGAAGAATACAAATCAATACTTGTATCATCAAGAGTACTTTTACTAGATAATAGGCAATTCTATATAAAGGAATTTGATAATAACTATTATTATAATTTTAAAGTAGAATATAGATTTTTTAAATTTATAGAAATATATGTACGTACAAGAATATTTAATATGAAAGTCTTTAAAGATAACATGGAAGTTATTATAAATACAGTAGACACAGATAAACTTCCAGCATATAAAAGGCTATTAACAGAGGAATATTGGAAAATAAATGATGAACAATTTGAAGGGATAATAGAAGAAATAATAGAAGATATAAAAGAAGGAAAAATAAGATTAATTGACATAGTGAAGATATTTGCATATTTTAGTTATTTTGTGAAAAAGAGACTAATAAAATATGATATGAAAACAATAAAAAGTATATTTTTTAATGGAATGAATTTAGCATCACTAACTTCAGAGTATTGTGATAATGTAGAAGAAGAATTAACACAAATTTCAATAGGGGAAGTGAATCAAGATATAGAAGATATGTTAAAGCATTTCTATCAGTTAAATGTACAATTAAAAGATAAAATGTATATAGAAAAAGCAGAAGAAATCTTCAAATGTATTCCAATGAGAATGGAAGTATTCTATGAAAGATTTGATAAAGAATGTATGAATGTTCCAATACTTAAATATTATGAACCATTTCAAATGTTTCAGAGAATATCATGTGCAAGTAATGAAGAAATAGTTTCAATAAAGGAAAAATTAATAAATAGAGTTAAACTATATGAGCAAGAAATAGAACCAGAAATACCAAATGTAATTCAATTGAAGAGTATAATAGATGATTATACACAAAATAAAGATACAACAATAAAAATAGTAATGCTAAAGGAATTTTCTAAAGCATTAGAATATATTATTAGCCAATATCAAAATAAAAAGAGGAAATAAATTAAAATTTGAATTTATTTTAGACTGTTGATAAATTATATTATCAACAGTCTATCTTTATATAAAAAATCTAACATTCTATAATGAATGAGAAATTCATCTATTTCATTAGTTTAAGAAGAAATTATACTAAGTATTAAGATTTTTTAAAATTTATAGAGTCTATTTTGACCATTTTCTAGATTGAATTGTAATTTTAAGGATTTATCCCCATTATATGATGAATACCTAAAGACAATATTTCTTGCATTTTCTGGAATTTTTTTAGGAAAAGATATAACTTCTTGAGGAGAAAAATAATGATGTTTTACAAATTCATATCTATTAGGATTACAAATGATACAAGTAATATTTGTAAAAGAATAAGATAATAATATAAATGCAAAAGTTATGGTTAGAAAGCAGAATAAGGGAAGTATAAAATATTCAACAATACTAAAAGCTATTTTGTAATTTTTTATAAATGATAATAATGTTGATATCATAAAAATTAATCCTAATAGAAACACTATAATATTACTAAAATTATCAAGAACTAATACTATATAAGAAATGTAATATGCCATTATTCCAGTAAAGGATAATATGCTAATTAACAAAAATTTATAGTTAATATTAACTTTAGAAGGATGATACTTTCTATAAATTAAATATATTATTATTATAAGAAAGAATGGAAGGATGATTATTTTTAAAAAATTTATAGCTTCTTCAAGAGAATGAAATAAAAATGCATTAATAGTAAAGAATATGTTAATATATAAAGAAATTATTATATATGGAATTGCTAAAGGTGGATTAGAGTTTTTATCCATAAAATTATTAAACCTCCTATAATAAATTTAATTTATTATAATATATATTTTTTTTTTGTAAACTTTACTTCTAAAAGAATAGAATTATGAGTATATTTTTTACTAAATTTAAACCTATTGTATAAAATAAGATGTGTACATCTTAGATAATGATTCGAAAAAGTATATTTGATATATAAATCATATTAAATTTAATGTCGAATAAGTTCGTAAAATGCCATGAAAACTGTTTGACAATATATAAAACAAAGAATAGAATTAATTTATTAAATAAGGTACATTATGTTTTATTTAAAATAAAAAGGAGGAATAAGCATGAAAAATAAAATTATTTGTAATCAAACTCTAAAGAGAACTGTTACAATACTAATTATATTTGTAATGTTCTTTTCTTTTTTTCCAGTGCATGCATTGGGAAAAGAAGAAATACAACAAGAGAAACAAGTAGAAGAAATACAGCAGAATTTAATTATAAAAATAAGATATATAACATCAATGTAGGAGAAATAGTAAAACAAATCAATGTAGATATAAAAGATTATCCATATTACTTTATAGGAGTAGATTATGGAACAACAGATATTATAATTTGTTATAATAATGCTAAAATGTCTGTTAATAATGAGACATCAGAATATTATAATCATACAGGAAATAATACATGTTTTTGGATTAAAATAAAAACTTCAGGTGAAGTAATAATATCACATTATAATAATGTTTCAAGTTGGCGGAGTAAAAATAGGAAAAAATGATTATATAGCAGCAAATTATGACATATATTATGATAAAATAAAAGTATTCAATATATATATGTATGGTAAAGAGAGAGGTATAATATTTAGTAGTAATATTTCATGGGAAGATATACAAGTAGAACCTTTGGTTTATTCAGAAATAGAGGAGAGTGAAAATGAGTATAAGTCTATGCCATTAGCAGAATATTTAATCTCATATGATAGAATAAAGAATTCTTGGTTAATGGCCTATGCAGGTGCAAATGCAGCTTCTAAAAAATTTCCTAATGCTTCATCAGCGTTATTATATTTTTTAACTTCAGGGCAAGAGGGAAAAACTAGTAATGGATATTTACTTGAAGAGGATATTTATAAAGAGGGACATACAATGAGAGAAATTGACCTGTATTCTGCTATAGAAGGTGATAATAAGATAGAAGAAAAAATGAAACAGAATATTTCAGAAGCTAAATATATAGCAGAAAGATTGGGGCTTAGTAATGGCGAAACTATAACTTTTTCTAATGTGTTTGAGACATCAGGTCAAACTCAAGAGAAAGGAGATTGGTATTTAACTTTAAATAGATATAGAATAAAAATGGAATGTATAGTTAGTAGAGAGGAAAAAAATTATATAATGAATGTAAGATATGGAATAATAGATTATTATGATTGGGAAGCAAATGGAGATTATTCTAAATTTTTAATAAATTTTTCTTCAACACTTTTAAAAGAAATGAGTAAAGCAGGAATGGCAAGAAATTATACTAATTATGGAGAAATATATTTTATGGAAATATGGTAAAATTTACTAAAAGGAGGAAAAATATTTGGAAGAAAGATGTAAAATTAAAACTGGAAAAATTATAAAAATAATAGCTATAGTTCTAATACTGATAGTTCTAGTATTAGTATTAATAAGAGTAACTATAAAAAATGAAGAGGTGTATAAGCAAACAAGTAGTAGTATAAGTATAGATAGTGAAAATATAAATGAAAACAACATACTATTGTCAAAAGAGCAACAACATAAAGGGATTAATGAAGTAAAAACAGTAATAGATAATAAATCAGATGAAATAGTTCTAATTATTGATGGGGAAAACATTAATAAAAAAGAAATAGAGTTTGTTGATTTTAAAATGAATACAAATGAAGGTAATGAGGATGTAATTAAAAGAATAATAGAAGATTATGTGATATTAAAAAATGCAGAAGAAACAGGAGAAGTTTTATCAAAAGAAGAAAATGAAGCCATTGAAAATATTATTAAGGAAAAGTGTAAACAACGGTAGTGAAGATATGAATAAAATATTAGAGAGATTTAATATGAATTATGATGAGTTTTTGACATTTTATACTGAAAGGGAAAAGAAAGAAAGAACAATATTAAAATGGAAAGCAAATGTTATAAAAAAAATAAGTAATGATGAAATGGATAAAGATGAAGTAAATGTTGAAAATAATGAGTTTGCAAGTAAATATAACGAATATAAACAAAGTGAGAACCCTAATACAAGATATAAATTGTTAATACAATTGCAAGATATTTATATAAATTATTTAAAAAATAAATCCAAAATTGAATATATAAAATAGAGAAGTTTATTTAAGAGAATATCAGAAAGATAAAAGTTTCTGATATTCTCAATTATATATATATTTTACCTAAATATTAAGAAATAATTAAATTACATCATAAACAAAAAAATACAGACTTCTGTAATTTTATTTGTTTTGCAGATATATTTACTTTAATTTATTTTTTTGTCAAAATTATGAATAAAAACAAGTAAAAAAAGAATACTAAAAATAAACACAAATAAAAGGAGGTAAAAAATTGAAAGCAACAGGTGTAGTAAGAAGAATAGATGATTTAGGTAGAATTGTTATCCCAAAAGAAATAAGAAAAACACTTAGAATAAAAGAACGGTGATCCTCTAGAAATATTTACAGATAAAGAAGGAGAAGTAATACTAAAAAAATATTCACCAATAGGAGAACTATCAGAATTTGCTAGTCGGATATGCAGAGACATTAGCAAAAACAACAGGTCATATTGCATGTATTACAGATAAAGATACAGTAATAGCTGTTTCTGGAGGGGCTAAAAAAGAGTTTTTAGAACAGGATCTAAGTGAGGAATTAGAACAATTATTAGAAGATAAAGAAATATATACAAGTAAACAAAACAATGAGGTATCAATACCAGTAATAAAAAATGACAATAAAGAAAGAAGATATAATTCACAAGTTGTATACCCTATAGTATCACAAGGAGATGCAATAGGAAGTGTAATATTATTATCAAAAGATGCAAAAACAAAAATGGGAGATGCAGAATTAAAAGTTGTGCAATCAGCAGCTGGTTTTTTAAGTAGTCAAATGGATATATAATAAAGTAAGGACATAATTTATTATTATGTCCTACATATTATAGGTAATAAAGAAAATGAGAGAAAATATAAGATAAAATGAAAAAGATATAAAGATATAAAATTATTTTAACTAAATCAACAATATTAAATGAAGTATGTCAAAACCAATAAAAAAATGCTTTTGAAAGAGTAAAATACATGTGATATAATTCCTAAATGTTGGTGCATTATTCTAGTTATATTGTCTATTATGAGGGTGGGGCTAAAAATCCACTAAAGGGCACATCGATGAAGTTTCTTGTTAGTGCGCAAAACGCCCAGTTATGTGTGTTATCAGGGAGTAAAGACAATAGGGAAATATGTAATGGCATACATAGTATTCCCCTATAGTCGCGGAGGCTTAAGTAAAAGTTTTAAGTGTAACCTATATAAAGTGCCAAGACACAATATATAGTGTAGCCTGTCTTGAGTGGTAACTTTGGGATGAGTTGAAAAGGTATTTTATTATAATAGCTAAATAATAAAATATTATGGCTTTGAAATTATTATTGCAAAAAAGACTAATAATAGGTAGCAATATATGAAGGAAAACTTCTAGAATGTTTGCTTCATAAGAAGTAAGGAAGTTTAAGGATTAAGGTGTAGATTTTAGTGGCTGTCTGGTATTCTTTAAAAAATAAAGAATATTTTCTTTAAATGGAAACAGCTAAGTAGTAATACTTAGTAGAAAATAGAGAAATTCAACTAGACCTAAACTGCAAAGTTTACTTAAACTTTTACCAACTGTAATAATATAATAATAGGAGAATAAATTGAAAAAAAATAATTCAGAAATAAAATGGTTTTTTACAGTATTTATAGCCACCTTTTTATTATCTCTATTATTTTCGTACATATCATCAACAGCAATAAATGATATACCAGTAATGCTAGCAATACTTATATTAGTATTAGTTATAGGAATAGGTATCTTATTTGATATTATAGGAGTAGCAGTAACAATAGCAGAAGAAGAAGAATTTCATGCAAGGGCAAGCAAAAAAATACCAGGCTCTAAAACTGCAATTAATCTAATTAGAAATTCAGCAAAGGTTGCAAATATATGTGCAGATGTAATTGGAGATATATGTGGAGTATTAAGTGGAGCAATAAGTGCAATGGTATCATTAAAAATAATGCAAAAATATGGACTTAGTTTTGATATACAATTTTTTGTGAGTGCATTAGTAGCAGCTCTAACTGTAGGAGGTAAAGCTTTAGGAAAAAGCTTTGCAAAGAATAAAAATGGAAAAATAGTAGCAATTGTATCAAAAATATTAAACATATTTTATATAAAAAAATAGATTTTATTATAAAAAGCTTAGTTAATATTAAGCTTTTTATTTAAATTCTAAATAAAATTTAAATAAGAAATAAGTAAATTTAAAAAGATATTGATAATCATTATCATTTAATGTATAATATATAAAACTACATTAAAAGTGTAGAAATAATAAAGTTATTGAAATGATAAAAAAGGAGGAAATATGGCAAAATATAAATGTTTAGCTTGTGGCTATATTTATGATGAAGAAAAAGAAAAAATTAAATGGGAAGACTTACCGGAGGATTGGGTTTGCCCTCTTTGTAAAAGTCCTAAAAGTTATTTTGAAAAAATTGAGGATACACAAAATATAGAAGTAACTAAAAAAGAGGAAGAAAATGATATAGGAGATTTAAGCTATGATAAGGACTTAATTAATGAAAGTCCAGATGTAGACAGTAATATGAAGATAATACATAAAATAGCTACAACAGGAGAGACAATAATTGAACCAATGTCTAGCAAAAAAGATATGTTATCTTGGGATGATATTTTAATATTAGGAGCACAATTAAATCCAATGCCACTAGATGAAAAGGCTGAGGTTAATACGACAACAATTATTGGAAAGAATGCAAAAAAACCAATGATAATAGAAAGTCCAATTTATATATCTCACATGTCATTTGGAGCATTATCTAGGGAAGCTAAAATAGCATTAGCAAAAGGGTCATGTATGGCAAAGACTGCTATGTGTAGCGGAGAAGGAGGAATACTTAAAGAAGAAAAGGAAGAATCATATAAATATATTTTTGAATATGTTCCTAATTTGTATAGTGTAACAGATGAAAACTTAGAAAATTCTGATGCAATTGAAATAAAAATTGGACAGGGAACAAAACCTGGAATGGGAGGACATCTTCCAGCTCAGAAAGTAACAGAAGAAATAGCAAAAGTTAGAAACAAACCAATGGGCAAAGACATTATTAGTCCATCATGTTTTGAAAATATAAAAACAAAAGAAGACTTAAAAGAATTAGTAACTCAATTAAGACAAAGATCAAAAGGAAGACCAATAGGAATAAAAATAGCAGCAGGTAATATAGAAAAAGATTTAGAATGGATAGCATATGCACAGCCAGACTTTGTTACAATAGATGGAAGAGGAGGAGCAACAGGGGCAAGTCCTAAAATTATAAAAGATTCTACATCTATACCAACAATATATGCATTACACCGTGCTAGAAAGTTTATAAAAAATAATAATTTAGATATAGATTTAGTAATTACAGGTGGACTTAGAATTTCAAGTGATTTTGCAAAGGCTTTAGCAATGGGGGCAGATGCTATTGCAATTTCTTCGGCAGCATTAATGGCAATAGCTTGTCAGCAATATCGAATTTGTCAAAATGGGTATTGTCCATTAGGGGTAGCAACACAAGATGAAGAGCTAAGAAAAAGAATGCATATACAAACAAGTAGTAAGAGATTATATAATTATCTAAATGTTTCTTTAGAAGAATTAAAAACTTTTGCTAGAATAACAGGAAATGATGATGTACACAAGTTAAATATAGATAATTTATGTACAACAAATTCCGAAATTTCAGAAAATACAGACATAAAGCATGCATAAAAAGAAAGGTAAGTTATAAAGTAAACCTTAAAATGTTTATTTCATAGCTTGCTTTTCTTTTTATTTTATAATATAATTTCAAAAAATATTAAACAAGGAGAATTAAGATGAAAGCCATAGATATAAGAAATAAATATTTGAAATTTTTTGAAAAGTATGGACATAAAGTAATACCAAGTGCTCCATTAGTGCCAGAAAATGACTCATCAGTATTATTTACAACAGCAGGAATGCAACCATTAGTGCCATATTTATTAGGAGAAAAGCATCCAGAAGGAAGAAGAATAGTAGATTATCAAAAATGTTTAAGAACAGTAGATATAGATGAAGTGGGAGATAATAGACATTTAACATTTTTTGAAATGTTAGGAAATTGGTCATTAGGAGATTATTTTAAAGAAGATGCAATAAAAATGAGTTATGAATTCTTGACAAAAGAATTAAAAATACCAGTAGAAAAAATATTTGTAACATGCTTTAAAGGAGATGATGATGCACCATGTGACGAAACATCAGAGAGGATATGGAAACAAGTAGGAATACCTAAGGAACATATATATTTTTTTGGAAAAGAAAACAATTGGTGGATTGCAGGTGAAGAAGGACCTTGTGGGCCAGATACAGAAATGTTTTATGATACAGGCAAACCAGCATGTGGAGAAGAATGTGATCCTTCATGTGATTGTGGAAAGTATGTAGAAATATGGAATAATGTATTTATGGAATATTATAAACAAAAAGATGGTACTTATGAAAAGCTAAAACAACAAAATGTAGATACAGGACTTGGGCTTGAAAGAATAAATATGTTATTACAAGGAAAAGAAACCCCATATGACACAGAAATATTCAAACCAATAATGGATAAACTTATAGAGCTTCAAAAAATAGATAATATAAGTAGTAGAAGAATAATAGCAGAACATTTGCGTTCTAGTATGATGATGATCTGTGATGGAGTAAGACCAAGTAATATGGATAGAGGATATGTATTAAGAAGACTTATTCGTAGAATGACAAGACATTTAAATAAATTACAAATAAACTTGGAGAATTTAGAAGAGCTAATAAAACTGAATGTAGAAATATTAGAGGAAATGTATCCAGAATTGGAACACAATAAAGAGGTAATAGAACAAGTAATATTAGAAGAAAAAAACAAATTTATAAAAACTTTACAACATGGAGAAAGAGAACTTGAAAAAGCAATAGAAAGAACCAAAAAAGAGAATAAAGATAAAATAGATGGGAATATTGTATTTAAACTATATGATACATATGGTTTTCCACCAGAATTAACTAATGATTTAGCAAAAGAAAAAGGCTTAAAAATAGATATGAAAGAATTTGAAAAACTTTATAAAGAGCATCAGGATAAATCAAGAGCAGGAGCAGAGCAAAAGTTTAAAGGGGGACTTGCAGATCAAAATGAAAAAACTATAGAATATCATACAGCAACTCATTTATTGCATAAAGCTTTACAGATAGTTTTAGGAGAACATGCAAAACAAAAAGGTTCTAACATAACAGAAGAAAGACTAAGATTTGACTTTTCACATCCACAAAAAGTAACAAAAGAAGAGTTAGAAGAAGTAGAGAAGATAGTAAATGAACAAATACAAAAGGGATTAGAAGTAACTTGTAAAGAAATGACTATAGAAGAAGCCAAAAAAGATGGAGCAACAGGATTATTTGAAGAAAAATATGGAGAAAAGGTAAAAGTATATTCAATAGGAGAATTTAGTAAAGAAATATGTGGAGGACCACATGTTACAAATACAAAGAATATGGGGACATTTAAAATAAAAAAAGAAGAAGCAAGTTCATCAGGCGTAAGACGTATTAAAGCAGTATTAATAAAATAATTAAAAATTAGAAGAGAGGTAAAGATGGAAGAATGTATATTTTGTAAAATAGTAAATAAACAACTACCAGCAGAGATAATATATGAGGATGCTGAAATATTAGCATTTAGAGATATACAACCAGCAGCACCAATCCATATATTAATAATACCAAAGAAACATATTAAGTCATTAATAGAAATAGAAAAAGAAGATGAGATAACAATAGGAAAAATATATGGAATAATAAATAGTATTGCAGAAGAACAAGGAGTAAAGGAAAAAGGATATAGAGTGATAGTAAATTGTGGAAGAGATGGAGGACAAGAAGTACCACATTTACATTTCCACTTATTAGCAGGAAAAACATTAGGAGAAAAAATAGTGTAAACCTCTATCAAAATAGAAAAATATGTGATATAATAAAAAAAGAGATATAACAAGAGATGAAAAAGTAGGAGGGAAAATTATGTTTGATAATAAATATAGTAAATTTTTAACATTTATATTAATTGTAGCAATTATAGCAATTGTAGGATTAATTGGATTTATAGGATATGACTTTTATAGAAAATATTATATAGATAAAGATGCAGAAGATTTTATGGCTTCATATGAACAAGATATGGCAAATACTATAATAGGAAGTAATACAATACAAAATTCAAATACAGTACCAACAGTGATAGACCCAGTTAATGAGGTAACTACAAGTATGGGAACTGGTAGCTCAAGTGGAAAAAAAACATATACTTATAAAGGATTTAATGTGCTAGGTTCAATAAATATACCAAAAACAGGAATAAATTATCCAATAATAGATACAGCATCAAAGAAAGGAATAGAAACATCAGTAGCATATTTTTATGGACCAGGTCCAAACCAAGTAGGAAATACAACAATAGTTGGACATAACTACAGAAATGGAAGTTTTTTTGGAAAAAATAAAAGATTAGCAAATGGAGATATAATATATATAACAGACAATTCTGGTGCAAAAATAAAATATACTATATATAATATATATACAACAACACCAGATGACGGAACATATTTAACAAGAGATACAAATGGAAAAAGAGAAGTATCATTATCAACATGTACAGATGATAGTAAAGGAAGACTTGTAATATGGGCAAGAGAGGGATAGAAGAAAAATAACATAAAAATAGTTAAAAAATATTGACAAAACAATATTATTTAGATAAAATATTAATTGCACTGTTGCATTGGTAACAGTGCAAAACGGTGGATGTAGCGTAGTTGGTTAACGCGCCAGTTTGTGGCACTGGAGACCGTGGGTTCGAGTCCCATCTTCCACCCCATAAAAAATATATTGGGCTGTAGCCAAGCGGTAAGGCACGTGACTTTGACTCACGCATGCGCTAGTTCGAATCTAGCCAGCCCAGCCAATGAACTCCGTAAAAATGCTGAATTTTCAACATTTTTACGGTTTTTTATTATAATTTGTAGTACTAATTTTTAATTAAAATAGTTAATTTGAGTTCCAAAAATGTGTCTCAACAAGTAGGCAAGTAGATTTTTTCCCAGAAATAGAGAATTTGAAAGGGGTTACATTTTTGACAGCCCAACCATTAAATAAATCGTAGAAATGTTGAAATATCAATATTTCTACGATTTATTTAATTCAAATTTTAATATGATAATTTTTTATATTCTTTCCAATTATATTTGATAAATCATTTAATTTCTTTAAACATACTTTAATCTATCCAGTTTAAATAAATTATATTTAATTATTAATTTGTTATACAGTGATATTACAAAATATTCTAAGAGACAATAAAAGACTAACAAAAGTTAGCCTAGTAAGTAATTAAAGCTTTTTCTAATATATTTGAGATATCAGATAAGCTTGTATTATCTTCTTTAATAAAAAACACATAATCGTCTTCTGTATTTTTATAAACAGATACTGTAATAGTACCACATTTTTCTGTTGTAATTTCCATATTATCCTCCTTTTCTTTAGTTTTAGACAATATAACAAAATAATATAAAATATGCTGTCGAAATTTGAAATAAAAATAAAAAAATTTTTCGACAGACAAAAAATAAATAAAATACTTGACAAAATAAAAAAATATTATATAATATTAACGAACAAAAATTCGTAAACATAGAGGTGGAAATGAAAGAAAGAATAGATAATATACTAGTAAAAAAAGGATATTTTATTACAAGACAGAAAGCTAAATATGCGATAGAAAACAAAAATGTATATGTAGAAGGAAAATGTATACAAAAAGTAAGTAAACTTTTTGAAGAAGAAGTTAAAATAGAAATAAGAGGGGAAACATTACCATTTGTGAGTAGAGGAGGACTAAAATTAGAAAAAGCAATAAAGATATTTTCTATAAACTTAAATAATAAAATTTGTATGGATATAGGAGCATCAACAGGAGGATTTACAGATTGCATGTTACAAAATGGTGCAAAACTAATATATGCAATAGATGTAGGGCATAATCAGCTAGATGAAAAAATAAGGAGCAACCCAAAAGTGATTAATCAAGAAGGAACAAACATAAAACAAATAGATACACAAAAACAGCCACAAGTAGAATTTATCACAATAGATGTTTCATTTATATCATTAACACAAATATTAGATAAAGCATATAAACTTTTAAAAGAAGAGGGAGAAATAGTTATACTAATAAAACCAGAATTTGAAGCAGGAAAAGGACATATAAATAAAAAACGGAGTTGTAAAAAATATAGAAGTTCATCAAAAAATAATAGAAAAAGTACTTTTGTATGCAAATAGTTTAAAATTTAATATAGCGGATTTAGACTATTCACCAATTAAAGGACCAGCAGGAAATATAGAATATATAGCATATATGAAAAAAGATAATGTATATAAAAGTTTAGAACTATACAATATAAGAAAAAAAATAAAAAACGTAACAGAAAATGCAAAAAAAGGATTAAACTAATATCTATAATTGTTAAATATAGGGAAAGGAGAGTATGATATTATAATTATCATACAAAAAAATAAATGATATCAAATTTACATATAAAAAACATAGGGATTATAGATGACCTAGTAGTAGACTTAAATACTGGACTTAATGTATTAACAGGAGAAACAGGAGCAGGAAAAACATTAATAATAGATTCACTTGGAATAATAGCAGGAGGAAGATTTCAAAAAGAAATGATAAGAAGAGGACAAGATCACTCATTTGTAGAGTTATGTATATATTTACCAGAACATGAAATGGCAATTGATGGAAATATTATATTATCAAGAGAAATTTATTCAAATGGCAGAAACTTATGTAAAATAAATGGAAGGTTAGTAACAGTAAATGAATTAAAAACTTTTATGAAAAACATAATAGACATACATGGACAACAAGACAATCAAACAATATTAGACCCAAATTCACATATAAAGTATTTAGATAATTTTACAGGAAAAAATTTACAGACTCTAAAAACAATGTATGATGAATACTATAAACAATATATCAGAGTGAAAAATGAACTAAAAAACAATTATGGAGATGATATAGAAAAACAAAGAAGACTAGATTTACTAAAATATCAACAAAAAGAAATTGAAAACTGTCAGTTAAAAATAGGAGAAGATGAAGAACTAGAAAATATAAGAAGTAAAATTTTAAATGAAGAAAAAATATCAAGTAATTTAAAACAAATAGATATAGATATAGGAGAAAATGCAATAGATTCTATTAGTAGTGCAATAAGAGCATTAGAAAAAATAGAAATATTAGACGAAAAGTATAGTGAAAAATTAAACAATTTAAAAAGTATATATTATGATTTACAAGAATTATCAAGAGACATTACTATTCTAAAAGAAGAAATAGAATTTGATGAAGAACAAAGACAAACAATAGAAGCTAGACTAGACTTAATATATTCCTTAAAAAGAAAATATGGAAATAATATAGATGAAATAATAAGATATCAAGAAGACATAACAAAACAAATAGAGCAGATAGAAAACTTAGATGAATATATAGTGAAATTAAAACAAGAAGAAAAAGAAATAAAAAATAAAATGATAGAAATTTGTATAGAAATGAATAAAATGAGAAAAGAAAGCTCAGAAGTTCTTTCAAAGCAAATAAATCAGCAACTACAAGATTTAGAAATGAAAAATGCTAAATTTGAAGTACAAATTTATCTAGATGAAAATTATGAATTTAATTCAAATGGACTTGATAAAGTAGAATTCTTTATAAGAACTAATATAGGAGAAGAAAAAAAGCCTTTAGTAAAAATAGCATCAGGAGGAGAAATGTCAAGGATTATGCTTGCAATAAAAAACGTCTTAGCAGATATAGATGAAGTTCCGATATTAGTATTTGATGAAATAGATACAGGAATTAGTGGAATTGCAGCAAATAGTGTAGCAGACAAAATGAAACAAATAGCAAAAAACCATCAAGTTTTATGTATTACACATTTAGCCTCAATAGCAGCAAAAGGAGATTATAACTATTATATTAGTAAAGAAGTAATAGATAATAATACAAAAACAAAAATAGAATTATTGTCAGAAGAAGACGCAATAAAAGAGATAGCTAGAATATCAAGTGGTAATATAACAGATATTGCACTAGAACATGCAAGAGAACTTAGAAAATATTAAATCACAAGTTAACAGAAAATATATAGACTTAACATAAAACAAATGATATAATTTATTTCAAATTAATGGAAAATTTGCCTATGTATAGAAAATGTCTATATTTAGACATTTTAAATAAAAAAATACTTTTTTTCATTTATAGGATTAATCTAGATATAGAGTTACTTTTATTCATAGTTTTAAACTATTTTACTATAAAAACATACTATAGGAGGAAGATATGAGTAATAGGGAGTTGCAACTGAGAAAATATGTAAAAATGGAGGAAAAAGAAAGGCGAAAAAGAGAGCTTAAAAGAATTATTCGGAGATTAAAGATTAATTCAAAAGTATATGACTATCCAAAACTTATTATAGAAATAATAATAGAAAGTTTAAGATATTCTATATACTGCGTGGTTACATGTGTAATGTTTATTTCATTAACATCTTTTAACTGGAGAAAAGATACTGATATTGCTAAAGATTTGTTGAGAAAAAATATGATACATAACATACAAGATATTCAAAAGGAAGAAGAAGTTGAGTCTCCAGAAAAAGAAACAGAACAAAGGCCTTCTTTTATTTATGAAGATTTTAAAAATACACAGGTTGAAGAGATGTTAGAAGATACTCAAGACTTAATAAGACAAATAGAATTAGGGAACATATCAGTAGAGGAAAAAATAAAAGAGAATTTAACACGAATAGATCAAATAAAAGAAGAGTTCACAAATGTAGATATTCATAATAATAAATACACACAAATAAAAGAAGATGCACAAGAGACTATATACATATATCATAATATATATGACATAGTAGAAGAAAAATTAGATATTGACATGAACATGGATGTATCAAAGCCTACAGATTTAACAAAAAAGGAATTTCAGATATTAATGTCTCGTTTAAAAAAAGATATATCAGATTATTTTTCTAGGAATGCATCATATATATGGGAATATTGCCATGAACAAGATGTAAATGAAATGTTTGTAGTTGGAATAAAAGCTACTGAATCATATTGGGGACAAGATAAAAAAGCACAAAGGACTAATAATTATTCAGGGATACTCAATAGTGATGGTAGTTTAAAGCACTATGAAACAGAAGAACAGGAAATTCAGGAATTGGTAAATAATTTAGCACAAAATTATTTAAAACCTGAAGGAAAATATTACAATGGGAGCACAATACATGGAGTAAATACCGAATATTGCAAAGAAAGTGCAATACCAGGAGATCAATTTCATTGGACATTGACAGTATACTCCAGAATGAAAGAAGCAATAGGACAGGAATAGCTAATTAGCCATTCCTGTTTTTTCTAACCTATATAAAATAGAAAATTATATTAAAACATAAAAGAAAAAACTTAATATAGTTTACATTCTGAGGATTCTAATATATAATAAGATATCATAATGAATTTAATAATACTTAAAAATTATAAATAAACCAATAATAAAATAGATAAAGATAGGTGGAGATAAAATGAAAGAAAATGAAAAAATACAGGGAGAAGAGATAGTAGACTTAAATCATTTAATAAAAATAAGAAGAGACAAATTGGAGGAATTAGAACAAAAAGGAAAAAACCCTTTTGAAGTTACAAAATATGATAGAACACATACAGCAAAACAAATAAAACAAAAATTTATAGAATTAGAAAATATAGATGTTAGTGTTGCAGGACGTATTATAGCAAAGAGAATTATGGGAAAAGCAGCTTTTTGCACAATTCAAGATTGTGATGAAAAAATACAAAGTTATGTAAGTATTAATGATTTAGGAGAAGAACAATATAAAGAATTTAAAACATATGACATTGGGGATATTATTGGAATAAAGGGATTTGTATTTAAAACAAAAACAGAAGAAATATCAGTACATGCAAAAGAAATAATATTACTCTCAAAATCTTTAAAACCACTTCCAGAAAAATTTCATGGATTAAAAGATACAGATTTACGTTATAGGCAAAGATATGTAGACTTAATTGTAAATCCAGAAGTAAAAGATACTTTTTTAATTAGAAGCAAAATAATAAAAGAAATTAGACAAGTATTAGATGAAAAAGGATATTTAGAAGTGGAAACACCAATATTAAATACAATTTCAGGAGGAGCAACAGCAAGGCCATTTACTACACATCACCATACTTTAGATATAAATATGTACTTAAGAATTGCACTAGAACTGAATTTAAAAAGATTAATAGTTGGAGGAATAGACAAAGTTTATGAATTAGGTAGAGTATTCAGAAATGAAGGAATGGATATTAGACATAACCCAGAATTTACAATGTTAGAATTATATGCATCATACCAAGACTATAATGATATGATGGAGATAACAGAAGAAATATTTGTAAGAGCAGCAAAAAAAGTATTAGGAACAACAAAAATAACATATCAAGGTCAAGAAATTGATTTAACACCATCATGGAAAAGAATAACAATGATAGAAGCAATAAAAGAAGTAACAGGAATCGACTTTAATGAGATAAATTCAGACGAACAAGCATTAAAAATAGCAAAAGAACAAGGAATAGAAGTACCAAAATTAAAAGAAACTAGAGGAGATATAATTAGTATATTCTTTGATGAATATGTAGAAAAAACTTTAATACAACCTACATTTATTTATGATTATCCAGTAGAAATATCACCACTTGCTAAAAGAAGCAAAAAAGATACAAGGTTAACTGAAAGGTTTGAAGTATTCATAGGAGGAAGAGAATATGGAAATGCATTTACAGAATTAAATGATCCAATAGATCAACATGAAAGATTTAAAAAACAAGTAGAAGCAAGAGAAGCAGGTGATGATGAGGCTGGAATGATGGATGAAGACTATATAAATGCACTAGAAATAGGACTACCTCCTACAGGTGGACTTGGTATAGGAATAGATAGACTTGTAATGTTATTAACAGATCAAGCATCTATAAGAGATGTATTACTTTTTCCAACAATGAAACCTCTTAATAACGCTTAATGAGTTTTAATACAGTTTAATAAAAGCTTAAAAACATTGAAAATTGTACTAATATAGAAAATTTAATAAGTATAATGAAAATAAAAAAATTATTATGTTTTTAGTGATTTTTAAGTTAGTAGCATTAAAATTGCACTATACCAGTAAGTTGTAGAGGAGCTAGTAAAGTGAATATTTTTAAAAAGAAAAAAGAAGAAATAAATAAACTAATTGATTATGAAGGTAATGATGGTTGTATGGCAACAAATATGATTACAATAGAGGGCTGGAAAGTAGGATATATGTATAGAGATGAACCTAGTACAGTTTTTCTAGACAGTGGGTGGAGATTTTTCAAAGGTGATGAAGATGAAAATTATAGTAACAATTCAAATAATTATAAAATTTATAAATTGAATACGATTTGTAATTATGATGAATCTATTATTCCATATTTAGATATGCCAGTCGGAACTCATCTTATAAAAACAAAGAATAATAAATTTATTATAGATGATGGTAATCAAGAAATATTTATGACAAAGTAAAATTGCAATTTTGAGGAGAAATAGAAATGTTAGAAATAAGGCAAGAAACTAAAAAGGACTATGAAGAAGTATATAATGTAGTAAAAACAGCATTTGAAACAGCAGAGCATAGTGATGGGAATGAACAAGATTTAGTAATAGCATTAAGAAATAGCAATAATTTTATAGCACAATTATCATTAGTTGCAATTCAAGACAGTAAAATAGTTGGATATATTTTATTTACAAAAATTAAAATAGGAGAATATGAAGAATTAGTATTAGCACCACTTGGAGTATTACCAGAATATCAAAAACAAGGAATAGGCAAAAAGTTAATAGAAAAAGGACATGAGATAGCAAAAGAATTTGGAATATAACTTACAATAGGTATGGCTGATAATTAGTTGATATTATCAGTCTTTTATTATATAATGGTAACATCAATTAGTAAGTTGTATGGGGAAATAGAATTATGATTTTAAAGAATATAGCAAAAATTCTATTAATTATTTTTTGCATATATGTATTTTATAAAGGTATAAGAGAAAAGAATAAGATAAAAATTGTTCTTCCATTAATAATAGCAATTATAAAAATAAGAATGCAAATTCTAGGTATTATTGGATTTGTTTTACTTTTACTTTTCTTTTGGACAGTAAGTTTTTTACCATATGTAATCGGTATAATAATATCTATTATAGTAATATTCGTAATAAGAAGAAAAGTAGCAGTACAAGATAGAATAGCAATTTGTATATCTGCTATAGTCATTACTATGTGTATATCTACGTTATTCGAACCTATATGGTTTAATTATGTAAGTGCAAGACCAGATGATACTTATATAAAAATTAAAAAAATTAACGATAGTGAAAAACTTATGGGACTATCAAAAGAAGAAGTTATTACACAATTAGGAAAACCAGAAAGTACAGAGGTTCATGATAGTGTTTATAGATATGATGCTGGAGAAAAAACTAGTTATGTGGGTTTTGGTGGGCATACATACTATAAACTATATGTAAAGTTTGATGAAAATGGTAAAGTAAAGTCTACTTCAATAGAGATATATGAACCACCAGGTGGATAAAGAATAATGAATAATAGATCAATAGTTTTAGTCCTTTCGATAACTTACAAGTTTGTAGTATAGTAGAATAATATTAAGTTATACTAGGAGGAATCTTATGAAAAAGAAGATATGTATTGGTGTAGGAATACTTTTAATGATACTTATAGTTGCAGGAATTATAACGAACTATGTAGATAGTGGTAGAGTAGCAACAGGACACGAGCCAAAGTATTGTATCAAAATAGTTAATAATAATGGTAGTAAAGTGTCATATTGGGGATTAGGCTATAAGGTTATTAGATATGTTGGAGTATCTCCAAGTGAGCCTTATGAAAGTAATATAGGTGCAAAAATGGGAAATTGGTTTATGAAATATGAATTACCAATAGATAGCGAAAATAATAAAGAACAAAAAGATAGTATAAGTAATATAGATGATTTTTATAATACTGAATTGACAAAAGATAGAGATATTAGGACACTATCAAAGGAATATACTTCATTTGATGCTCAAAAAGATGATTGCTTTGTTATAGGTGCAATGGTTCATAATGATAATCTATATAGTGAATTTATGGAAAGTTATAAGAACAAAAAAACTGGATTTATTAGAGTAGCACAAAATACTGTTGAAGGAGATTTAATATTAATAGATATTTTATATTACGAAAAATCTGATAAATTATATATAGTTACTGATAATACAAGAGATAAATTTTCAGCAGAAACTGATAGAATAATTGAACTGAAAGAATTTAATTATATATCAGAATATAAAAATAATAATCACTTATATTTGGTTTTATACAACGAAGATATAACAGAAGAAAATTTTAAAACGGATAATGTATTTGTGATAACAACTATTAACTAAATATATAAAGGAGATGTAAAAGTTATGAATAAAGAAAAATTAAAAGTAAAAATATTTTTGATTTTAAGTCTTGTATTTGCAATTTTAACTTTGATTGGTGGATACTTAGTAATCACTCATAAATTAAATAATGCTGGTTATTCAGTTATACCAATGTTATTTACATTAACATTTAGTATATTATATAGGAATAGCAAAAAAGACAAAGAGTAACACAAATTACAATAGGTATGGCTGATATTAGTTGATATTATCAGTCTTTTATTATATAATAGTAACATCAATTAGTAAGCTGTAGAGGAGGAATTATATATGAATAAAACAGCATGGATATTTTCGTATAAACTTAAAAAAGGTGTAAGTGAAGAACAATTTGTAGAATTAACACAAAAATTACATGATGAGATTATTTCTAAAGCAAAGGGATTTATCTCTTGGGAACATTACTTACAAGGTGATATATGGACTGATTTTGTTCTTTGGGAAACGGAAGAAGATGCAAATAATGCAACAACAATTGGGAAAGGTAAAGAAGTAACGAATAATTTTTATACTTGCATTCAAATGAATACTTGTAGAGCATTAATTTCAAAATTAATAAAAAAGTATTAGATATACAAATTTAAAATATGGAAATATAAATTGTTATTATATAAAAGGTAAAAGTGATACTTTATTAGGAGATACTGACTGAGAAGGTATACTACAAGCGCTTTATAAAAATTGAGTATCTGTTAATTACACATTACCAACCAGACTACATACCAATAGCACAAGATATAATTGATATGAGAGCGAAACTATTATTAGCAGATGTATTATATTTATAGTTCAGATTTAATTCTTTAAAAATATGAAAACAAGTTTAAAACCATAAATATAAAGCATGTAAGTATATCTTGAGAACAATGTAGATGCTTTTTAAGTGATTTAGGAATAGATGAAGAAATAATATATACACTAGAACATATAGCGAAAATGGTAGTTAATTTTAGATAATGGTAGTACTTTTGTAAGATTGTTATACAATTTAAGATCTACAATGGTATTCAATGAAGAGAATATAAACAAATATTAGAATAAGATATTAAAATAACTAGGAAAGGTAATTAAGATGAAAATTATCTATCCTATATAATATTTATAGAGAGGATAAAAAATGATTGATATTAAATTTATAAAAAAAGAAAATAGAGCAGTTGCTTATGATAATGAGGTTGAAATGGGGGAGTGTGAGTTTGAAGAATTAGAAGATACATGGAATATAACTCATACAGTAGTAAATAGTAAATATCAAGGACAAGGAATTGCAAAAAAATTAGTAAAATGTGTTATTCAAAATTCACAACAATATGATAAAAAAATTATTGCAGAATGTTCTTATGCAAAAAAGGTATTACAAATCAAAGAATAACATTTAGTAAATCAAACTAAAATTTACAATAGCAATAGGCAGATATTATTCAAAGTTATCTACCTTTTGCTATATAATCATTTGTAGGAGACATAATTTATGGAAGATAAACAAACGTTGTTAAATAATATAGACAAAATTCATACTACTGAAATGGGAAGAAATAGAATTAAAAAAAATCTTAAATTAGATAATGATGAAATTGTGGAGTATTGTAAAAATAAAGTTTTAGATAAAAATTGTAATATATATATAAAAGGGAAAAACTGGTATTGTGAAATTGACAATATAAAAATAACGATCAATTCATATACTTATACAATTATAACAGCACATAAATTAAAAAGGTAGAAGTAATTAAATATGAAATAATAAGTTATATTTAGAAAGAGGACAATTTGTTTGCTTTAAGAAATATGATTATAAATTTCAGTAGAATGGAGATATTTTGGTATTGAAATATGTATACTAATTGTAATATTAAGGAGTGATATAAATGGAAACAAAAATTATAAATGAAATAGCGATAGTAAAAAGTAATGAAGTTATAATAAAAGATATACAATCAGCAATAGACTTTATTATGACTATAAAATATGAAACTAACTGTAACAAAATAGCATTAAACAAACAAGCAGTGTTAGAAGATTTATTTATATTAAGCAATGGAGTATTAGGAGAAGTTTTACAAAAATTTATAAATTACCAAACTAAATTTGCTGTATATGGGGATTATTCAAAATATACAAGCAAACCATTGAGAGACTTGATATATGAAAGCAATAATGGCAAAGATATATTTTTTGTAAATGATGAACAACAAGCAATTGAAAAACTCAAAAACCAATAAGACAATTAGAACAAGTTATGTTATTAAAAGAATTACCAAATTCAGATATTTTGATATATGGAAAAACTGGAATGGAGAAAGAAAAAGGAAGTGTTGTAGATTCTTACTTTGCAGGTTTTGTTGATACGAAAAAAATGAGAAGATTTATTTTTCAGTATATTTAGGAAAAACAAATAACAAAAATGTATCTAGCATAAAAGCAAAAGAAATTGCAATTAATTTAATAAATCAATTAGATTAAAAATATATTACTGAAAAATAAACAAATACAAGTTAAAAAAATAGCAAAAATGAGTTGTAAATTACAAAAATTTATAAAACTATTTTAAAATAATTTAATAATTTTTAATAAATTTATTGAGATATAATTAAAATAAAAGCTTTAGACATTAAAAAATAGTAATAGTAAATAGGGAAAATATTCAATAATATAAAACATTAATATTGTGCAAACAATATATAGGAGAGAAAACTATGAATTTAAGAAAAGAAAAAAGCTGTGGATGTATTATTATAAAAAATGAAAAAGTCTTATTAGTACATCAGAAAAATGGTGATTTTTGGGGATTTCCTAAAGGGCACATGGAAGAAGGCGAAGATGAAATAAAAACAGCACTAAGAGAAGTAAAAGAAGAAGTAGGACTAGATGTTGAAATAAACATAGAAAAAAGATATGTATTAAATTATATTATAAAAGATGAAATATATAAAACAACAGTATTATATATAGCAGTTCCTAAAAATGAAAATTTAAAGATGCAAGAAAGTGAAATTGAAGATATAAAATGGTATAATTTTGACGAAGCTTTGAAGATATTGACATTCGAAAATTGGAAAGAGTTACTAAAAAAAGTTATCAAGGATATAAAATAACAGATTATAGCTATAGAAAATGTATCTATATATTTTTACAAAATTAAGCAAGGAACTTGCAAACAAACTTTATGTAATTCCTACAACTGTTCCAAAATGATAAATAGTATTAATTATTCAAACATAACAATGCTTACTAATCTTTATAAAGAACTAAATATTTCTGAATGCGAATGTTTTGCTGCTTGTGATAATGAAGCGAGGAGTTAAAAAAGAAAAATACAGAATGATCAAAAACATTCATTATTGCATTTCTAGTGGATATTTAATTACATTAATAACTTGATTTATTTGCAATTTAGTAATATGTCTTGTTTTTTAAATTGCTATAATTTCAACAAACTTACCAATAATCATAATTTAAAGAGAATTATAATACTAACCTATGAGTATATAGACAATTATTTACTCTTATGATAATATAAAAAGCATTAAGAAAATTAAATTATAAAAGAGGTAAGATTAATGAAAAAAGGAGCAAAAATTATTTTAATTATATGTATATTATTAACTTTAATATTTTTTATAGTAGATTATTTAAGAGTACAAAAACAAGAAAAACCAATATTTTGCATACTAAAGGATGAAGTAAATGATGGCGGAACAAAGATCTATCTAGGTTTAGGGTATAAAGTAATAGACTTTCATACACTAGAAGGATTTAGTGGTATAAAAATAGGAACTTGGTTTATGGATTATAATGATTTTAGTGAAGAAATGGAACTTATCCAAAATGTAGAACCAAAAATAAAGAATGATGAAAAATACGTAAAATTAGAGAATATAGAATTAGACTATGATTTAGCAAAAATGGTAGAAGACAAATGTTATATTTTAGGAAATTCAAACACAGTATATCATATAGAAGAATTAGACAATTTTATAAAAAATGTAGAAAATGATATACCAGATGAAATAAGAATTGTTCAATATACTGTAGAAGGACAGCCTATATTAACTAATTTAGAATATACAAAAGATAAATTTATTTTAAAAATTGATAATAGAAGAGATGGTTATGCTACTACAGAGGATAGAAAAATAATAACAAATGAATATGATAAAAACCAATATACATTAGTAAAAAGCGATACACCAAAAGAACAAATAAAATTAAAAACATATTATTCATTAGACTTAAAAGAAATAAAAACAAATAAAACAATTCCAATATGTAGCTATGTAGAAGTAAAAAAGGTAGCAAATGAAAGATTTGAGATAAAATTTAATGAAAAGGTGCAGAAGGAAGAAATAACAAAAATACTTGGTAAAGAAGAAAGCAATAAATATGACTATAATATTTACTCATATAAAGGCACTGTAGATATCATAATAGAGGGAGAAAAAATGCCTCTAAGGGATGCTTTAATAAATAATAAAATCACAATAGAAGAAATATTAAAAAAAGCAAATAAAGATGTAAAAGAAGATGAAGTAATATTTGGAAGCATATATTCAGATGGTGGAAGTACATCATATATATATCATAATTATCAAATACTAAAATGTAATACATTATCAGGAAATAAAGATTTATATATAGGAGTGCCATCTATGAATATTAATGATATAAATAAAGCAGAATCTATATAAAATTATCTATAAAGTGAATCTTAATTATTAAACTTTTTTGTTCAATAATTAAGATTTATTTTTATATTAAATAAGTTATGATTAAAAGAAATCTTACAGAATTGAAAGATTTACATTAATAAAAGTATGATATAATAAATTTAGAGGAGATGACAAATGCAAAAAATATTAATAATTGAAGATGATGAAAAATTAAGAGATGAACTAGAAATATTCTTAAATAATAATGGATATCAAGTAGAAGTATTAAGAACATTTAAAAATACTATAAATGATATTCTTAAAACCAATCCAAATCTTATATTATTAGACATAAATTTACCAGAAGCAGATGGAGAATTTATTTGCAAGGAAATAAGAAAAAAGTCTAATATGGGAATTATAATAATAACAAGTAGAGATAATGAAATAGATGAATTATTATCAATCAATTATGGAGCAGATCATTACATTACAAAACCATTTAATATACATATATTACTTGCAAAAATAAATTCATTATTAAAAAGAACAAATAATAATAGTGAGTTAATGGACAAAATTGATGCAAAAGATTTTATTTTAAATATATCAAACAGTACAATAATAAAAAATGATAAAACCATTGATTTAACTAAAAATGAATATAAGATTTTAAAATACTTAATTGAAAATAGAGGGAGAATTGTTTCAAGAGAAGATATAATGAATTGCTTGTGGGAAAGTGAAAGTTTTATTGATGATAATACTTTAAGTGTAAACATTACTAGATTGAGAACGAAATTGGAAGAATTAAAATTGAAAGACTTAATAGAAACAAAAAGAGGACTAGGCTACATATTAAAGGGAGAAAATTAATATGAATTTAAAAAATTTTATAAAAGATAAAATACTTTTAGCTGTTTTACTACTATTTGGAATTACAACAATAGAAATATTTTTAATTCCTTATACAATTGCTAATTTTATAAAAATATATATTCCAATTACAATTGTTAGTATATATTTAATAGAAGTTAGTGTAGAATATTTTATCAAACAAAACTTTTATAAAGGCTTAGAAAATATCTTAAATGAGCTAGATAATAAATACCTAATTAGTGAAATTATAAAAGAGCCCAATTTCATGGAAGGAAAAATATTAAAAGATTTATTAGAGCAAATTAATAAATCCATGATTGAAAATGTAAATTCATATAAATATAAACAAGAAGATTATAAAGATTATATAGAATTATGGATACATGAGGTAAAGATACCAATAGCAACAAGTAAAATGATAATAGAAAATAATAAAAGTCAAATAACAAAAAGCATAGATGAAGAACTGCAAAAAATAGAAAACTATGTAGAACAAGCCTTATATTATGCTAGAAGCAATGTTGTAGAAAAAGATTATTATATAAAAAAAGTCAGTTTAAAAGATATTGTAAATGAGAGTATCAGAAAAAATAAAAATATTTTAATACATGAAAAAATATCTATAAATATTCATAACATAGAAGTAGAAGTAAATACAGATAATAAATGGATAGTATTTATATTAAATCAAATTATTGAAAATAGTGTAAAATATAAAAGACAAGATGAAAATTTAGAAATTGAAATATATGCAAAACAGGGAAAAGAAAATGTTATTTTATATATTAAAGACAATGGTATAGGAATTAAAGAAGGAGAAGTTACAAAAGTTTTTGAAAAAGGTTTTACAGGAACAAATGGAAGATTAATAGGAAGAAAGTCTACTGGAATTGGGTTGTATTTATGTAAAAACTTATGCAATAAATTAGGAGTAGGAATAGAATTAAATGGAGTTCAAGAGGGAGGAACACAAATACAGCTAATCTTTCCCCAAAGTAGTTATGTAGATATAAGAAGCTAATTTTACTAAGTAATCTGAGTTATAGCAGTATATCAAAAATATTGTTAAGAGTGTAATAACTTTTATAATAATGTTATAGAATTTAGAATTACAATGTAAAAATGCACAAGAAACATTATCAATTTCATTTGAACAAGAACTACAAGAAAGTTTAGTAAGATTAAAAGAAGTAAATAAATTGCTTAAAATAGGAGATAAGAAGGAAAAAGAAGTAATAGATATTTTCTTCATAGTAAAATCCTCCTTAAGATGAAGAGAAAATTGCTAACCAAATTTTCTTGTGTTTTTATAATTATAGTATATCAATAAATAGTTGAAAAACCAATGTTTTATGTATGTCAATGGAGAAATAATTGAATTTGACTATACATCTATAGATTGGTATAATTTTTAATGAGGTGTGATTTTACTATGAAAAAAGAAGAAAACGTTTTAAGGTATTATGTATTATGTAACAGATTGAAAAATATAATTAGGACTGGGTGGAAAGACTGGAATGTAGAAAGAGATAGATTAGAAAGTGTTGCAGAGCATATATTTGGTGTACAGATGTTAGCTATAGCAATGAAGTCTGAATATAAATACGATATAAATATTATGAAGGTAATATTTATGATAGCAGTTCACGAATTGGAAGAAATATATATTGGCGATTTAACTCAATTTCAAATAACAAAAGAAGAAAAAGAAAAATTAGGTCATGTTGCTGTTCAAAAAGTACTAAATGGATTACTTGACAAAGAAGATATTGAAAATATGATTATAGAATTTGATGAACGCAAAACGAAAGAAGCTGATTTTGCTTATCATTGTGATAAGCTTGAGTGTGACTTACAATGCAAATTATATGATGAAGAGAAAACAGTTGATTTAAATAAGCAAGAGAAAAATACGATATTGAGCGATTCGAATGTTCAAAGATTATTAAAAAGCAAAAAAAGTTGGTCTAAAATGTGGTTGAGTTTTGGACAAGAAACTTACAATTATGATCAAAACTTTACTAGTATTTCAAATTATGCTATGAATAATAATATTAGTAAATTTTTGGGAAAAATATAACTTTTAAAATAATATGGAATATAAATGCCTATCAAAAAGGCATTTTTTCTTACCTTACAAAAGTGTAAGGTAAATGTAAGATAAATCAATAGGAAATATTAAGAAAAATATTTATAATAATGTTAGATTGAAAGGAGTTTTATTTATGGAAAAAGTATTAGAAGTAAAAAACATAGAAAAATATTATGGAAATAAATCAAATATAACAAAAGCAATAGACAATATTAGCTTTAACGTAGAAAAGGGAGAATTTGTTGGAATTATGGGAGCAAGTGGATCTGGAAAAACAACTCTTTTAAATTGTATATCTACAATAGACAAAGTAACAGCAGGGCATATTATTATAAATCAAAAAGATATTACCAGACTTAAAGGAAATAATCTAAATAAGTTTAGAAGAGAAGACTTAGGTTTTATTTTTCAAGACTTTAATTTATTAGATACTTTAACAGCTTATGAAAATATTGCATTAGCATTAACAATTCAAAAAGTAAATTCAAAAGAAATAGACAAAAGAGTAAAAGATATAGCACAGAAACTAGATATAATACAGATATTAAATAAATATCCATATCAAGTTTCTGGAGGACAAAAGCAGAGAGTTGCTTCTGCAAGAGCTATTATCACGAATCCAAAATTAATATTAGCAGATGAGCCAACAGGTGCATTAGACTCAAAATCAGCAAGACAACTATTAGAAACATTTGAATACTTAAATCAAAAATTAGATACCACTTTTTTAGTTGTTACACACGACGCTTTTTCTGCTAGTTATGCTAACAGAATCATATTTATAAGAGATGGAAAAATTTTTAGTGAACTTGTAAAAGGAAATGATACAAGAAAACAGTTTTTTGAAAAAATCATAGAAGTACAAACACTTCTTGGAGGTGATTTAAATGATGTTATTTAAGTTATCTTTCAATAATATGAAAAAAAGTATAAAAGATTATGCAATATATTTTCTAACGTTAGTATTAGGGGTAGCAATTTTTTATATGTTTAACTCAATAGATTCTCAACAGGCAATGTTACAAGTATCACAATCCCAAAAGGAAATTATAAAATTAATGGTAATAACACTTGGATATATATCACTATTTGTTGCAGTTATACTTGGACTATTAATAGTATATGCTAATAATTTTTTAATTAACAGAAGAAAAAAAGAGTTTGGAATCTATATGACACTAGGAATGAGTAAAAGTCAAATATCAAAAATAATATTAATGGAAACAATATTTGTTGGAGTAATTTCACTTGCTATAGGAATGATTGTTGGTATATTTGCTTCACAATTTATGTCAATATTGGTTGCTAAAATGTTTCAATCAGATATGAGCAAGTTTCAATTTGTATTCTCAGAAGATGCTTTCATAAAAACTTGTATTTATTTTGCAGTAATCTATATTGGAGTAATGTTTTTCAATACATTTACAGTTTCAAAATATAAATTAATCAATTTAATAAATGCAACAAAGAAAAATGAGAAGGTAAAAATAAAAAATCCACTTCTTTGTATATTGATGTTCATAATAGCAACAGTAATGCTTGGATATGCTTATTGGAAAGTAACAGTAGATTTTAATAGTTTAAGCACAGCAGATAAATTATTACCATTGATACTTATTGGTATAATTAGTACAGTATTAATTTTCTGGTCTTTATCAGGCTTTATAATACAAATAGTTCAGAAAATGAAAAACACATATTTAAAGGGGACAAATATGTTTGTATTAAGGCAAATTAATAATAAAATTAATACAATGGTAGCAAGTATGAGTGTTATTTGCCTAATGTTATTTATGACAATATCAATACTTTCTTCAAGTT
>JAAWKA010000035.1 GCA_022797145.1 Clostridia bacterium
GAGACTTTTTTAAAATACGGCATTTTTTCAGAAGCTTTTTCATCAAGAGAGATATAAGTAGTTGGAAGCATTTGAATATCTGCTTGAGCAAATTCAAAATTTTCTTTTTCAAGAGATTCTCTTACATTAGAAAAATGTTCAGGAGTTGTAATTATTTCATAACAGTCTTCTTCTGAAGAAAAGTCTTCAGCACCGTTTTCTAGTACAAGAAGCATTAAATCATCTTCAGATTTAGTAGTTGATTTTTTATCTATAATAATAATCCCTTTTCTTTCAAATAAATAAGAAACACAACCAGATGTTCCTAAATTACCACCAGTTTTATCAAAAGCATGTCTTACATCAGCAGCTGTTCTATTTTTATTGTCAGTATTAGCTATCACAATAACAGCAACCCCATTTGGACCATAACCTTCATATACAATTTCTTCATAATTTTCTGAATTTCCTGCACCACTAGCTTTTTTTATTGCATTATTAATAGTGTCATTAGGCATATTATTTGCTTTACATTTTGCAATTACATCTTTTAATTTAGAATTTCCAGCTGGATCAGGACCACCTTGTTTTACTGCGATTAATAATTCTCTACCTAATTTAGTAAAAATTTTTCCTCTTGCAGCATCAGCTTTTCCTTTTTTGGCTTGTATATTATGCCATTTACTATGTCCTGACATGATTAATTCCTCCTTCTTAATTTTTATAGTATTTAAACCACTTGTAGGCTTTTTACTATAAAAATCTATAATAAAAATTCATTATTGAACTTTGCTAATTTTTAGGCGTTTGTATAGTTCTATGTTAAACGAATTGTGCCAAAATTGGCCAGAAAATTCTCTTTTGATATTATGTCTATAAATTATTTTGTTAAAATTTAATCGCTAATTTTGTACTGCAAATTATTTTATCACATTAATTTAAATTTGTGTAGTATGTTATACAAATAAAATTTGTATTTTTTATTTATTGTACTCCTTATAATTTTTAGCCAAAATTATCTCACCTGTTAAGTCTAATATCATTCCAATAAATGCAATTATTCCACCTATTACAGATCCAACAATTTGTTGTGTAAATTTATTAATAATTAAAAATGATACTATAATAAATATTAAACCTATTATAGATACTATCCCTCCTGATAGCATTAGTTTATAACTGGCTGTTTTTTCGTTTTTACATTTTTTCTTAAATTCTTTTTTATTCATATTTTATATCTCCTTATATACATGGCTATCTAATCTTTGATAAGTTCTTTTTTTATAAATTTATTATATTATTTTTTTGTATGACAAACAAGTAAAGATGATATATTTTTCAAGTAATCTATTTTAATATGTTAATAATTATTCATAAAATTTATATTAACTTTTTATAAAGTAGTTCTAAAATGGAAAGTTATTGAATATATATTATAAAGATGAATATATTTATACGAGTTAATTTTTAAGAATTTTTTATAAAGATTAATTAAATTGTTTAGTTTTATAGGGGAGGACAAACTTTGCTAAATTTAAAGGAGATAATGGCGTACTTTCCTAAAAGAATAGGAAATGAAATTAATAGAAAAGTACTACAAAATAATACAAGTGATGGAATGAATTTATTAGAAGAAATAAGAATTAGAACTGCAAGACCAGTTGTATTAAAATATTCTAATTCAGAACAGATATTAGATAATCTACTTACTTCACAAGAGGAAGTATTAGAGATATTACAGACAATTTGTAATAATTCTATTTATTCTTATCAAAATCAAATTTGTAATGGATATATAACTTTAAAAGGAGGACATAGAGTAGGTATAACAGGAAGTATTGTACTTGTAGAAAATAAAATTACAAATATAAATTACATATCTAGCTTAAATTTTAGAATATCAAAACAAATTATTGGTGCAAGCAGTAGAATTTTAAAATATGTATTAAATATAGAAGAAAATAGAGTTTATAACACTCTTATTATTTCACCACCAGGAGTTGGAAAAACAACAATGTTAAGAGATCTTGTAAGAAAAATTAGTACAGGGATGGAGCAAATTAATTTTAAAGGTATAACAGTAGGGTTAGTAGACGAAAGAGGTGAAATTGCAGCAATGTATAAGGGAATACCTCAAAATGATGTTGGCTTAAGAACTGACATATTAGATAATATTCCAAAATCAATGGGAATGAAAATGTTAATACGATCTATGGCACCAGAGGTAATAATAGCAGATGAAATAGGAAGTAAAGAAGATGTTGAAGCAATTAATTATGCAGTGTGTTGTGGAATTAAAGGGATTTTTACAGCACATGGTCAAAATTTAGAGGATATACAGTTAAACCCAGCTATTAGCAAATTGATAGATATGCATATATTTGATAGATTAATATTTTTAAATAGTAAACAAAAAGGGGAAATAGATAAAGTATATACATTAAATAAAATAAATTCAGAATATATATTGGCTTAAGTTCTAAAATTGATATAAGCAGAATATAATTAAGATAAGGAGAAAAAATGATATTTATAAAAATGATGGGGCTTATTGGAATATTTATTGGAATATCTACAGTAGGAGTATTAATATCTAATAAATACAGAGATAGGGTAAAAGAATTAAAGGAAATAAAAAAAGCATTAAATATGTTTGAGACAAAAATAAAGTTTACATATGAACCCATACCAGAAATATTTCAGGATATTTCAGATAATTTAATAGATAATATAGCATATATGTTTAGACAAGCTAGTAATACAATGCAACAAAAAAGTGCAAGGCAAGCATGGGAAGAAGCTTTAGAGAGTTCAAATTTTAATATTACAAAAGAGGATATAGATATATTAAAAGGATTTGGGAAATTATTAGGTAAAACAGATATGCAAGGACAGTTAAATCAAATACAATTAACTACTAATTTCGTGGATATACAGATAATAAAGGCAGAAAAGGAATATGAAAAAAATGCAAAACTTTACAAAACACTTAGTTTAGTAACAGGATTAGCATTAGTCATTATTTTAATTTAAAAAAATAACAACTAACAAAGGAGGAAAGATGGATATTAATTTACTTTTTAAAATTGCAGCTATAGGAATTTTAGTTGCTGTTTTACATCAAGTATTAGTAAGAGCAGGAAGAGAAGATCAGGCTATGATGACGACTCTAGCAGGATTGGTTATTGTACTAACAATGGTAATAAAAGAAATTAGTTCATTATTTGATTCGGTTAGAACTTTGTTTAATTTATAAAACTTTATGAGGTGAATATGGATATTGTAAAAATAATTGGAATAGCATTTTTGGCTGTTATTATTGTAATTATATTAAAACAGTACAAGCCTGAATTTGCTATGTATGCATCTATCTTAGCAGGGGTAGCTATACTAATAATATGCTTTGACAAACTTTCAGGAATTATAAGTTTATTAACAAGCCTTGCAAATAAAACATCTATTAATGGAGAATTTTTAGGTATTTTAATTAAAATAACAGGAATAGCATTTTTAACAGAGTTTGCAGTTAGTGTTTGTAAAGACTCTGGAGAAACAGCTATAGCAAATAAAGTAGATATAGGAGGAAAAATTATTATGATATCAATATCAATTCCTATTATTTCTACATTATTAGAAACAATATTTAAAGTTTTACCGTAGATTGTGAGGAAGCAAAAGATGAAAGAAGTTTTTTTAAAACCAATAGCTAAAAATTTTAATAAGAAACGACTCTATATATTTAAAATATTAACAAGAATAGTATTTTTATCTTTAATTATTATAACATTGTATATTTCAATATCTATTGCAACAACAGAAGAAATATTAACTTCACAATATGAGACACTTAATATAAAAGGTTTTGTTAAACAAGCAGATAAATATACAGATGAAGTGTTTAAAGAAATTAAAATGGAAGAACTGTTGAATGATAGTATTAAAGGAAAAATTAATAATAAGACAATATTTAATGAAATAATAAATTTATTTGGAAAAGAAATAAAAGAAACAATAAAAGTAATAGGAAGTGTTATAGTAATTATTGTAATACATAGTGTGTTAAAAAGTGTTAGTGAAAACCTAGAGAACAAGAGCATATCTCAAATTACATATTATGTACAATATATTTTAATTGTTACATTAATAATGAGTAATTTTGCAGACATAATAAAATTAGTTAAAGATACAATACAAAATTTAGTAGGTTTTTCTCATAGTTTATTACCAATTCTTATAACTTTAGTAATAAGTACAGGTAATGTAGTAACAGCAGGGATAGTACAACCAGTATTATTATTTTTAATTACTTTTATAGGAAATATAATAACTACATTTCTATTGCCATTAATTTTGGTGGGGACAAGTTTAGGTATTATTTCAAAAATATCAGATAAGGTTCAAATTGATAAGTTATCCAAATATTTTAAAAGTAGTGCAATTTGGATTTTAGGGGTTGTTTTAACTATATTTGTTGGAGTACTTTCATTGGAGGGGAGTTTAACAAGTAGTGTAGATGGAGTTACTGTTAAAACAGCAAAAGTGGCAGTATCAAATTTTATACCAGTAGTTGGAAAAATTTTAGGAGATGCAGTTGATACAGTTATGGGGTGTAGCAATATATTAAAGAATGCTGTAGGAGTAGTAGGTGTCATTGTTATTATTGGGATATGTATTGTTCCAGTATTGAAACTGACTATATTAATGGCTACATATTATATAGCATCAGCAATATGTCAGCCAATTGCTGATGAAAAAATTGTTGGTTTATTAGGACAAATTGGTGATACATTTAAAATATTACTAGCTATGATGATAACTGTATCAGTTATGCTAATTATTGGAGTAACACTTGTTATAAAAATATCGAATAGTGGACTTATGTATAGATAGGGTGATAGAGTTTGATTGAATGGATAAGTAGGTGGGCAGAACAAATTGTAGTAGCTGTTATTATAGCGACTGTTATAGAAATGATTTTGCCAAATGGAAATAATAAAAAATATGTAAAGGTAGTAATAGGTATATATATTTTATTTACTATTATTTCACCTATTATCACTAAAATATCTGGAAAAAATTTGATAGATTTAGAGTTTGATTATCAAAATTATTTAGAAAATACTGATACATATCAAGCAATGTCTCAAAATTTATCAAATAATAATGATAAAAATATAAAACAAATTTATATTCAAAATTTAAGAAATGATATAAAAAATAAATTATTAGAAAAAGGATATAATGCTAAAACAATAGAAATTAACATTAATTTAGAAGATACTAAAGAATATGGGAAAATTAATAATATATATTTACAAGTGGTTAAAAGTAAAGAAGAAGTAAAACAGGGGAATATAACAAATGTAATAATTGTAAATACTATAGAAAATATAACAATTGGAAATGGTATAAATAATAAAATACAAGAAAGCAAAGATGAAGAAGATCTAAAAGATAGTGAAATAAATGAAATTAAGTCATATTTATCTGGGGTATATGAAGTAAATCAAAAAAATATACAAGTTAATAAGAAAGGAGGTTAAAATATGTTAAAGAAAATTCAAACTTTAATTTCAAAAGAAAGTGAAAAAAGTAGTAAGAAGAAAATAGAAAATATAGTTGTATTTATCATAATTTTAGTTATAACAGTAATTGCAATTAATACTATATGGAAGTCTGAAAATAATACCCAAAGTGTAAAAGAAGATAAAATGGATTATACAAAACAACTAGCTAGTGCAAATATAGAAAAAAAAGAAGAAACTTTAACAGATGTATCAATTGAAAGAAATATAGAAGAGATATTATCTAAAATGGAAGGAATTGGAGATGTAAAAGTGTTAATAACATATTCACAAACTAGCGAAGTAGTTGCTATGTACAATGAAAATAGCAAAAATAGTTCTATAGAAGAAAAAGATACAGGAGGAGGAACACGTTCAACACAACAACAAGATACTAATAAAGAAATTATATATAAAGAAGAGAATGGCCAAAAAGTACCTATTACACAAAAAGTAATTAATCCAAAACCAGAAGGAGCAATTATAACAGCGGTAGGAGCAAATAATGCAGCAACAAAAAATAATATTATTCAAGCAGTAGAAGCAGTAACAGGTTTACCAACACATAAAATACAAGTATTTGAAATGAAAAAGTAAAGTAGGTTACATTAAGTTTCTTATACAATCATTATTAATGTAATAAAAATAAAATTGATTGTAAATTTTAAATTATGTGAGGGAATATATGAAAGTTTTGAAAAAAAATCAATTAGCAATATTAGTAATTGCTCTAATGTTAATAACAGCAGGGTATCTAAATTATACAACAAATGAAGATGTAGTAACTACAACTGCAAATACAAATGAACAAATAGCCGCTATTGGGGATGCAACACTAGTAAATAGTGGAGAAATAATAGAAGAAAAAGATAAACAGAGTATGTTAAATAATATTGATACAGCTAATAATGAAATATCTAAAAATACAGAAAATAATACAATAAAAAATGAAAACGAAATAGTAAATGAAAATGCTGTTACAACTAATAATGTAAGTAATACTGAAGATGATTATTTTGCAAAATCAAAGTTAGAAAGAGATAAAATGTATTCACAAATGTTAGGAAGTTATCAAAAGTTATTAGAGAGTGATACAGTGTCTCAAGAACAAAAGGCGATATCACAACAGGAAATAAATAAAATAAATCAAACAAAAAATGCCATAATGATAGCAGAAAATTTAATTGCGACAAAGGGATTTGAAAATTCTATAATATTTGTTAATAATGATAGTGTTAGTATAATAGTAAAAGCGGAGAAATTAGAGATAGAACAAATTGCGCAAATACAAAATATTATTTCTAGAGAACTGAAAGTAGAAATAAGTAATATTAATATTAGTAATAGATAAGAAGATAAGCAGAGAAATAGATTCTCTGCTTTAAAAAATCAAGAAAGATAATTCTACTACAAAAGTAAAAGTATTAGAACTTATTATTTGGATGACGTTTGATAAAGTTGTGGTAAAGTTGCTTATAATATTGGGGTAAATTATTATATTCCCAATGTTCTTGTTTTAATAAATCTTCCTGAGAGATATCAGAAAATAAATGTTGCGATTTTCCTTCTGGTTTTATAAATTCACCCGGCTTAACTTCTTTCATATTGTCTCCTTTCTATTCTCTTCCTGATTATAGTATAATAAAATTATACTATAAAATAAAAATAAAATAAATACAAAATTGAAAATTTATGTTATTATAATATATAATTATTATGATAGGAGTTATATTAAAATGAAAATATTTGTAATAGCTTCAACTAGAGATGAGATAGATAAAAAATATATAAAAGAAGCAGAGAAGTTGATAAAATTTATAGAAATAAATGATTATGAAATTATATGTTGTGCAGATAAAAGAGGAATTATAGGGAAATTTTATGAAAAAATGGAAGGAACTAATAGAGTTATTTTAACATTACCTAAAATATATAAAGAATATGCCAATGATATAAAAGAGAAAATTATATATACTAATACAATTAATGAGAGAACAGATATATCAATAAAGATGGCAGATATTATAATGTGCTTTCCTGGAGGGATCGGCTCTATATATGAATTATTTAGTGTTTTGGAGACTAAAAGAGCTGGTGAACATAACAAAAAAGTAATTATATTAAATTATTTTGGAATATATGATAAAATATTAGAACAATTAGATAAATTGTATAAGGAAAAGTATATAGATGATACTAATAATTTATACTATGTAGCAATAGATTCAGAAAGTGCAAAAGAGTATTTAAAATCTTGCGAAAATAAATAATAAAAGCAAAGTGGAGAAAGTATGATAGCAGAAGTTATAATTAATAGTACAGTAAAAAAATTAGATAGAACATTTGATTATAATGTACCAGTGAAATTGGCTGGTACTGTTTGTGTTGGAAGTAGGGTACAAATACCATTTGGCAGTATGAAACATTTAGAAGAAGGATTTATTATAGGATTCAAAGAAAAATCTAAATATAAGTTGAAAGATATTGAAACTATTCAAGAGGGGTTTTGTTTAAGTGAAGAAAATATAGAACTTGCTAAATGGATGTCAAGAAGATATTTTTGCAATCTTTCAGATTGTATAAAAATGATGCTACCGCCAGGGACTACAACAAAAGTAATAAAAAATAGAATACGAGAAAAAAACTTGAAATTTATATATTTGAAGAAAAATGGGGAAGAACTAGAATTAGAAAAAATAAAATCTGAAAAACAATTAAGAGCAATTAATTTTTTAAAAGAAAATGATGGTATATTACAAACAGAATTGGAAGTTTTTGCGGATATATCAAAATCGATTATTAATACATTAGAGAGAAATGGATATATAGAAATAATAGAAAAACAGGTGCAAAGAAATCCATTTTTAAATAAAAAAATAGAAAGAGATAAAGAATTAGTATTAACAAATGAACAAAAAATAGCATATGAGTGTATTTTAGAAACAATGGATAAGAAAATATTTAAGGAGTTTTTGATTTATGGAATAACTGGTTCAGGGAAGACAGAGATTTATTTACAACTAATAAAGAAAGCTTTAGAAAAGCAACAATCAAGTATTATACTAGTACCAGAGATTTCATTAACACCACAAATGGTAAATAGGTTTATTGCAAGATTTGGAGAAAGAAATATAGCAGTACTACATAGTAAACTATCACTTGGCGAACGTTATGATGAATGGCAAAAAATTAATAAAAAAGAGGCAAAAATTATAATAGGAGCTCGTTCTGCAATATTTGCACCTATTTATAATTTAGGACTTATTATTATAGATGAGGAACATGATTCTTCGTATAAATCAGAAATGTTACCAAGATATAATGCTAAAGATATTGCAAGATATTTGGCCCAAAAAAGAAATATTCCTTTAGTTTTGGGAAGTGCAACACCAGAAATAACTACTTTTTATAAGGCAAAAAAAGAAGAGAGTAAATTATTAACTCTTACTAAGAGAGCGAACTTATCGAATCTTCCAAAGGTTAAAGTAGTAGATTTAAGACAAGAGTTTCAAAATGGTAATAATACAATGTTAAGTATAGATTTATATAATGCTATAAAAGAGAATTTAAAGCGAAAAAAGCAAACGATTTTGTTTTTAAATCGAAGGGGATTTTCAACATTTATAATGTGTAGGGATTGTGGTTATACTGTTAAGTGCAAAAATTGTAATATTAGCTTAACATATCATTTGAAAGAAAATCAATTAAAATGTCACTATTGTGGATATGAACAAAATAATATGAAGGTATGTCCAGAATGTAAGAGTAATAAAATAAAGTATTTTGGAACAGGAACTCAAAAACTAGAACATCAAATTAATAAAATATTTCCTGAAGCTTCTACAATTAGAATGGATGTAGATACTGTTAGTAAAAAAAATTCTCATGAGGAAATATTAGAAAAGTTTAAAAATGATAATATAGATATATTGATAGGAACTCAAATGGTAGTAAAGGGGCATCATTTTCCAAAAGTTACTTTGGTAGGAGTAATTGCAGCAGATGCAAGCTTAAATATAGATGATTATAGAGCAAATGAAAGAACTTTTCAAATATTAACACAAGTAGCTGGAAGAGCTGGGAGAGAAAATTTACAAGGTAATGTAATTATTCAAACATATAATCCAGATAATTTTAGTATAGAATGTGCTAAAAAACAAAATTATGATATGTTTTATGAAAGAGAGATAATACTAAGGAGACAGTTGAAATATCCTCCTTTTTGCGATATAATATTATTTGGTATTAGTTCTACAGAGGAAGAGATAGTAAAACAATTGAGTAATAATATATATGTAGAACTGATTAATAATGTACATGAGGAAGAATTTTTAATAACAAAACCAATGCCAGCACCAATAGATAAAATGAAAAGTAAATATCGTTGGAGAATTATAATAAAGGGAAAAGTAAATGATAGAATAGTAGAAAAAATACAACAAATATTACAAAAGTGTTATAAAGTTACAAATAAGGCTAGAGTTGTAGTAGATATAAATCCAATAAATATGTTATAAAGGTGGGAGGAGTTATTATGGCAATTAGAAATATAAGACAAGAGGGAGACGAAATATTAAATAAAGTATCAAAACCAGTGGTAGAAATAGATGATAAAATAAAGATATTAATACAAGATATGTTAGAGACTATGCATAAGCAAAATGGTGTTGGACTTGCAGCTGTACAGGTAGGAGTTTTAAAAAGAGTGGTGGTAATTCATGTTAATTATGAAGAAGAACCAATAGTTTTAATTAATCCTGTTATAATAAAGCAAAAAGGTAAACAAGTAGTAGAAGAGGGATGCTTGAGTTTCCCAAATAAGTTTGCTAAAGTAGAAAGACCAGAAGAAATAGTAGTAGAAGCAGAAGATATAAATGGAAAAAAAATGAAAGTAATAGGAAAAGGTTTGTTAGCCCAAGCACTATCACATGAGATAGATCATTTAGAAGGAGAAGTCTTTATAAAAAAAATATTACCTGGAACATTAGAAATTATTACATAGTGGGGGATTAAGGAGAGAAGAAAATGTTAAAAATATTATTTATGGGAACTCCAGATATAGCAAGAGAAGCTTTAGAAAAGTTATATGAAAATGCTTATGAAATATTAGGAGTTGTAACTGTACCAGATAAGAAAAATGGGAGAGGAATGAAAATAGCATTTTCACCAGTAAAAGAGTTTGCATTAGAGAAAGATATTGAAGTTTTTCAACCAGAAAGTTTGAGAGATAATATAGACTTTATACAAAGAGTTAGAGTTATGAAACCAGATGTTATATGTGTTGTAGCGTATGGTAAGATATTACCAGAGGAGTTATTAAATATTCCTCAAAATGGATGTATAAATGTACATCCATCATTGTTACCTAAATATAGGGGGCCTGCACCTATTCAATGGGCTATATTAAATGGAGATAAAATGACTGGTGTTACAACAATGTACATGAATAATGAAATGGATGCAGGAGATATCATATTACAAGAGACAGTATTAATAGGGGAAGATGAAACAACAGGTGATTTATGGAGAAGAGTTTCAAAGATAGGAGCAGAACTATTAGTTAAAACAATGCAACAAATAGAGAGTAAAGAGAGTATACAAAGAAAAAAACAAAGTTTGGATTATACTTTAGCTCCTTTATTGGATAAAAAAATGGCAAAAATTAAATGGGATTCAATGAAAGGAATAGAAATTAAAAACTTAGTAAGAGGCTTAAATCCATTTATGGGAGCATATGCTATTTATAAGAATAAAAAGATAAAAATTTGGAAAGTAGAAATATTAGAAAATAGTGAAAAAATAGGTGATATACAAGACACTAAACCAGGACAAATATTAATTGCAAATGTAAAAGAAGGTTTATATATAAAAACGAAAGATTCTGTAATAAAAGTTATAGAAATACAAGGTGAAAATTCAAAAAGAATGAATATACAAGAATATCTATGTGGAAACAACTTAGAACTACATACTATTATGGAATAGTATGTAGCTTTATAAAATGCTACTATAGCTCAGCTGGTAGAGCAACTGATTCGTAATCAGTAGGTCGGAGGTTCGAATCCATCTAGTAGCTCCAATTTTTACTCCCACGAAGTAATTAGAAATAATTAATGAAAACATTGATTTTTAAATATTTATATGTTATAAAATGTATGAGTAGTTCTCAAGAAACTTTCGAAGCCTTGAGACATTTTAATATTATAGAAGGGAGGAAAATTTATATGGATAAATTAAACAAAAACGAAGAACCTAAAATACTTATTTCAAAAGTACAACATATTCTAGAATGGACTAAAACCAAAATATATTTAGATACTAATTCAGATAAGGCTAAAAATAGAATTGTACGAAGAGGAGAAGTCTATAAATGCAACTTTGGTATTGGCATAGGTTCAGAAATGCAAAAGGAAAGACCTTGTGTAATAATTCAAAGTGATGTAGGCAATATAAATTCAAGTAATGTTATAGTAGCACCAATAACTCATACAGAAAAGCCAATTCCATCAATGGCACATATTACAACTCAAAAAGATAATAATGGAACAACAATACTAGATGGACAAGTAAATCTTTCAAATATTCAAACTGTTAGTAAAGCAAGATTAGGAAATTACATAACAAAACTTTCAAAAGAAGATATAAGCAATATAGATAACTCATTATATGTAAGTTTAGGCTTAATGAAGAATATTAAAAAATATGAAGAAAAAATTGAAAACTTAAATAAGTATATAGAAAAACTAAAAGAAAATTAATAAATAGAATATATGATTTGACATTTAATAAGATAAATGATAAAATTAAATTACAAATATGTTGTTTTTATCAAAACAATAGTAACATTTAACAAATATGAAAATTTTTTGAGATTTTTAGTATTATGAATATTTTTAAGCTTTTAGCATAGACTAATAGCACAAATATGTTATAGGTCTTCACCTATAATAGTATTACAGGAAAGTTGAGTAACATCAATTTTCCTTTTTATTTTGAAAAAAACTATTAATTTTATGTGTTTTATGCTATACTAATTTTAACAGTTGATGAGTCAATTATTTTTTTGAGCAAAATATGGTAGGAACACTATAAAAAATAGGCATATTTTTCGCAAATAACCTCCTAAAACGCTCCAACGACGTTTCTGTTCGAACTAATAGAACAGATAGATATGAAAATCAATCAGTAAAATGGTTGATTTTTTTGTTTGTGAAAAAA
>JAAWKA010000036.1 GCA_022797145.1 Clostridia bacterium
TATCATGATTTTCACAAATTTCAAGTATATTTTTCAAAATTTTTAGGAAATGACAATTCCATTATGGCATCGAAAAAAAGAGCGGGATGTCCGGTGGGATTTAGTCCACTGTTTATTGTTTCATATCCTGCTATATTATCCTGTTCTACATAATATGTGTAGTCATTTTCATTTGAATCAAATTTTTTAACTCCAGAAAAAGTATAACTTGTTTGTCCTACTGCTGTTGTTTGTGTTGCTACTAGTTCTGCTCCTCCTTGTCCTACTCTTCTATATAATTTTAGAATTGTCCTTACTCTTGAGTTATATCTATTGTTTAAATCATTCCATGTTATATTTCCCGCTACATTTCTATAATAGTCTGTTGTTATATTTATAGTAGTATTGAATGTATGGTTTTGATAATTTTGATTTCCTATTCCTGTTATACTTGCTGTTATATTTTCTGCATTATAGTCTCTTTCCCTATCAAAAGTTGTAGAACCTGCTCTAAGTTCTTGTGTATGTCCATCCATATATGTCACTATTAATGTATCATTAAATTGTGAGGGTTTTTGTAAGCTTTGAACTGGGTATTTAGGTCTTACACTTACAATTATTCTGTCACACATTGGATTATATTTACAATCCTTTGTGTACCAAGTTCTTATAATTTGTCCGTCACTATATCCACATCCTAAATCGTTATATACTACTGTATTATTTCCCCATTCACATTGACTATTTGGCATTTTATGTTGTCCTGTTATTGTTGTACACCCTTCTGCTTTTCCGTATCCTCTTCCGTTTGGTTTATTGTTATAAAAACACCTATCTTCATCACATACAAGTATAAAACCATTTATTGTATTACAACTATCACAATACCATACTCCTGTTATTGTAGGACTATGATTACATCCATATATATCTCCATGATCTACTGGATTAATTGTATCTCCTACAGTAAATGTTCTACCAGTTATCCTATCTGTCCAACTTCCTGATTTTTTCATATCATGATTGCAATTAGGTCCTTTCCAACATTCTTCTGTATGGTTATGATATGTTGGAATTGTATAGCACCCATTTGAATACGATAAACCTGGTTGTCCTTGATGATAATGGCGTTCATCATGTCTTATTACATAACATCCTCCATATTGATTTTCATTTCCTGTACATATATGGTTCACTTTATCCCAACAAGCATCTGTATGTACATGTGCTGCTGCTATTTGTTTAGTGTTTTCTGCTTCTTGTTGCACTTCCCTTTTTTGTATATTAAAAAACGCAATAGATGATTTGTCTAAGATTGTAAAAATTGCACATATGACAATTGCTATTGTTATTAAAATTCTACTACTTTTTCCTTTCATTTGAGTCTTATCCTCCTATTTTTATACTTTATTAATTAAATATTAGCTAATTAATTATTAATTGGCAATAGATAATTTTACCTTTATTTGTGTATTTCTCTTTTTATATTTACGGATAATATTATTCGACCCTTTTTTACATGTTTTTTACTTTTTGTTAACAAATATATTAATATTCGTTTTTAGTTTTCATAATTTTTTTATGTTCTTATAATACAAATAAATAGAAACCTTTTCATTTTATGAAAAGGTTTCTATTTACTTGTATTGCATTATTATATAATTGTTATATGTTCTTTTTAGTTTTTTCCCATAATTCTTCTAAATTATAATTTTCTCTTTCTTGTTTTGTAAATATATGAACAACTATATCTCCATAATCCATTAAAATCCAAGTTGCTGTATTATATCCTTCTATTTTGTTTGGATAAATATCTTGTTGTTTTAGTTCTATTTCTACATTGTCTGCTAATGCCTTAATATGAGTATTTGATGTTCCACTTGCTACAACAAAATAATCAGCAAGTGTAGTGTCTTCTTTTATTTCCATTGTCTTTATATCTATAGCTTTCTTATCTTCTAAACAGTTTATTATCTTTTCTAATAATTCATTTTTCATTTATTTTCTCCTTTTATTTATAATCCCTTCCGATTACAATTTTTATATCAACATTTGAGTTTTCTGTAATTTGTGATATTACACCAACTCCTAAAATTTCTTTCAATTCTTTTGCTTCTTCACTTTGCTTTTGAGATTTATATCTTATAGAAGTTTTACTTTTAGATGTAGTATTACCTGTTTTTACAATCTCATACCCTTGTTCTTCTAATAATTTTATTAATTTTTCTAATTTTGATTTATTTTCTGTTCCATTTAATATTTCTACTTTTATTTTTTTTGATACATCTTGTTGTTGATCGTCTTGTACTATTTCTTCTGCAAACAATTCTTGTTTTAACTGTTTTGTTTCTGTTTTATCATGTATATATAGCCATACTCCATTGCACTTTTCTGGTACGCCTGGCAATACTCCTGTTTTTAAATTTTCTGTTTTGAAATTAACAGCATATGGAATATAGTCTTTTACATCTTTAAAATCTATATTAGTTCTTACATCTTCTTTTGCAATATCCAATATATTTCCAATTTTTGTTATATTATGTGGTTTTAAAGTTTGAGTTAACACGGCTTGTATAAATTCTCTTTGTGTTCTCATTCTTCCTATATCATTATCTCCATATTCTTCTGAATATGATGAACCATTATTATTATGTCTAAATCTTACCAACCATTCTGCTTGTTGCCCATTTAATTTTTGTTTTCCAGCTTTTAAATTTATGTGTAAATTTTGCGTTACATCATCATATTTCATATTTATTGGTACATCAAATTCTACTCCACCTATTGCGTCTACTAATTTTATAAGTGCTTTTGTATCTATTGTTACATAATATTTTATATTCATATCTAATAATTCATTTATTGTATTTAAAATTTTATCTGCATTTTTTCTTTGATATACAGCATTTATTTTATCAAATGCTGTTGCTCTATTTTTGTTTTTCCCTATGAAAGTATCTCTTGGTATTGATAGTAAAGAGGCTTGTTGCGTTTTTGGATCATATGAACACACCATTATAGTGTCTGTTAAATTTTGACTTTCTCCTAGTACTAACACTTGAAGTTTAGGAAGATTCTTTAATGTATCTTCATTTTGTCCTACTAAAGCTGAAAGAAATCCTTGTAATCCTCCTCCATTTTTTATTGTTCTATACCCTAATATACTTGATAATATAATTATAGTTAATATTATCATTAATAATATTATTCTTAATATTGGTCTTTTTTTCTTTAATTTTTTTTCTTTTTTAGGAGGTATTTGATCTTTTGTTTTTTTTCCTGTTTTTTTATTATCTCTTACTATATCATTCTTTGCTTTTACTTCTTTTTTTCTTTGATCTTGTATTTTTATATTTTGTTTTCTATTTTTTTTATTTGAATTATTATCTTGTGAAATACTTTCTTTTTTCAAATTTTTCACTCCCATACATTGTTTATATAAAAAATTTATTTAGTTTTATTCTTCTATTTTATTATCAATTACTTTATTTGTTTCTTGTTCAATTTCATATAATTTTTCTACTATCTTTTTTGTTTCTTTTTCATCTATTGAGTATATTGCTACTCCATTAACCATTTCTGGAATTCCTGGTAATACTTCTGTTTTTAGACTATTTGCATCAAAATTGACTGCATATGGAATATAATCTTTTATTATATCAAATGTCATATTAGTAGTTATATTTTTATATAATATTTCTGCTATTTGAGTTAGGTTAAATATATTTTCTGGTTTTAAAGTTTGTTTTAATGTTGCCTGTATAAATTCTCTTTGTGTTCTCATTCTCCCTATATCTTGTTGACCATATTCTGTTGAATATGTAGATGCTGGATTGTTATTATGTCTAAATCTTACTAACCATTCTGCTTGTTGTCCATTTAATTTTTGATATCCTGCTTTTAAATCTATATGTAAGTCTTGTGTTATATCATCATATTTCATATCTATTGGTACATTAAACTCTACTCCTCCTATTGCATCTACTAATTCTATTAGTGCATTTGTATCTACTACTATATAATTATTAATTGTTCTTCCAATGATTTTTTCTATATTTTTTACCATACCATCTATATTTTTCCCATTTTGATATACTGCATTTATTTTATAACTTGCTGAAGCTTTATTTTTATTTTTTCCAACATAGGTATCTCTTGGTATTGATAGTAAGGATGCTTGTTGTATTTTGGGATCATATGAACATAGCATTATAGTATCTGCTAATTTATAATCTTCTTCACTTCCACTAATTCCTATTATCAAAAAATCAATTGGCTTTAGATTTTTTAGGGTTAATTCATTGTGTCCTAATGTAGTTGCTACAATTCCTTGCATTCCTCCTCCATTTTTTATAACTCTATATGTGAATATACTAGCAAATATCAATATAATTAATAGTATTATCAGTATTATTATTTTCCATTTTTTGGTACTATTTATTTTTTCATTTACTTTATCTTTTGCTTCTGCTTTCATTTTTATTCACTCCACAATAAATTCTATATTTTTAGTATAACAAACCTATTTATAAATATCAACTCTTATTATATAGATTTTACTCTCTAATAGTTATAAAAGTCAATAATAAAAGATTATATAATCTTTTATTATTAACTTTTATTTTAGAAAAATAGCATTAACAATATGTTATTATTGTAAACAAATCCTCCTATTATGGAATTTTTTATAATGTTTATAATTCCTGTTTGTCCAAGCATTGGTAATATAAAAGAAATCAGTGCAAAAATTAAATATATAATAAATATTCCACTTACAAGGCCATATATTATTCCTCCTATTTCATTAAATTGTTTTACAAGAGGTAGTTCTGATACCGCTTCTAATAATACCTTTGCAAATATTAATAATATTCTTGATATTATAAATAATGATATCATAACTAAAATATTAATAATATTAATTGTTAAGTCTCTTGATACTGCTTTTATAATTGTTTGTTTTGAATTATTAATTGAATCTTTTGCTAACGAGTTTATATAATCTACTATTATATTGGGTACACTGGTTGTCTCTTGTCTAATTTCACCATTTTCTTCTATCTTCTCTCCTATTAATTTTTCCTCTATAGTATTTTGTATACTTTCATCTATTTGAGTGTTATTTATAATTACATTAGATATTGGCTTAAATAATAATAATGTTATTATTATTGCAATAATAAAAGATAATACTTTAAAAGCTACACCAATTAAACCTTTTTTATATCCCAAAAAAACACTTAGCACAATTATTCCTAAAATAATTAAATCTATTAAAATTGACATATTTATTCTCCTATAAATTTATAATTTCTATTCTATTTTTATATAAAATTCCTGCTATATTTTCACCTAATACTATATCTTTTATTTCTTGTTGAGAAACATATTTTTTTAATAGCCAGCCATTTGTACCAATAAAATGTACTTCTGTTCCTAAATTCAATGCTATATTGTTTCCATAGGTATATATATTTTTTACATTTCCTTTTATTGTATATATATTCTCTTTTTTATTATGAACATTTCTTAATAGTACTTGTGTATTTGTAGAAAAGATTCCAGAGTTTTTTTCTACTGTATAAATTACATAATTATTTAATTTAATACTTGCTGATCTTATTTTATCTTTTGAAAAAGTTACAATTTGTTCATTTTGTTCATTTTCTAAAATACTTATTCCACTATTATATATACATATTAGTTTATCTTTATCTTGATATTCTATATCTTTTATTAAATCATTTGAAGTTGCTTGGTATGTATATATCACAGAATTAGCTGGGTCATTTTGTGCTTTTTCTATAGATATTATTTTTACACTAGATTGAATTAAACTTCCTGATACATTTACTTCTGCAATACCTAAATATTTATTATTTTGAGAAATACTAGTGTCAATCGCTGTAGTATTTGATAAATATGTTTTAAACATTTCTTTACCTGCTGGATTATATGTTGCTACAACTGTTTTATAACTTGTTCCTGAAATGCTTATTGATACATAGCCATTTTGATTTATTTGTACATCTTTTATTTCTCCTTCTACCTCATTTTGCCAAAGAATATTTCCATCTAAAATGACATATATTTTTTTTCCTTTTTTTTCTGCTACTACTAAATATCTATTTTTAGATGAAAATATAGCATTATTAATTGATATTTCTTGTTCATACTCTTTTTTTCCTGATACTGTATATGTTGTTAATTTATTTTTATTCAATATTACAATATATTTATCATATGCATATATATTTGGACTTTCTTCTTCTTTTATTTTTATACTTGATACATTGTTTTGAGCTATTTCTCTTCTTAGTATATTACGATCAAAAAAGCTTTTAAATTGCTCATTTCCAATATAAAATGCCAATATTAAAATAAGGATAGATATGCCTAATATAATTGATGTCATAATTAATTTTTTCTTTATATCATCATTTAATTCAATTTCTATTTTTTTCATCTGTTAGCTCCTATTTAATCTTTAAGATGATTTTTAAATATCTTTGTATTTTATACTTATTTTATATCAGTTTTTGATACTTTTTTCAAGTTTTATTTTTTAATATTAATATAATTTGTATTAATCCCAAAACTCCTAATATTGGGTATAATGTATTAACTAAATTTGAAAAACCTAATTTTGATACGAAAATAGAGGTTATACATATAGCAAATACAATAATTTTATATATTCTTTTGTTACAATAATTTTCTAAAATTCCATAACCAGAAGATATTGCAGAAGTATATATGGCTGATAATATTATAAATCCATATATATATTTATATATTTTTCCGTAATTTTCCTGCTACATATACTATTGGTAACTCTAAAATTGCAATATTTGTTTTTATTGATAATAATATTATGTATACTGATATTGCAAGTAAAAATAATATTATGGAACATGTAATTGAAATTTTTAATATTTGCTTTTTATTTTTTATGTAATTTTCTAATGATACTAATATTGGGATAAGTGTTATTGTATTATAACTAGTATACAATATAGCATAATATATACTTTTTTGAAAATTACTATCAATTTGTATTTGGTTTATATTTTGTATATTGTAAATATTTTTAATTGCTAATAATATGATAAAAATTATTAAAATCGGTATTAGAAAAAAATTTATCTTCATAATTCCTTCTATATTTTTAATAAATGCATATAAACATAGTGGTATAAAAATAAGTGCTCCTACTATATTGGGTATTTGTAATTCTTGTACAAAATATGCACAAAAACCTGCTACCATTACATAAAATGAAATAAGCAAAAAGATATTTACTATGGCTTTTATAATTTCATTTATTTTTTTATTTTTATAAATTTTATCTATAAAATTATAATATTTTTCTATATTATTTTGTTTTACTATTATAAATACTTTATATATAATACATCCTATAAAAATTGAGGATAAAAAAATTCCTATTATTCCATTAATTCCATAAATTCCAAAAAATAAATATATTTCTTTTCCGAGAAGAAAATCCAGCACCTATAATGGTTCCTATTATTACAAATATTACTTTTAATGTATTTTTCATAAAGAGCCTCCTTCTTATATTTTATGAAGGAGACTCCTTTTAATAACTTATTTTTTTCTTCTTCTAGATTGCCATACTAAAATTCCTATAAATATTATAATTACTGGTATTGTAAAAATAACAATTTTTATTATTGTATCTTGATTTTGAGTTGCTGTATATGTTACTACTCCTGTGTCCTTTCTTATAGAAATTATATCTTTATTATCTGCTAATTCGGCTATTATATTTAATATTAGGTCTTTATTATGTTTAAAATATATTGCTGGTGCTTGTTGTTGATTTACTGTTACTGGAAAGTCTGTTATGAATAAATTATTTGCTAATATATACATAGTTGATTTATTGTCTTCTATTGTTTTTGTTAATTTTGCTCCTAATACAAAGCTTCCTTCTTTATCACTACTAGATTTTGTAGTGCTTGCATTTGTAAGATCTGTTCTAAATAATGCATTTTCACTTGTTGTTAAAATAGCTTGACTTTCTATGTTTAGTTCCTCTAGTTTTTCATCTTCTAATATTGTCAATTTTCCTGAACTAATCAGCATAACTCCTCCATCTGTTGCAATATCTTTTGTTATTTCTGTAGTAATAACATTTGGTATTATTATATCTGGAGTTTGTGCAATCATTTTATTTGTATCCTGTTCTAATATAACTCCATCATCAAACTTTACACCAAATAAATCTAATATTTTTTCAATATTAGCATATTTTTCACCTTTTAATGTAGGATCATTTAACCATAGTATTTTTCCACCTTTGTTAATATACTCTATTATTATTTGAGTTTCTCTATCTGAAAAATCTACTTGAGGACTTGCAATTACTAAAACTTTAGCATCCTCTGGAATAGTATCTTTTACTACTAAATCTAAAGTTTCTACTTCATTCATTTCATTTTGTAAATATGCTGACAATACTGTTAATTGAGTATTTAATGAATATTCTTTATGTCCTGTTAAAAAATAAATTTTAGGTTTTTTATCTATTGTTACATTTAATATTGCATTTGTTATTTTTTCTTCTGATGTATCTATTTGTTGAAATGTTGTATAGTCATATGTATATAGTTCATTTATTGTTATTATTTTATTTCTTTCATTTGCTTCTACAATGATAACTTGTGTTTCTTCTTCTATACCATATTTATATTTTATATCTACTCTACTTTGTATATCTTCAATTAATTCATAATCTATATTTTTATTTTGTTTTTGATATTGTTTTACTAAATCTATTAAATTTGTGTTTTCATTAAATCCAATTAAATATATTTTTACAGAGCTTTCAATATTTTCTATTTGTTTTTTTGATTCCTCTGATAAAGTATAAATTTTATTTTTTGTTATATCTATATCTTGTAAGTCTAATTTTTGAATTACAAGATTAATAACTATGAATATTATAATTAATATTAATATTAATAAAATTGTTTTTCCTGAATCTTTTATCCAATTTCCTTTTATTCTTTCTATTATTTTGTTCACTAGTTTCTCCTCTCTTATTTAATGCTTTTTTTTCTTTGTAGTACAATTATAGTAAGTAGTATGCACAATACTGAAAATGTAGTATATATTGCTATTTCTTCTATCGCAATTAATCCCGCTGGAAATTTATTAAACATATTTATTAAGGAAATTGTTGAAAATTGGGAATTAAAGTTTGGTAAAAACCAAGATATAATAAAAAATGATATGGTAACTACTCCTGCTATTATTTGATTTTCTGTTATACTTGATGCAAATACCCCAAATGCAATATATGACATACTAAGTAAAGTAAATCCAAGTAATGTTATTATTGCCGTTTGTATATGTGGTGTTCCAAAAAATGTTAAGATTATAAAATACACTAATGTACATATTTCTGCAATTATCATTACTATTACTGCTGAGAAAAATTTTCCTAATACTATTTTGGTAATACTTATAGGTGATGTATATAATAATTGTTCTGTTCCTGTTTTCCTTTCTTCTGAAAATATTCTCATAGTAAGTATTGGAATGATAAATGTTAGTATAGTTGCTAATGAATAAAACATATTTTCAAATTGTACACTTTGATAATAAAATACATCTAAATAAAAGAATACACTACACATTGCTAAAAATAGACCAATAAATATGTAACCTATTGGAGATAAGAAATATGTTTTTATTTCTTTTTTTATAATTGCTCCCATTTTATTTATTTCCTCCTTCTTCTTTATTTACTTTTATTAATTTCATAAAAGCATCTTCTAGTGTTGTTTCTGCTTTTTTTAATTCAAATATAGTTATTTTTTCTTTTGCATATTTTTCAAATATTTTTTTTCTAATATCTTGTTTTTCTTCTGAAGTAATACTATATTGTTTTGTTCCATCTTCATTATCTTTTATTAGATATATATTTTTTACTCCCTCTATTTGATTTGTTATTTTTTCTATTTTATTTTCTGGATCTTCTGCTGTTACTATTATGCAATTCTCTTTTTTGGCTTTGTTTTCTAAATTTTGTGGAGTATCAATTGCTATAATTTTTCCTTTATTAATAATTATTACTTTTTCGCATATTTGGCTAACTTCTGATAAAATATGTGAGCTTAATATAATAGTATGATTTTTTCCTAAATCTTTAATAAGGCTTCTTATTTCTGTTATTTGTTTTGGATCAAGGCCTACTGTTGGTTCATCTAATACTAAAACTTTAGGTCTTCCTATTAGTGCTCCTGCCATACTAACTCTTTGTTTATATCCTCTTGATAAATTTTTTATTAATTTGTTTTTTACTTCATTTAAATTTAATTCTTCTATTACTTTTTCAATTTGTTCTTTTTTTATTTTTTTATCTACCATTTTTAAATCTGCCATGTATGTAATAAATTCTTTTACTGTTAATTCATAATATAATGGTATTCCTTCTGGCATATATCCTATTTGTTTTTTTGCTATCTTTGCTTTTTTTACAATATCATATCCATTTATAGTAATTTCTCCTTGTGTAGGTTCAATAAAGCCTGTTATCATATTCATTGTTGTTGTTTTTCCTGCTCCATTTGGTCCTAAAAATCCTATAATTTCTCCTTCTTTAATTTCAAAGTTGATGTTGTCTATTGCTATAAAGTTTCCATATTTTTTTGTAACATTTTTTACTTTAATCAACTTTTTTCCTCCTTTATCTTTAATATTATTAATGGAAATATTATCATGTACTATTTTCTATTTCAATAAAATTTATAAACAAATTACATTTTGTTCACAAAGAATTTACATTTATTTAGGGAAATACATTATTTTGACAAATTTCATTATTTTTTATATGAATATTTAAAAATTTACTGCATAATTATTAGTAGCACAAAAGGAGGGATTTTATGGATTTTATATATCCATTTTTTATAGCTTTTTCTTTTATCTTCACTTCTGAATTATGTGATAAAACTCAGCTTTTAGTTCTATCTTTTTCTTCAAAAATTAAAGGCTTTACTATATTACTAGGTGTCGCCTTAGGCTCCTTTTTTAGTCATGGTATTGCTATTTTATTTGGAAGTTTTCTTGGTACTTTAGAAAATCCTTTTTTTAATAATCTTTTAAAATTTATTACATATTTTTCTTTTATTTTATTTGGAATAATTACTTTGCTAAAAAAATCAAATGATTCTAATAATGATTTTAATCATAAATCAAATATATTGCAAAAACTTTCTGATTTACATTTAAGTTATATTTTAATTATTAGTTTAAGTATTGCTATTGGAGAACTTGGTGATAAAACTTTTTTAACTTCATTAGGTTTAGGTATTCAATATCCAAATTCTAAATTTTTTCTAATATTAGGAGCTATTTTAGGTATGGTAGTAAGTGATGCTATAGCAATTATTCTTGGTAAATTTATAACAAAAATATTTTCAACTAATTTTATTAATTCGTTATCTGGTCTCATTTTTATAATATTTGGAATTCTTGGTTTTATTAATTTTATTTTTTAATTAATTTTTTAATTAATTTTTGCATTAATTTTTGCATTAATTTTTGCATTAATTTTTGCATTAATTTTTGCATTAATTTTTGCATTAATTTTTGCATTAATTTTTGCATT
>JAAWKA010000037.1 GCA_022797145.1 Clostridia bacterium
TCCATATCAATACTCCAATCTATTATTTATAGAGTATTGTATATGAAAAATAAAAAGCAGTCAATCTATTGGTTAAGTTATTATAAACCAACATTGACTGCATAAAAGATAAAATATTATTAGCACCAATAACATACAGCTCTCATAGCCATAGTCCACCAATAAGAAAAATTCATAGTATCACCTCCATAATTTAATTTGTATATTAAAAATACCACCTAAACAGCTAAATTTAGGTGGATTGGAGGTTTCAACTTTTTGATAAAATTGTAATTTTTGTAACATTTTGTAATATTTTGTAGTATTGTGTAATATATATTTGAAATTAATTTTTTATTAGAAGTTTAAGTATATAAAAAGAGCCAGATTTAAAATTAAATAATTTCAGATTGACTCTTCTTAGTATAAAATTAAATATATCAATAAGATATTATTATCCAAGTGTATTCCTACCAGTAAGATAAACTAATAATACACCTACATATTTCTTTACATATAAAAATACCACTTAAAGGAATATATTTAAGTGGTATGAAGGTGACATTTTTGTAGGAGATTGTGGATTAAAATCTAGCTTTTTTGCATAATAATATACAAATTCAGTTAAAATGAAAATTTCTACATAGTAATTTATTTGGATAGTATATTTTACTTTTAAATCTCCTATTATAGAAGTGTAATGTTTTGTAGTATTTGTAGTATATATTTGAAATTATTTTTTATTAAGGGCTGGTTTTACTAAGAAATAGCTAAGTTGTTGTGATTAAATATTTTGAATTAATCTGTTAAAAATAAAGATTTATAAATATGAATGAAAAATCAAATATAGTGCTATTTAGTATATTGATTTATAAAATTTTGTAGCATAAGTTGTAAATGAGAGATGTTATTGATAAGAATAGCTAAGTTTCATGCTAAATGAATTATTTAAATTGTTTGCATAAAATAATCACACTAATATTTATTATATTAGTGTGATTAGATGTAATATTTTTAGTATAAAATTATGGAATATGTATATAGTTTAGTTCCTATAAAATATAATTATAATTTAGATTTATATAGTGGTTTATTCTAAGAAAATTTTTTAAAAGATTAATTTATATCAATACATTAATTAAAATAATGTATATAAAAAAGCAGTCAATTGATTAAGTTACTATAAATCAGTCTTGACAGCTTTTTATAAAGTTTATCTACACCAATAGGAGATAGCTTTCATAGTTTTAGTCCACCAATAAGAAAAATCCAAAAAATTACCTGCATATTTCTTTACATACAAAAATACCACTTAAAGGAATAGATTTAAGTAGTGGGGGGAAGGAACTTTTTGTAGAAAGTTGTGGATTAAACTTTTATCTTTTTTACATAATAATATATAAATTCAGTTGGAGTGGGAACTCCTGTATGGTAATTTATTTGGGCAGTATAATTAAGTTTTAAATCTTCTATTGCAGAGGTTCTCCAGGTATGATTAATAGCAGTTTGTATGGATCTACTTATACTGCTAGTCAATAATTTGTAGCGATTAGATAGATATTGAAATACAGTTATATCATCATCGGTTGTAGTTAATAAATAGTAGATTGCTTCAAAGATGTATTCTCTTCCCTTTAATTTATAACTTATTCCAATTAAATCTAGTTCTTTATTTATTATTTCAGATAGAATATTGTGTTTTTCTTCATTAGATATCATGGATTTCTTTTGAGATTGGTTAGGTTTATTTGATAATAAACTTAAAGTATCTAGAACTAAATCAGCAGAATAGTCATTTTGCTTTTTATAAAAAATTAGATCAACAAGATCTTTATGAAGATAATCATAAATTATGTTAGACGATATATTAGTGGTAACAATGATTAATGGCTTGTACTTTAGTCTTAATTCTGGAAGTTTATTTAAAAAATCAAAACCAGAGCCATTACCATTATGTAATTCTAAGTCAAGTATTAGTATTTCTGGTGAGAACTCTTTTACAAAATTTAAAGCCTCACTACTAGATTTAGATTTGGAGACTAATAAAAAGTTTATTCTTTTACTTATTGCTTGTTCAAAAGCTTTTGTTTCGAAATCGTCATCTTCAAGAAGCATTATTTTAATTTGATTACTCATATTTCACACCCTTTTTTATTTTTTCAAATTATACCACAAAAAACAACTAAAATCTACAGGAACTTTGTGGTAAATATATACTATAGTAAGAAAAAGAGGTAAATGAAATGGAAAAACAAAAAAATTTGAAAAAAGAAATAGGAAAAAGAATAGAATTTATAAGAAATCAAAAAGAATTAACTAAAGAAGGTTTTGCAAAATTAATAAATATAAGTGGACAACATTTAGGAAAAGTAATTACAGGACAAAAAGGATTATCAATAGAAAAAGTAATAGAAATAGCAGAAAAAACAGGCTATTCAACAGAGTTTATTCTAAGAGGAAATAAAAATCCAGAAACAGAGAAATTAAAAAAGAAGATAATTTATATAAAAAATAATGTAGAAAATATAGATGAGACACTGAAAAATATAATATATTAATTTATAAACTATCACTATTTTAATTACATAGCAAATTTATCTTTAATAATATAATAATTGATATCAAAATAACTAACTTGACTTGGTAATATATCCTTTATTGGACGAAGTTTTTTAGTACCAAGTTTTTTTATTGCATCTTTAATAGCAACTTCAAATTCTGTATTAACATATTTTTCTAAATTTATATCAAGACCATCTTCAAAGCATTTTAATAAATGATTTTCTATAGTTTGTTTTGTTAAACCTCGAATATTTGCAATTTCTTCAATAGAAGTTCCTTTTTTATATAAATCATAAGAAACAAGTTTAGTATCTTCTTTTATTTTTTTATTTCTTTCAGATTTAGGTAAGACATTGCTAGTTAAATAATGTTTTATTAAATTTATAAAAATTTCACCGTACTTATCATATTTATACCTACCAACACCAGAAATATTCATCATCTGTTCCTCTGTGACAGGAGTTTTTTTACACATACTAATTAAAGTAGAATCAGAAAAAATAACAAAAGGAGGAATATTTTCCTTTATCGCAAGTTCTTTTCTGCAATTTTTAAGAATATTAAATAATTCCATATTATAATTATCATTATTAGAAGCTTCATAAGAAAAATCAATTTTTCTTTTTATAAAAATAGATTTATTACCAAATAATATCTCATTTGAAGCTGAATTTAAAGTAAGAATAGGATAAGTATCACCAACACTATTAATATAGTTTGATGAAATTAAAAATGCAATTATTTCTTTAATTGAAGACTTAGTGTAATTGTTCATAATACCATAAGTAGATAAACTATCAAAACCAAAACTTTTAATCTTAGAAGTTTTAGCTCCTTTTAATACATCACTTACCATTCCAGAGCCAAAGCGTTCTTGCATTCTTTTAATACAAGACAAAATTTTTTTTGCCTCTTGTGTTATATCAATACTTTCTGTCTTAGAATTACAATTTGTACAATTATTACAAATTTCAAAACTAGGAGTTTCACCAAAATACTCTAGAATATATTTTCTAAGACACTTATCTGTATTACAATAATCAATAATAGCATTTAACTTTCTATAATCCATAGAACGACTAACAACATTATCACTTTGACTAATTAAAAATTTATTTGTAACAATATCAGCTCTACTAAAAAGTAAAATACATTCTGAAAATGTACCATCTCTACCAGCACGACCAGCTTCTTGATAATATCCTTCTATATCTTTTGGCATATTAAAATGAATAACATAGCGAATATTAGACTTGTCAATTCCCATACCAAAGGCGTTTGTAGCAATCATAATATTAGATTTATCATAAACAAAATCTTCTTGAAAACTAGCTCTATCTTTATCAGACATTCCACCATGATATTTACTAACCTTATAACCAAGATCTAATAAATAATTATATAACTCTTCTACCTTTTTTCTTGTTAAACAATAAATAATACCCGAACGATCCTTATTATTATCTAAATAATTAACTAAATAATCCTTTTTATCTTCAGGAGTTTCTATATAAAAGGAAAGATTTTCACGATCAAAACCAGTAGTTAAAATAAATGGATTATTAAGATGTAATAATTTTACAATATCTTTTTTTACAGCATCAGTAGCAGTAGCAGTAAAAGCAGTTATAATAGGTCTTTTGTTTAATTTTTGGATAAAGTTTGAAATTTCAGTATAACTTTTTCTAAAATCATGTCCCCACATAGAAACACAATGAGCTTCATCAATAGCAATCATAGAAACATCAAGTTGCTCAAAAAGACGTAAAAAACAATCAGAATTTAAACGTTCAGGTGCAACATAGATAATTTTATACATAGAATTACTGGCATTTTCTATAGTTTGTGAGTAATTTGAAGGGGAAAGACTACTATTAATATAAGTAGCAGAAATTCCAAGTTGAAGTAAACTATCTACTTGATCTTTCATAAGAGAAATCAAAGGAGAAATAACAATAGTTATCCCATTAAACAATAAAGCAGGTATTTGATAGCAAATTGATTTACCAGCACCAGTAGGCATTATAGCAAGACAATCTTCACCATTCAAAATATGAGAAATAATCTCTTTTTGACCTTTTTTAAAATCTTCATATCCAAAATATTGTTTCAATAATTTATTAGCATTTTCCATAAAAATCCACCTTTTTAGATAAAAATTTCTGTAAACAAAGCTATTATACACTATTTAAATCATTTTGAAAACGAAAAAAATAAATTTGTATTAAAATATATTATGAATAAAAAAATTATATAAAATTAAAAATAACTTGTATACAAAATAATTGATAAATATTAAGAAATTTGATAACATATCATAAAGATAAATTTGAAAAGAGGTAAAATATGCAAAATGAATACAACAATACTAAGATATTAATGAAAAAATATGGAATAACAGCAAATAAAAAGCTGGGACAAAACTTTTTAATTGATGAAAATGTAGTAAAAACAATAATAGAAGAAGCAGAAGTGACAAAACAAGATTTGGTAATAGAAATTGGACCAGGATTAGGAACATTAACGCAAAAATTAATAGAAAAAGCAGGAAAAGTAATAGCAATAGAAATAGATAAAAGAATGATAAAGATATTAGAGGATAGATTTGTTGAAGCTAAAAACTTTGAAATAATAAATAAGGATGTATTAAAAATTAACTTAGAGCAATTAATAAAACAAAATAAAAAAGAAAATATACAAAAAGTAAAAATAGTAGCTAATCTACCATATTATATAACAACTCCAATTATAATGAAATTATTAGAAGAAAAACTAGACATTGTAAGTATTACTGTAATGATACAAAAAGAAGTTGCACAACGTTTATCAGCAATACCAGGAAATAAAAAATCAGGAGCAATTACATATGCAGTGTACTACTATTCAGAAGCAAAACAAATATTAACAGTACCAAGCAATTCATTTATACCAGAACCAGAAGTTCAATCAGAAGTAATAAAATTACAAATAAGAAATAGACCTCCAATACAAATAGAAGATGAGAAAAAATTTTTTAAACTAATAAAACTAGCATTTAGTCAAAGAAGAAAAACACTAGTAAATGCACTAACTACAGAAGAATATACAAAACAAAAAATAAAACAGGTATTAAATGAATTAAAAATAAACACTAAAGTAAGAGGAGAAGCACTAACAATGGAACAATTTGCAGAAATATCAAAAAATCTATAAAATAATAAACTTATCATTAATAGAAATAAATATTTTATAAAATTTTAAATAAAAAAATGATTAAAATAGTATAAAATATCAAATTTTATACTATTTTAATTGACTTTTTAAATAAAAAAATATATCATATTAATGTTAAAAAATAAGATAATAGGAATTACTATAAAAAGTAGTTTGAGGAGGAAAATTTATGGGAGAAGTTATTGTTATAACCTCAGGAAAAGGAGGAGTAGGAAAAACAACAACAACAGCTAACTTAGGTTCAGCGCTTGCTATGCAAGGGAAAAAAGTAGCATTAATAGATACAGACATAGGGCTAAGAAATCTAGATGTAGTAATGGGATTAGAAAATAGAATAGTATATGATATTGTTGATGTTGTTGAAGAAAAATGTAAATTAAGACAAGCATTAATAAAAGACAAACGTTTTGAAGAACTATATTTACTTCCAGCTGCTCAAACAAGAGATAAAAGTGCAGTAAATGAAGAACAAATGAAAAATTTAACAGAAAAGTTAAAAGAAGAATTTGATTATATATTAATAGACTGTCCAGCAGGAATAGAACAAGGATTTAAAAATGCTATAGCAGGAGCAAATAGAGCAATAGTAGTAACAACAGCAGAAATATCAGCAATAAGGGATGCAGACAGAATAATAGGACTATTAGAGTCATCTGAAATAAAAAATCCAGAATTAGTAGTAAATAGACTAAGACCAGATATGGTAAGAAAAGGTGAAATGATGGATGTAAGTGATATAGTAGATTTACTATCAATAGAGTTAGTAGGTGTAGTACCAGATGATGAATATATAATTACACAAACTAATAAAGGAGAACCAGTAATTCAAAACAGAAAAGCACCATCAGGAAAAGCATATATAGAAATAGCAAAACGAGTATTAGGAGAAAACATAGAAGTAACAATGCCAGGAAATAAGAATGGACTAATTGCTGCAATAAAAAGACTACTTAGAATAAAATAATAAGAAGTGGGGGAAAAAGGATGTTTGAAACTATAATTAATTTTTTTAAAAAAATAGGAAACATGCCAAAACAAAAAGAACAAGGTAAATCAAAAGATGCAGCAAAAGAAAGGTTACACTTAGTCCTTATGCAAGACAGAGCAAATGTATCAGCCGATTTTTTAGATTTAATGAGACAAGAGATAATAGAAGTTATAAAAAAATATATAAATATAGATGAAGGGCAAATAGATGTAAGACTTACCAACAAATCAAATAGTGATGGCACAACAGGAGCACCAGCTTTATATGCAAATATACCAATAGTAAGTATTAAAGATGATGTAAAAGGTGAAATAGAAAAAGAGCAAAAAGAAAAAAACACTCAACCAATAGAGCAACATAACATAGAAAATACAACAAAAGCAGAAGAAAAGGAAAATATAGAAAATAACAAAGATGAGCAAAATAATATACAAAATCAAACAACATGTAAGGAAGAAGAAAATATTAGTATAAAACATGAAGAAGATGTAACTATAGAAGAAATTTCACAACAAATAGACATAAAAAACAATATTAATACAAATCAAGCAAATACTGAAACATATAATAATATAAATAACCAAGAAGAACAAAAAAATAAATATAATAATTAATAAAATTAAGAACCAATTACCTTATTCTTCAAACTTAAAAACTACTAACTTAAAAAATCTTAGAAAGTAATAAATTAAGAAGAAAATAGAAGATAATGAGGTTCTTTCTTTATAAATTAAAACATAGAAGGTGAAAAATGAAAAATAGAATTTTAAAAAATATAGAATGGGGAATTTTAATATGTTGTATATTACTACTTATAATAGGAGCAACAGCTCTATACTCTGCAACACAAGAAACAAATTATGATGAACTAAAAAGGCAAATAACATGGATTATAATAAGTATACCAGTTATAATAGTAGTAATTATCATAGATTACAATATAATAGCAAAATTTTCACCAATTTTTTATGGAATATTTATCATATTATTAATAGCAGTATTATTTACACCTGTTGTAAATGGAGCAACTAGTTGGTTTACTATAACAGAAGGAATAAAATTACAACCAAGTGAATTTGCCAAAATATTTGTTATAATTTTATTATCATATATAATATCAAAAATACAAGAAAAAGGAAGAGAAGAAATAAACCATCCATTAAAACTATTAGGAGCACTAACTATAGCTATAGTACCAGTATTACTAATAATAAAACAACCAGACTATGGAACAGCATTAGCTTTTATGACAGCAGCAATACTAATATTATTTACAGCTGGATTAAGTAAAAAATATATATTAGCTACAGTATTAATAGTAGCAATAGCACTACCATTAATATACTTTTTCATATTACCATCACATGCTAAAACAAGAATAGATGTATTCTTAAATCCAAATTTAGATCCAAGAGGATCTGGATATAATGTAATACAATCAAAACTTGCAGTTGGTTCAGGACAATTACTGGGGATGGGATTACTAAAAGGAAATCAGACTCAACTAGGTTTCTTACATCCTAAAACAACAGATTTCATATTTTCAGTAATAGGAGAAGAGATGGGATTTATAGTAGCTGGTTTAGTAATAATATTATATGTAATACTAATAACAAAATCAGTGTATGTCGCAAAAACTGCAAAAGATGATATTGGCTCATATATAGCAATAGGAATAGTTGGAATATTTTTATTTCATATGATAGAAAATATAGGAATGACAATGGGATTATTACCAATTACAGGAGTACCTCTTCCATTTGTAAGCTATGGAGGAAGTTCACTTGTTACAAATTTTATATGTATAGGACTATTACTAAATATAAGTGGAAGAAGACAAAAGAAAATATTTGTAGATTAATAATAAAGAGGGAAAAAATGTACTTAAAAAAATTAAAAATAGGTAATGTAGAATTATTAAATAATATAATATTAGCACCAATGGCAGGAATAACAGATCAACCATTTAGAAAAATATGTAAAGAATTTGGAGTAGGACTAGTATGTACTGAAATGGCAAGTAGCAAAGCAATATTTTATAATGATATAAAAACTAAGAGCATATTAAAAATAGAAGGAGAACAAAGACCAATCCAAGCACAAATATTTGGAAGTGATATTGAAGCTTTGAAAGCATCAGCAAAATATGTAAGTAAGTTTGCTGACATATTAGACATAAATATGGGATGTCCAGCACCAAAAGTAGTAAAAAATGGAGAGGGTAGCAAATTATTATTAAATTTAGACTTAGTAGGGGAAATAGTTACAAATGTAGTAGAAGCCTCAACCATTCCAGTAACAGTAAAAATAAGAAAAGGATGGAATAAAGAAAAAATTGTAGCACAAGAGGCAGCAAAAATAATACAAAAAGCAGGGGCAAGTGCAATTACAATACATGGAAGAACAAGAGAAGAATACTTTAGTGGAGAAGTAGATCTAGATATAATAAAAAAAGTAAAACAAAGTGTAGACATACCAGTAATAGGAAATGGAAACATAAAAGATGAAGAAACTGCAAAAAAAATGTTTGAATATACAGGAGTAGATGGAATAATGATAGGAAGAGCAGCAATAGGAAACCCCTGGATATTTGAGCAGATTATACATTATTTAGAAACAGGAGAAAGAAAAAAAGAATATACAAATAAAGAAAAATTAAAAATAATAATAAAACATATAGAGCTAGAAGTAGAAGAAAAAGGAGAAAAAGTAGGTATACAAGAACTAAGAAAACATATGGCATATTACACTAAGAACATACAAGAAGCATCAAAGTTAAGACAGAAAATAAATACAATAGATACAAAAGAAAAATTAATAAAAACGTTACAAGAATATTATAAATAAAAGGGAAAAAATACCAAAGAAAAGATATTGACATAGAGTAGAAAAGTTGATAAAATAGAAAAAGAGCAAAAAAGAAAAGAGGAAAAAAAGAGAG
>JAAWKA010000010.1 GCA_022797145.1 Clostridia bacterium
TATTATCCAGAAAAAGTAGTAATAAATGGAAAAGAATATGATGTAACTAAAAAAGAAAACCAATATACTGTATTAATAGATGGAATACAAGAAACAGGAAATAAAGAAATCATAATACAAAAAATAATACTAAACAACGGAAAAGAACTAGAAATAACAAGCCAAAATACAAAAGAAGTAGAAATAATAAAAAAACAAGCAGTAATAAAAGAATTTAATATAACAGAAGAAGCAGAGAAGTTAATAATAAGCTTTAAAGTAGAAGATGAAGATAATACAATAACAAATGGAAAAGTAGTAATAGAAGATGAAAAAGGAACAGCTCAATATGAGGAAAGATTTAATCAAGCAGAAAATAGAATAGAAATAATAAAAGATAAAGACAAAGAAATAGGAAAATATATAGTAAAAATAATAGCAGACTGTAACTTAGAAGGAGAAGGAGTAACTCACGAAGAACATAAATATATTGAGAAAGAGCTATATAGAGAAGAAAAAGAAGCACAAATAAATATAAAAATAGAAGAAGCAATTCCAACAAAATACTATCCAGAAAAAGGAGAAGAAATAAAAGTAGGGTACAAAATTACTGCAAATAAAGAGATAGACATAGATAAACTACAAATAGGAGAAGGGCTATATACAGTAGAAAAAACAGAAGAAGGAAGATATCAAATAACAATACAAGCAAATGCCCAAGCAGGAGTACAAGAAATAAAACTACAAAAAGTAATATTAAAAGACGGAACACAAATAGAAGCAAATAATACAATAAAAATAGAAGTAAAAAAAGCAAAACCAACAATAACAAATGTAAAAATAAGCACAAATATCGAACAAAGAAAGATAATAGCACAATTTACAATACTAGATGCAGATAATGCATATATAAGTGGATATGGAAAAATAAAAGAAAACGAACAAAAAGAAATACAAGTAGGAGATAATACATTAGAATTTGAAGCAGAAATAGGAATAAAATATAACTTAGAAATATATGCAAGCTATGACCAAGATACAAATAGCATAAATGATATAACAGGAGAACAAAATAAAGTAGATAACGAAAAGATATATCAAGAAGAAGTAGAACTAGTAGAAAATATAGAATTAAAAGTGACAGGAATAAAAACAAAAAAAGCAGATAACACAGAAACAAAATACTTTGAAAAAAATGAAAAAATAAAGATAGAGATAGAAATACAAAAAGCACAAGAGGACCAAAATCCAGTAAAGGTAGTAATAAATGGAGAAGAAAAAGAAATAGTAAAAACAGAAGGTAGAAATGAAGTAGAAATAGAAGGATATAGTAACTCAGGATATCAAAAACTAATAGTAGAAAAAATAATACTAGAAAGTGGAGAAGAAGTACAAATAAAGAATAACAACGTAGCAGAAATAGAGATACTAAAAGAAAGACCAAAAGTAGAGAACTATACATATACAAGAGAAGAAAATAGTTTCAAAGTAAAATTCAATTTAAAAGATGAAGAAGGAACAATAAGTAAGAAGAAGATAGTAGTAACAGATGAGAATGATGTAGTATTAAAAGAACAAGAAGCAATAATAGGGGAAAATGAGATAAGTTTTAATAAAACAGCAAGTGAAATATATGTAGTAAAAGTGATAGCAGATTATGATTTAGATACCAATCGTTTAGAAGTAGGAAAGAATGAGGAAGTAGATCAAATACTATTATCAGAAACAATAGAACTATCAGAAAGATTAATAGAGTTTAAAGACATACAAGAAATAGAAGTGTATAAGCAAAATGGAGAACAAATACAAACCTTATCAGAAATAAATATAAATGAATTACAAAACTTAAATAATTACTTGGTAAAAGTGAATATGAAAGATACTAAAGGTTTCTATACTACTATAGAAAAGTATGACATAGAAAATGATAATTTAATATTAACATTAAATTATGAGAAAATAGTGCAATATAAAGGAGAAGAGAAACTAGATAAATTACAAGTAACTTATGGAAGGATAGAAAATAATGTTGCAACAGGAAACAGTTTAAGCCTATTAATAGATAAAATAAATAATAACTTATCAGGAAATTATGAAATAATCACAGATTTGGATGCAAGTTCATATTCATCAGCAGAAACAACAATGATAGCAGGAACTTTTACAGGTTCTCTAAATGGAAATGGACATACAATAAGAAACTTATCAAAACCATTATTTAATAATATAGAAGGAGCAACAGTAGAAAATATAATAATAGAAGATCCAAGATTAAGTGGTGGAACTTCAAGAGGAGTAATAGCTAACAATGCAACAACATCAACAATAAGAAATATACATGTAAAAAATTTAGTAATGAGAACAGGAGCAAATGAATCAGCATCAATAATTGGTACATTAAGAACAGGAAGCATACTAGAACAATCTAGTTCTACAGGGTTTGAAATATCAGGAGGAAATAAAAGAACAGCAGGTTTAGTAGGAGCAATGGGAAATGGAACAATAAAAAATAGCTATGCAGAAGGAACTCTAACTTGTACTCAAGATGGAATAGGTGGATTAACAGGTTCAGCAGAAAATAATTCAAGAATAGAAAATAGTATAGCAAAAGTAGAATTTAAAGTATCATCAGGGCCAGGATATAATGGTGGAATAGTAGGACATTCAATGAATTTAGTATTACTAAATAGTGTAAGTCTTTCAACAGGAGCAAAAGGAAATAGAGTACATGGAACAGGTTTAAATGGAAACTCAACTAATAACTATGAATTAGAAGAATCAACACTTAATACTAATGTAACAGCAAACAAACTAACTACAATACCACAAAATGAAATTAATCAACAATTCTACAAGGAAATGGTAAAATTAGATGAAACAATATGGGATTTAGAAGGAGCAAACTATGAAAGCTTACCAAGATTAAAAAATTCAGATCCAAATTTAGAAGCAAATAAAGAAGAAAAACCAGAAAATGAAAACTTATATATACCAGAATATAAAAGAATAAAAAAACTACCAGATTATGACCCAAAAAGAGAAATAGCATATGCTAATATGTATAAATTAATGCCTTTTTATGATGCTAAATATTATGTATCAGATGGAAATAAGATAGGGTTAGATGATGTATTGAACACAAAAATTATAAAAGATATTTTACCATTTGATGCAAATAATCAATTAGTAGCAGCTTTAACAAATAATGACTATACAAAAATAAGCACAATAAAAATAGTATTTGAAGATGATCAAATAAAGGAATATACAGTTAAATATAATAACTATTATGGAAATATAGTAGGATATAAATTACAAGAACCAAATATAACATATAACTATAATAGATATGTATTAAAACAAGATGAGCCTATAATAAATCAATTAGTACAATATATAGAAACTTTGGATTATACAAACGACTTAGATCCAATAACAAATGAAACTGATAGTCGTATATATAAAGATTACTATAATGAAAAAACAAAACTTACAATACCACAATTTGTTTTAAAACTATTAGATAATGAATCAAACTATACAGTAACAATGCAAAATACTATATTAAGTAAAAAAATAGAAAATGAATTAATAACAAGTGGAAGATTAAAAGAAATAATATATGCATACAACTATTATAAAAAATGGTACACAATAGAAATTGGAAATGTAAAAGTAGATGATATAATACTATTCCAAGGAAGTTTATTTGATAATAATATGACAACTATGAATATGATAGATGAGGTAATAAAACAAAACTCAAATAGAAATACAAATTCAACACATAATTTTTATTCAAGTAATATTTCAAAATATACAAGAAAATCAAATATTGGATCATTTTTAGATTATATAATAAGTACAATTGGTGGATATACAAATGTAAATGATTGGTTTACCCAAAACTATCAAGGAGTGGTAAAAGAAATACCAGTAGAAAACAAACCAGAAGTAGAGTATAGAGCATGGAGACAGCTAAAAGTAAGAGATAATTTTTTATTACCATTCATAACACTGCCAGAAAATTCAGCATATATTGTATCTAGTGCAACACAATTTTTAGTAGGTTCACAAAGAACATATATAAGCAATCCAGAAGATCCAGAACAACGTGAACAATTAATACAAAGAATAGAAAATTATTCAAAATTAATAGAGAATTTCTATAATACAACAGCAGGATTTGTTGAACCAGAAATTTTAAATAGATATACAGATATACAAGGAGATCACAGATTCACTAAAAATGAAAGTGGAAGCTCAGAGTATCAATCAGCAGGAACAACACAAGAGCCATATCATAAATATTATTCTGAAGCTGTAGGATATTGGGCGGCAGCAAATGGATCAGGAGCATATGCAACAGGTACTAATGTTTATTGGAATGTAAATTCTGCACTTACAAGCTTTGGAACATGGAGCCATGAATCTGGACATAATCAAGATGGTAAAATCTTCTTAAAAGGAAATGGACGTAGAATTGGAACAGGAGCGGAAGATTACGCAGATGGAAATACTACTCAAGGTGCTGGAGATGGTACAGAAAACTTCAATCTTGGATATGAATATTCAATGGATGCTTTGGTAACTACAAATTTAAAACCAGAAAGAATAAATTCAGTAGAAAAGATTGGAAGTTATTATAAAGAAATGTTTGAAACAATTGACTTCTTAGATTATATAGAAGCAAAGGCATTCTTAAGACTAAGTCCTGAAGAACAATCAAAAGTTGCTTTACAAGTATTTTATCCAGCAGAAGAAGAAGAAGGATATGATGGTAATCCAACAGCTACTACATATGTTAATACTGGATGGAGATATCCTACAGTGGAACAAATTGAAAAAATGAATTTAACTACAGTAGAGGATCTTTATGACAATCGTATTATGATTAGACCAGGCACAACTAATGGACAGATAGAATGGGGAGGCCGGAGGACGTTATGGAGCCGAAGGAATCTATGTAAGGCATTGGTATCAACCACATAATGATTATGGAAGACCATACTCATATGGACTAAAACATTTGGCATGGGAAATGCTAGGTATTGGAGGATATGATGGAGGATACATGACATATTATAGTAGACTTAGCAATAATGATTTAGAAGGAATTAGAAAAGTAACAAAAGACGAAACTATGACTTGGAAAAAATATAAAAAGAGTCGTTATGAATTAATGGAAAGTAAATGGAATAATGTAAAACACATAAATCCTAACGAATTAGTTGAAGAATATGTAAATGCACTAAAAATAGATGCAAGAAATGAAGATAGAAATGTTACAGCAGCTACAAATGTAAGAAGAATAAATTATCATCATTTAAAAAGAGTAACAAATGATTTTGAAACAGAAGCATTAACAAATAATGTGCAAGTAGTACATATTAAAAATGCACAAGAATTTAAAGAAAAAATAACAGCAAATTTACTTGGAAGTTATATATTAGATAATGATATTGATTTATCAACTTTAACAGGAGAAAAGGCAATTATTCCAGGATACTTTATGGGAAGATTAGATGGAAATGGACACAAAATATATGGAAATACATTACCAGTTTTTGAACACATAAGATTTTCTTATATTACTAATATAAAATTAGAAAATTCTCAGATAACTTCAGAAGAACAATATACAGGAGCTCTTGCAAAATTAGTAAGTTATTCAACTATTAAAAATATTATAGCAAATGGAATAGAAGTAAGTTCAACAGCAAATGAAATAGGAGGATTATTTGGAAATGTAACAGGAGTTATAATGGAAAATATTCATGTGACAAATACAAGTGTACAAAGTGGAGCAAGAGGAGGAATTTTAGCAGGTTATGTTACTAATTCTATAATAGAGAAAAGTAGTACAAATGGAAATGTAACTGGAACAGGAAATGCAATTGGAGGTTTTGTAGGAGAAGCAGTAAATTCAACTATCTTTAATAGTTATTCAGTAGGAAAAGTAAAGGGAAGACAAGATAATGGAGGATTTATAGGATATTCTAACTCATCAAAAGTGAGATATTGCTTTAGTAGTGCAAGTATAGAATCGACTTCAGGAGGAAGTGGAGGCTTCATTGGGCAAGCTACAAACAATTCAAAAATTGAAAATAATATAGCATTTGGTTCTACAAAAAATGCATATAAATTTGATGGTAGAACTTCTACAAATGTATTAGAAAATTATCAAAATAATTATGAATATGAAGAAACAGTAGGTACATCAACTTTACTTAGAGCAAACATAGATTTTGAAGGAAAAATAGCAGTTGCAAAAATGTCAGAGGTAACTAGTGAGGAATTTTACAAAAATACATTGCATTGGGATAATACAATTTGGGACTTTTCAAATGTATTAGGTGAAGGTTTACCAAAACTAAAAAATAGTGATACTAACAATATAACTTCTATCTTTGAAAAAATACAGATAAGTTCTGTAGAAGAATTCTTAAAAATAAGTGAAGCACCAGATAAAATATATACAATAACAAGAGATCTTAATTTTGAAAATCTTACCAATTTAGAAACAGAAAGTCTTATAACAGTAAACTTTACAGGAAAAATAGATGGAAATGGACACACATTATCAAACCTAAATGGAGCATCATTATTTGCTAATTTTAGAGGAATAGCACAAAACATAAACATTAGAGAGTTTGTAAATGAAAAAAACGGAAATTTCATAGCAGCATTTGCACAACAGACTTATGAAGCAACAGTTAAGAATGTTAAATTTGAAAATATAACTTTAAAAGGACAAAATAATGTAGCAGTAGTATCAGGAATGGATGGAAGAGAAAGAGCTAACTCAATATTTGAAAACATATCAATAAAAAATGCAAATGTAACAGGAACAGGAGTATATGTATCAGCATTTGTAGGAAGAAAATATGGAGGAAGTGTAAAAAACATTTATGTACAAGGAGAAGTAACGACAGGAGGAACTGAATCAGCAGGTTTAATAGGAGCAACACATGAAGGAATAATAATAGAAAACGTATTTGTTGATGTAGATCTAACAAGAACAAATTCAAGCGATAAAAGATATATTAATGGAGGACTAATAGGAAATTCACTTAACACTCCATCAATAAAGAATTGTATAACAATAGGAAATTCTATAGGATTTGAAGGACAAGAAATAAATAAAACAACAGGATTATCAGAAGAGAATATAGTAAGTCTATTTACAAATTGCTATGAACTAGCTACTTCACAGGGCTTAACAAATGTAACAACACAAACAACAGATACAAATTCATTAAAAGCAGCAACACAGGAAAATCTAAGAGATAAAAACTTCTATAAAACTACATTAGGCTTTGATGAGGGAATTTGGAATTTAGATAGAGTAACAACAAATGGATATCCAGAATTAAAATAAAAAAATAGAAGGAAATTGATAGACTACCAAAAAAGTTCACAAAAATGTGACTTTTTTGGTGGTTTTTAGTTGCAGTACAGAAATTTAAAATAATTAAGTGGTGTTAGGATAGATATATATACACAAGATTTTATGGATTGATAATTGTAAATATAAATATATGTATAAAACAAAAATATTAACTGGAAAAATAACATATAGTTATACAAAAGAAATAGAATGGACATATTTTGTGATAGTAATGGAGTTATTTGATTTAAAAAATAATGAGATGAGTATATTAAAAGTTAATAAAGAATTACTCTAAAGTGTTAATGGCATAGAAAATAAGTTGATTTTTACATAAGAACAAATATAATATGAAAAACATTGAAAGTATAGATTGAATAGCTGTATTTTTAAAATATGTGTATAATCTAGTAAGAGAATAAATAATTGTTTTATTTATTCTCTTACTAAATTAATATTAAAATATGTATACTAAGAAAGTTGTTTTTTTATAGTATCAACAGCAATTCCACAAATAATAAATTCAACTACCAAAAAAAGACCTAAATTAAAAATAGCAATTCCTATTTCATATATAATAGGAGACTTTATAAAGCTATAACAAATTAAAAGAAAAATAGAAAAAAGACAAACTGAAAAAGAAAAACTAATTCCATGTTTCATAATATGCTTAACTTTTACTTCCATAGTATTAAACTTATTAATTAAAATTTTTATCATAATAATAACCTCACTTTAATAATCTCTATAATTAATATTAGCATGAAAAAATGGACAAATCAAAGGTAATTAGTGGAAGTATTAAGATATTAAAGCATTATGAAAATCACAAAGAATTAGACTAATCTCCCCGCTAAGCTAGAGGACTAGTCTGAAATTATAAAAAGAGAATTACAAATATAATTCTCTTAATAAAAAACTATGCATAATCTTTTATTTTTAAGCTTTTACAGCATTTAATTTTTGGGCTAATTTAGATTTTTTTCTAGCAGCAGTATTTTTAACGATAACACCTTTTGAACAAGCCATATCGATTTTTTTTGTGGCAGTTACAAATAAAGTTTCAGCATTTTGAACATCTTTATTTTCAATTGCTTCTTCAAACTTTTTAATAGCAGTTCTAACACCAGATTTTATCATATTGTTTCTTAAAGTTTTCTTTTCAATAACACTAACTCTTTTTATTGCTGATTTAATATTTGGCATTTATTTAGCACCTCCTCTTAGTAAAGTAAACTATAACGACTAATATTCTACCATAAACAATAAAAAAATGCAAGACTTATAGTGACATTAATAATATTATTTGATATAATCCTCTATATGAGTTGATAAAATAAATATATTTTATCTTAAAATAATTCCTATAAGGAGAAAAGACAATGAATTCGCTTATACAAATATTAGCAAAGTCAGATAAATTTAATCAATATTTACAAAACTTGAAAAAAAATATAGGCCCAGTTGTGCTAACTGGGCTTACTGATATTTCAAAAGTGCAATTTGCATATGCTACAAAACAGAGTTTAAAAAAGAATCTATTAATTGTCACATATAATGAAATACAAGCAAAAAAAATCCTACAAGATATGAAATATTTTACAGATGAAGTAATATTTTTACCTAAAAAAGAAATTGTAACATACGATTATATTGCAGAAAGTAAGGAAATATCATATGAAAGAATAGAGGGATTAAACAAAATTTACTCAAAAAATGCGCCTATTGTTATAACATCAATAGAAGCATTAATGCAACCAATAATACCAAAAGAAATATTATATAAACAAATTCAAGATTTTAAAGTAGGTAAAACTTATTCAATAGAAAAAATAAAGCAAAACTTAATCTATTTAGGTTATGTAAGAACAGAAATAATCGAGGGAAGAGGACAATTTAGTATACGAGGTGGAATTATTGATATAGCTATAACACAAAAAAAAGGGGTAAGAATAGAATTTTGGGGTGATGAAATAGATGGTATGAGATATTTTAATATTTCAACACAACGTTCTATTGAAGAAATTAAACAAATAGTAATATATCCAGCTAATGAATATGTTTTGCAAGGAGATATAGAATTAGCATGTCAGGAAATACAAAATAAATATGATAAAGAACAATATAAAGATAATATAAAACAAGATATAGAGTTAATAAAAACAGGAAATTATATAAGTAAAATAGATAAATATTATAATTGTTTTTATGAAAGTACTAATAATTTATTAAGCTATTTTGAAAAAGAATATTTAGTATTTTTAGATGAGAAATTAAAAATAGAAAAAAGAGTTAAAAACATTTTAATAGATAATCAAAATGTACAAAAAGCTTTAACAGAAAAAGAAAAAATAATTCCAGAGGCAATAACTAAATTATATTCTTATGAAGAAATAATAAATGCAACACTAAAAATACAAATGGTTTATTTAGAAAGACAAGATATACTGGGAGAAGAAAGAGGTGATTGTCAAAAAAACAATAAAATAAATTTCAAAACAAGAGAAATAAATTTCTATAAAAGTAGTATGGAGCTATTTTTAGAAGAAATACAAACAGCAGTAAAAAATAAAAAAACAATTGTAATTTTAGCAGGAAACAAAGATAATGTTAAAAAATTATTAAAATTATTATTAGAGAAGGAAATTTCACATAAATATATAGAAAAATTAGAAGAAGAACTAGAAGTAGGAAAAGTTATAGTTTCAGAAGGAAACCTATCAATAGGGGTTGAAAACTATGAATTAGGCTTAATAGTAATAAGTAGTCAAGAATTATTTAATAAAGAAACAAAGAAAAAAAGAAAATCAAATTTAGCTTTTAATGAAGGAGAAAAAATAGTATTTGCAGACCTAAAAGTTGGAGATTATATAGTTCACAAAAGTCATGGGATAGGTCAATTTATAGGAGTAAATACAATAAGGGCAGATAATATAACAAAAGATTATATAAAAATAAAATATAAAGATGAAGATATTTTATATATTCCAACAAATCAACTAGATAATATTAGAAAATATATTGGAGGAGGAGAGGCATTACCAAAGTTAAATAGATTAGGAAGTAAAGAATGGACAAATACAAAAAATAAAGTAAAATCAAATTTAAGAGAAGTAGCAAAAAATTTAATAGAACTATATGCAAAAAGACAAAAACAAAAAGGGTTTGTATTTTCAAAAGATACACCTTGGCAAAATCAATTTGAGGATAATTTTCCATATATAGAAACAGATGACCAGTTAAGATGCATAGATGAAGTAAAAAAAGATATGGAACAAGAAAAACCAATGGATAGACTTCTTTGTGGAGATGTAGGGTATGGGAAAACAGAAGTAGCAATTCGTGCAGCTTTTAAAGCATGCATGGACAATAAACAAGTAGCATATTTAGTACCAACTACAGTACTTGCAAATCAACAATATGAGAGTTTCAAAGGAAGAATGGAAGAATTTGCCCTAAAAGTGGAACTTTTGAATAGATTTAGAACAAAAAAGGAACAACAAGAAATAGTAAAAAAATTAAAACTTGGAGAAATAGATGTAGTAATAGGAACACATAGAATATTAAGTAAAGATGTTGAATATAAGGATTTAGGATTACTTATCATAGACGAAGAACATAGATTTGGAGTAAAAGATAAAGAGAAAATAAAAGAATTAAAAACAAATGTAGATGTATTAACTATGACAGCAACACCGATACCTAGAACATTACATATGTCTATTGTTGGAGTTAGAGATATGTCTGTTATATATGAACCACCACAAAATAGAAAACCAGTTCAAACATATGTATTAGAGTATGATCAAGAAGTAATAAGGGAAGCCATAACAAGAGAATTAGAAAGAGAAGGTCAAGTATTCTACTTATATAATAATGTTGAAGGAATAATAAGAAAAAAAGAAGAGATTTCAAGACTTATTCCAGAAGCCAAGGTTGCTTTTGCACATGGAAAAATGACAGGAAAAGAATTAGAAGAAATCATGTTAAACTTTATAAACAAGGAAATTGACATATTAGTTTGCACAACTATATTAGAATCAGGAATAGACATACCAAATGCAAATACAATAATAGTAGAAAATGCAGATAGATTAGGACTTGCACAATTATATCAAATAAGAGGAAGAGTTGGAAGAAGTAATACTCAAAGCTATGCATATATTACATATAAACCAGATAAATTATTATCAGAAGTAGCAGACAAAAGATTAAAAGCAATAAAAGAATTTACAGAATTTGGATCAGGATTTAAAATAGCAATGAGAGATTTGGAAATAAGAGGAGCAGGAAGCTTACTAGGAGAAATACAACATGGACATATGGATCAAGTAGGATATGACACATATTGCAAGTTATTAGATGAAGTTATAAAAGAGATTCAGGGACAAAAAGTAGAAGAAGAAATAGATGTACAAATAGATATAAATATATCAAGCTATATATCAGATGAATATATAGAAAATAGTAGTCAGAAAATAGAGATATATCAAAACATAGCACTTTGTAGAACAGAAGAAGATATACAAAATGTAATAGACGAAATAATTGATAGATATGGACAAATGCCAGAGGAAGTAAATAATTTATTAGAAATAGCGAGAATAAAGGAACTATGCAAAAAAAGACATATTTTAAAAATATCTAGTAAAAAAGATAGTATAGTATTTAACTTTGTTGCAAATAATTTTAATATGGAAAATGTTGAAATATTATTAAAAAAATATAAAAATCAAATAAAATTCTCACCAGGAAAAGAGCCTTATATATCTTTTAAAATAAATAGTAATTCAGATAACATAATAATAAAAAATATAAAAGAATTTTTAGAAACTATAAAATAGGAGAAAATAAAAATGCAAGTTATTACAAGTAAAGATAACGAAACTATCAAAAATATAAGGAAGTTAAAAGAAAAGAAATATAGAGATAGTACTAATAAATATATAATAGAGGGAATTAAATTGATACAAGAGGCAATAGAAGAAAAAGCTTTAATAGATACAATTGTAATATGTGAAGATTGCGTGCAACAAAAACAAATAGAGGCAAAGGTATTGTATGAAATTGCAAAGTTTAATTGTATATATGTTAGTTCAAAAATATTTGATCTTATAACAGAAGTAACAAATCCACAGGGGATACTTGCAATTATAGATAGAGGAGAAAGTAAAAAAGAATTAGACTATACAAAAGATATAATACTTGTACTAGAAGATATACAAGATCCAGGAAATTTAGGAACAATATTAAGAACAGCCGATAGTGTAGGACTGAATCAAATATTAATATCAAAAAAAACAGCAGATGTATATAATTCAAAAGTGATAAGATCAACTATGGGGGCAATTTTTAGAATTAATATTGTTCAAACAGAGGATTTAGAAAAAAATTTAAAAGAAATAAAAAAACATAAATTTAAAGTAATGGTTACATCTTTACAAGCTGAAGAAGATATCTATGAAGTAGATTATACGAAAAAAGTAATTGTAATAGGAAATGAAGCAAAGGGGGTATCACAACAGATATTAAAACTAGCAGATAATAAAATAAAGATACCAATGATTGGAAAAACAGAAAGCTTAAATGTAGCAGTTGCAACAAGTATTATATTGTATGAATATGTAAGACAAAAAAGAGGAAAATAATAAAAGTAATATTATTTAATCCTCTTTTCTAGTTAAAAGTTCCATAATAATAGGAAATATTTCTGTATAATTATTTTCCCATTTTTGGGATATGGTTTTAGCTTGTTCTATAGAATCAGCAGGAAGTTTAATTTCAAATATAGATAAATTATTTTCTATTATTTTACAAGTAACTATAAAGTGATTCTCATCTTTTGCCATAAATTCAGAAATTGCATATTTTAAATTCTGAACTTCTTGAACTTCGCCATGTAAAGTATTTTCAATTTGTAGTTTTAAGATACCAGGAAGAAGGTCATTAGTTAGCTCTAAAGTATTAATTCCAGCTTGAGTAATTTTATATAAAGTTTCTCCATCATTAACATATCCTATAATATATTTTTCATTTAACAAATCTAATAAAAATTGTTGAAAATAAAAATAGTTCATATCTTGAATAGACAATACTAATTTGAATAAGCCATTATTACTAATAGGCTTATTTAAATTATTTAATATATATAAAATTAATACTTTATTTTCTGCTAAAGTTTCACTATCTGATGTCAGTTTCATAAAGTAGTCTCCTTTCATTGATTAATGTGTTTTTCTATTTCTTTCCAAACAGTCTCAGAATAATTTTTTTTCTCAGAAGAAAAAGGCATAATAGTACTAAAAGATATACCAAAATCTTTTTTTAAAGCTTCAACATAAAGAGAAACTTTTGTTGGGGCAATTTTATCTGCCTTATTTGCTAAAACAATAAAAGGTAGATTAGATCTTAAAATATAATCATACATAAGAATATCATTACTAGTAGGAGTATGACGAATATCAACTAAAAATACAATAAGTACAATTTGTGATCTTTTTGTCAAATATTCTTCTGTGAATTTGCCAACTTTTTCTTGCTCTTGTTTAGACATTTTACTATAACCATATCCAGGAAGATCAACAAAGTAAAATAAGTTATCCATATTATAAAAATTAAGGAGTCTAGTTTTACCAGGTTGACTACTAGTTCTTGCAAGAGACTTTCTATTTATCATAGTGTTTATAAAAGAAGATTTACCAACATTAGATTTACCAACTAAAACAACTTCAGGTAAATTACTAGTAGGATATTGCTCTTTACGAACACAAGATATTTCAAATTGTGGATTTTTTATTATCATATAATATATCCTTAAATTATATTTAGATTTTTTATGGAAAAAACTATAAAACCTATTTATTAGGTATAAGAAGCTCTATACCTCCCATATAAGGTTGTAACACTTTTGGAATTCGAACACTGCCATCTTTATTGTAATTATTTTCTAAAAAGGCAATAAGCATACGAGGAGGAGCAACAACAGTATTATTCAAAGTATGGGCAAAGTAATTTCCCTTTTCACCTTTTATACGAATACCTAGTCTTCTACTTTGAGCATCTGTTAAATTAGAACAACTACCAACTTCAAAATATTTTTTTTGTCTAGGACTCCAAGCTTCAACATCAACACTTTTGGACTTAAGATCGGCTAAATCACCACTACAACATTCAAGAGTACGAACAGGAATATCTAAACTCCTAAATAATTCTACAGTATAAGACCACATCTTATCATACCACATATAACTATCCTCAGGTTCACAAACAACAATCATTTCTTGTTTTTCAAATTGATGAATACGATATATTCCACGTTCTTCAATACCATGAGCACCTTTTTCTTTTCTAAAACAAGGAGAGTAAGAAGTCATAGTATAAGGAAGATTGTTTTTTTGTAAAATCTGTTCTTTAAATTTACCAATCATAGAATGCTCACTAGTACCAATTAAATACAAATCTTCTCCTTCAATTTTATACATCATAGCATCCATTTCTTCAAAACTCATAACCCCATTAACAACATCAGAACGAATCATAAAAGGAGGTACACAATAGGTAAAACCTTTATTAATCATAAAGTCTCTAGCATAAGAAATAATAGCAGAATGAAGTCTAGCCATATCTCCAAGTAAATAATAAAATCCATTACCAGAAACCCTGCGAGCAGCTTCTAAATCTATACCAGAGAAACTATCAAATATATCTGTATGATATGGAATTTCAAAATCTGGACAAAATGGATCACCAAATTTTTCAACTTCAATATTTTGGCTATCATCTTTTCCTATAGGAACACTATCATGTATAATATTTGGAAGTTTCATCATAATTTCTTTGATAGAAGCAGCATACTGTATTTCAAGTTCTTCATTATGAGAAAGATCTTTATTAATTAAAGAAACTTTAGTTTTTATTGCTTCAGCTTCTTTAGTTTTTCCTTCTTTCATAAGAGTTCCTATTTCAGAGCTAAGACTATTACGAAGAGAACGAAGATCATCTCCTTTAAGTTTAATCTCTCTATTTTTAGTATCTAAATCCAAAACTTCATCAACTAAAATTAGTTTATGATCTTGAAATTTTTTCTTAATGTTATCTTTAACTAAATTGGGATTTTCTCTAATAAATTTAATATCTAACATAAAAACACTCCTTTTTTGTTTATTAAGAACACTTATTTTCTAAATATATATGGAACCAATTAAATCAAAAATCGCCCTTATGAAAACATAAGGACGAAAAACTTCGTGGTGCCACCTTAATTACTAAATAAATTAGTATCTTATCTATGCTATAACCTACATAACCCGGTTTAGTTTTTTAGACTAAAAGCAATAAAAGTAGATTCCTAAAGTGTTTTAGCCAAACTTCCACCAATTGCAGGCTCTCTATATAAAACTTAAATTAGTACTATTCTTTTATATAAACTTTAATTATAATATAACAAGTTTATCATACTTTTATGTAAAATACAATAGTAATTTTATAATTATATTATTTTAAATAGTTTTTTCTAAATTTAATAATTTTGATTAAGAATAGATAATAATGGGAAAGATAAATTATAGATAATTTATAATCCTGAAAGAAGGGAAAAATAATGGGGCTATTATGGGAAATAGGAAAATTTATTTTTTATGCACTTTTGATTGTTGTTATATCTAAATATATTTTGGTAAAGCTTCTAAGAAAACTTGCACGGAAGTCTTAATTTAAAAGCAAAAACAGTACGGAAATATAGCTGGAATTGCTACTTCTATGCCAGAGTTTTTAAGTGTTAGTTTTGCTGCTGCAAGTGGTTTAATAACTGCTAGCTTATATAATATATTAAGTTCTAATATAATTAACTTACTACAATACATAGGGGCAATAACTTTAAATAAAAATTGGAACAAATTACAAAATACAGCATTAAAAATAGATTTAGTAATGGTAATAATAACTATTATAATTCCATTTGTATTAACATTAATGAATATACAAGTTAATGCTATGATAATTCCTATGTTTATTCTATTTTTTATACTATTTTATTATATAAACATAAATTCTCATAAATTATATTTAAAAAAAGAAGAAAAGAAAGAAGAAGAAATCGTTACAAAAGAAAATAGATTTATAAAAGGAAAGAAAAAAATTATTATATCATATTCGATTTATCTATTATTTACAGGAATTATTTTATTTGTGATAGGAAATTTATTAAGCAATTCACTAGAAAATTTGTGTAATAAGTTTTCTATACCACAATTTATAGTGGGAATTATTTTAGGCTTCATTACAAGTATGCCAGAATTAATTACATTTTTTGAGGCACAAAGACATCATAAAAAGGAAAAAAATGGAAACTTAGGAGTGGTAGAAGCAACGAATAATTTACTTACATCCAATTTATTGAATTTATTTATCATACAGAGTTTAGGAATATTATTATATATAATTTTTAGAGGACTTTAGTCTTTTTAGAATAAATATAAAATATGATGAATATAATATTAATAATAGTAAATCCAAAAAAAGGAGAGAATATTATGCAGGAAGAATTTGTAAAGGAAGTTACACTTTCAGAAAAGACACAAGAAGAATTAAATATAGAACTTATAAAAAGTATTATGAAAACAAAAATGGATTTAGAAAATTCAAGTACAAACTATGAATATGCAGAAGATGAATTAATAGATTATTACTTATACCAAATAAAAGCTAACCAAGCAAAATTAAATTACTTATTAAGAAAGGCAAAAAAAAGTGGCATTATTTTAGACAGAATAAAAGAGTTAGAGCTAAGGAAAATGAAATATATTGAGGATACAGATGTAGTATAGAGTAAAAAATATGAATATTTATTCAAGTTCAGACATAAGATTAAAAAAAGGACGAGGTGATTAAACTTGGATACAAATACTATGATTGTCTATATAGCATGTATATGTTTTTTATTCATATTTGGAAAAATATTTATATTACCAATAAAAAGTATAATTAAACTAGTCATAAATTCATTACTAGGAGGAGTCATTATATACATAATAAACATGATAGGACTAATGTTTAATTTTCATATAGGTTTAAATTATATAACAGCAATTTTTATTGGAATACTAGGAATACCAGGAGCAATTTTATTGATTATTTTAAGATTCTTTTTAGGAGGAGGCTAATAACTTTCTATATATAAGGCTTTAGCAATATAGGGAGTAACTTCATTTATATTGTACCAACCAGAGCTTTTACTAGTATTATCTAAGCCATTTGGATTAGATATATATACCATGTTGTTCTCATCAGTTGCAAGTAGTACCATATAATGGGAAGCAGTAGTCCAACGATTTTTTTCAGGTTTATTCCAAACACAAATTAAAACAGGACGATTGGTTTTTAAATGTGTTTGAAGGCTTTTATTAGATAGATGAGAAGAATCATAATAAAAATCAGTATTTTTTATTTTAAAAGTATTATATAATTCTTCAGAAATTTTTGCATTGTCTAGTACAGGATAGTATTTTTGCCTTAGGTCCTCAGGAGTGTAATTTTGGTTATAACCACTAAGTATAGTTGCAATGGCTGTTATACCACAACCATTATCTTCCATAGTACCTCCCCAATATTTTTTATAAGACCAAGAGTAATTACCATTTTGTTTATATTCTTTATAAGTTTTTTTATTAGATTCTATTGTTGTAAAAGTGGTAAAATAGCCATCTTTATTTTTGACTTTTTTTTGCCCAATACCGCTATAATCTTTATTTATATCTTGTTTTATTATAGCATAATCAGAATTACTACTTATATTAGATAAATTATTAGCATTAGAAAATATGTATTCTATTAATAAGCTAACATATTTTATACATAAACAAAAAAGTAATAGAATCAACAATAAAAAAATAGTTTTTCTAAAATTAGTTTTTTTCTTCTTCTTCATACCAATTCCACCTTACATAAAATTTATTTATAGTATACAAATAAAAATAAACAAGAGTTTTAAGAAAGAATTAACAAAATCTTAAATTTTTCTTACAATTTCAATAAGATAGTGAAAAATAAAAGAGTATATGTTATAATTTCCTCAAAAAGGGTGGAATTATAAATGAATATATTAGTATTAGATGATGAAAAAGAAATAGCAGATCTAGTAGAAGTATATCTGAAAAATGAAAACTATAATGTATACAAATTTTATACATCACAAGAAGCAGTAGAATGTATTAACACTGTGAAATTAGATCTTGCGATATTAGATGTAATGATAAAAGATAAAGATGGTTTTGAAATTTGTAAATTAATAAGAGAAAAGGGATTTAAATTTCCAATAATAATGCTTACAGCCAAGATAGAAGATAATGATAAAATAAAAGGATTAACATTAGGAGCAGATGATTATATAACAAAACCCTTTAATCCTTTAGAAGTAATTGCACGAGTTAAATCACATATTAGAAGATACACAAAATATAATGATAAAAATGATGAAAGAAGCATATACATAAATGGTTTAGAAATATTAAGAGAAAAACATAAATGTATGTTATATGGTAAAGAAATTGAATTTACACCAATAGAATTTGAAATATTGTTATATTTAGCTATAAATAGATCAAAAGTAATAAGTTCAGAGGAACTATTTGAAAAAGTTTGGAAGGAAAAATATTTGGATAATAATAATACAGTCATGGTACATGTAAGAAGGATTAGAGAGAAATTAAAAGAAGATACAAAAAATCCTAAATTTATAAAAACTATTTGGGGAGTTGGATATAAGCTTGAATAATAAAGAATTTTCTAAATTGAAAACTAGTATAGCAGTAAAAACTGTAATAAAAATAATAGTATATAGTATAATAGCCATTTTAATATCAGGACTATTAATTGATGGAATATATAATGATACATTAGCTAGCAATCTTTCAGGATTTAGCAAAGAAATTTATTATTGGTGTGTATTAAATAAAGGCATATTAATGGGAATAATATATTCAATTATATTTACTATAATATCTTTTATTGTTATTAGAACTTCAGGTAATAATATAATAGAAGTAATATTAGCAATAGACAAAATACTAAAAAATCCAGAAAAAGCTATTAATTTACCAAATGATTTATTAATACTAGAAAATAGATTAAATAATATAAGAATAGATTTAATAACAAGTAGAAACAAAGCTCAAGAAGAAAGCCAAAAAAAGAAAGATTTAATAATGTACATGGCACATGACTTAAAGACACCACTTACATCTGTAATTGGATATTTAACTTTATTAACACAAGAAAAAGAAATATCAAAAAGTATACAAGATAAGTATATAAAAATAGCATTAGAAAAATCTATTAGATTAGAGGAGCTTACAAACCAATTTTTTGAAATAACTAAATATGATGTCAAAAATATGCTTATTACAAAAAATAAAATAGACTTATCAATTTTACTAGATCAATTGATAGATGAGTTTTATCCAATGTTACAAGAAAAAAATTTAAAATATATAGTAAATAAACCAGAACATATTTATATTTTGGGAGATGGTGATAAACTAGCAAGAGCTTTTGGAAATTTAATAAAAAATGCAATTAATTATAGTTATGAAAATACTGATATAGACATAAACATGACAAAAGAGGGAGAAAGGATAAACATAGTATTTAAGAATAAAGCAGATAAAATACCAGATTATAAATTAGATAAGATGTTTGAAAAATTTTATAGAATAGATGAGGCAAGAAGTACAACTACAGGAGGAACAGGTATAGGACTTGCAATTACAAAAGAAATAATAAAATTACATCAAGGAAATATATATGTAAAAAATGATAGTGAGTTTATAGAATTTTATATAGAATTAAAAAGTATTGATTAATACATGATAAAAAATATAATTTACTATATACATATAAAGTTAAAGAGCAGGTAAAAACCTGCTTTATTAAAATCCACTTTAGGAATTATATACAGCTTTAACAATTCATCATTATTAAGCATATCTAAATTCTCTTTGCAATCTTTGTAAGTTTCTTTTAATAAAATATTTAATAAATTAAGTTTATTATTATTCTTTTCTTGATCAAGTTCAAATGTTTTTTTATTGACCAACGAATATGTTATCAAGAAAACAAACACTACTACAATAGCATTTACTAGAATTGCAAAAGCATCGAGATTTAATTCTTTAGTTATAAAATTAAAAACATTAAAAAAATCCATATCTAAATAAATTACTATTATAATGCAAGAAATTAACACATATTTCAAGATACTACTTTTTTCCATCCTTTACTTTATTATTATTCATCTTCATCAATTCAGTCACACAATTAGATTCAGTCATTTTCTTCCATTTAAAGCCATAAACTTCCATTACTGCTTTATAATTTTTCGAACTAATTTAATGCTCCTGACATAATTCTAAATTTAGGTACATTGTTCCAGATTTCTTGTAGTTTACTAAAATTTTCATTAGGATTTAGCATTAAGCTGGCTAAATTATCTAATTCTTTATATTCTTCTTCAGATAATTCAAAATTCTTATCTTGTATATATTTAGGCATATGTAAGAATATAATTTCATCATTCATTAGCGAATGGAAATCGTAAAATAATTCCCTTATTGAAGCTTTTAGTCCTAGAGTTGGTGGATCAGAAGAATGTAATATAGTTTCAGGTTTATATTTATTTTGTCTTATACCTAAATAAGCATTTGCACCAAATAAGAATTTATCATAAGGAATATCATTCAAATCAAATCCCATTTCATGGTCGGGACAATGTTCATCTGCATCTACTAATCTCCATCTATTCTCTTTTTCATCAAAATATTCTGTAATCCAGTGGTCATAACATATTCCATCATAATGTATATATTCAGCAAATCCACTTCTAGCTCTAGCTGGTATTCCTTTAGCTTTTAATATACTTGCTAATAATATAGCTTGACTTCTACAAGTAAGATGAACTTTGTCTTTTGCTTCTCTTTTTGTAGTATAGTTAGGATTTTTTCTTAATAATTCAGCTATTACACTTTGTGCTGTTGGAAAGATGTCTTCTTCATATTCTAATCTAGTAACTGAAACTTCGGTCATATCTCCCCAAAAACAATCTTTTTTATTTCTAATCTCGTTATTTCTAAAAGCTACTGGATGAATTATTTGCATTCTTTGTAATATACATAATTGTTCAATATCATCTGGTAAGTTTTTTGCAAAATCCTTATAATAGCCCAAATCTGTAAAATAGCTTGTTTGTTTATAAAATTCTAATATTTTTTCTTTCTCCATATTAATACCATTCCAATACTTCATTTAATTTTTTCCTAGGTCTTTGTTTAGGACTTTCATCTGGATAACCGATAGAAATTGCTGAAATCAGTTCCGTATTTTCATAGCCTACTAATTTAGCTATTTCTTTTTGAGTATATACAATATCTCTTATCCAAAGTGAACCTAATTCTAAATCGGTTGCTCTTAAGCAGATATGTTCTATAGCTCCACCAATCGAAAGAGAATCTCCTATAATCCAATTATCTTCATATTCTGTATCTATTATTTGTTTCATTTTCTTTTTATCTAAATATTGCTGACATATATTTTGAATTTCTTTGACAACTGCATTTTCTAATTTTTGATAATTTATATTATGTGGTGTGCAAAGTCTTTGTTTTGGAAGTATTGCGTAGGTATGACATCTCATATAAACTGTATCACTGCTATGTGTTGTTATTCCCATTTTCTTACCACAATCACTACAAACAACTAATCCTTTTAGTAGTAGATTTCTTGATTTTACTCTCGTTTCTGATTTACTAGCTAAAATATCTTGTACTGCATAAAACTTTTCTTTATCAATAATAGGTTCGTGTGTATTTTCTACTCGTATCCAGTCGCTTTTATCGTTTTTAATGCGTTTCTTTAATTGGTAGTTAATTCTTTTACACTTTTCTTGTACCATGTTTCCAATATATACTTCATTTTTTAGAATATGCTTGATAGAACTAGGTTTCCATATAGTACATACATTTCTTCCTGTACCTGATATTTGCGATGGAGTAGGTATATGCTCATCATTAAAAGTATAAGCAATTTGACTTAATGCTGTTCCTTCTAAATATAAATCAAATATTCTTCTTACATTTTTTGCACATTCTTCATCAATAACTAATTTGTGTCTATCAGTTTCAGACCTTTTATAACCATAAGGTGTACGATTTCCATTAAATAAACCATTGACTGCATTTTTATGTTTAGATGCCTTTACTTTCTTAGAAATATCTTTTGCATATAAATCATTTATTACAGCTCTAAAGGGAAGAGTATCTGCAACACCATTATCTATTGCTGAATCGTAATTGTCTAATATTGATACTAATCTTACTTGATTTTCGGGAAATATTTTCTCAACATATTCTCCAAAACCAATATAATCTCTACCTAGTCTTGATGAATCTTTTACAATTACCATATTTACTTTTTTGTCTTTGATATCTTGTATCATTCTTTTAAAGTCAGGTCTTTCAAAATTTGTACCACTATATTCATCATCAATATAAACATCATAAATATTTAGATTACTTTCTTTTGCATATTGTGTTAATATTTCTTTTTGATTTGTTATACTATTGCTTTCTCCTTGTAAATCATCATCTTTTGATAACCTACAATACAAAGCACAGTTATATTTTGTTTCATTGCTTACTAACAAAATTTCCTCCTTTCCATTAGTAAGCTTCGACTATAATTATAACGTTAGTTTACAGCGTTATTTAAAAAAAGTCAATAAAAAAACACCTATAAATTATAGGCGAATTACTTACTAATTATTTTAATTTCTTATGTTTTAGCTTACTTTGTTTTTAATTTGCATATTATAGTATATTTTAAAAGCATTTTCTAAAAGTTCTTTTATATCTACTATTTCATTTTCTTTAAATTTGTTCACAATAGTTACTTCATTTTTCTTTCTTGTTTTTCCGTTCATGGCAATTCCTCCTGTTCTTACTAATAATGCACATACTTTTTAAATCTTTTTTCTAAAATCATTTTTGATTGCTCCTTTCAAAAATTAAGAGTTCCATAAGTTATAAAAATACTTACATAACTCTTTCAAAGTCAAAAAAATAGCCCTTTCTTAAAGTGCTAAAATCTTTGCTTATTTAATTTAAACTGTTGCTCTTATGCAACTTGGACTTACTACATTTGTTACTCTTCTTGGTACATCAAAACCTACATGAATTCCACTTTTTAATACTAAATCACTACTATTTTTATCATAATTGAACATTCCTCTGTTCCAATTTGAAAATGCTTCATCTGATAATTTCTTTTTAGTAGATAAATATTCGTTATCTTTGTTTATTTGTATTATCATTGCTTGATATTCTTGCTTGTCTGCTTGTCGTTTTTTGTTGATATAATTTCTTTTACAAACTTTGTGTCTTTCTTTGCTTTGTATGGCTCGGTATTCTTTTTCTTCAATATATCTGAATAATTTTTGTTATATATAATTTACCTACACCAATTTGCTTTGCAATGTCTGTTGGTCTTAAATGTTCTTCATAAAAAAGTCCTACTATTTCAGTTACTTTGTCTATTTTAATCACCTCCATATCTTTTTAGATTAGTTGTAGTGAATTTTTAGTCTACAACTTAAAACAATAATTATCTCAAAAAGTATTGTATTATTAAACTAATTATAGTATAATATAATTAGAATGTTAATGACAATTATTAAAAAAGTTAAAATTGTTTTTGGCAAAATTCGATAGAACTTTATAGAAACGGAGGAAAATATTGAAATGAGTATTGATTTACCAGAAGTAAAACATTTTGATGATTTTTATATTTGGTTTAATAAAGATGAAAAGAAAGAATATTATTCTACACCAATATATTTTTATAAAGCTGATTTCTCATTTGATTTTAATGATAAAGAAAAAAATAATCATAAAAACGGACGTACTAAAGGTGGAGGAACAAGATATATTAAATGGAAAGAAAATGAAGGAACAGATATGGGATTAAAACAACCAGGTAGTTTATATTTTCCTTATGTAGAAAGATTTGGACTATTATTATTAAGATTTTTAAATGCTGATTTATCTACCTATGAAACAGCCTATAAAGATTTCTTTTATGCTTATGGATTTGAAATACTAAAAGATGTAGATGAAGATTATAACTTTGAATTAAAAGGAAAATATGCAGATGACGAAACATATCTAAAAGAAACCAAAAAAATATATGATATCTTACAAGAACAACTTTTATACATACAAGAACAAATAACAGATGCCGTTAATTACATATATAATATAAATGAAATAGAAGAATTAAAGCCATTTACACATTCCCAAAGATATGCAGTATATCTAATAAAAAGAAAAGGCAAATTATATTCTTACATAAAAAATGATGAAGTTATACAAGATAACTATTCTAATAAATATGAGGAACTAGGAAATTCAGCAGATATAGACTTGCTAAAGAAACTAAAAGAAGAAGGTATGCTTATATCTATGGTTAATACTCATAAAAGTAATGATATATCAAGTATTTGCTATGCAATATTAGAAGAATTATCAAAAACAGATAACTACCCAATTAAAAAATGTCAAAATTGTGGAATGTATTTTATACCAAACTCAAGATTAGATGAGATTTATTGTGATTACCCAAAAGAAAACAGAAAAACTTGTAGAGAACAAGGAGCAATACTTTCTTATAACAAGAGATTACAAGAAAAATCAGCATATACAGAATACAGAAAAACATATCAACAGAAATTTGGAATTGTTAATAAAAACAAAGATGACAAAAAGTTAAAGAAAGAGTTTGAAACTTGGAAAAAACAAGCAAAAGAAAAAATCACAAAACTAAAACATGGAGAACTTACTGAAGATGAGGTTTATGAGTGGTTACAGAGAAATAAGTAATAATGCAAAAATATTGTCAATAAAATGTAGTAAAAATTTAACTTTAATGCTATAATAAGAATAGATTGAAAGCGAGGAATTATATGAATAGTATAGATTTAATGGAATATTGGATTGAAAGTGCTGATGAAGATTATAATGTAATGCTTGATTTAAAAGAGAAAAATAGAAATACATATTGTCTATTTTTTGGACAAATGGTTATAGAAAAACTATTAAAGGCACTTTATGCAAAAAATAATAAAGGAGCTCCGTATGCTCCAAAAACTCATGATTTATTATATTTAGCAGAAAAATTGAATTTAGAATTAACAGAAGAACAAGAAGTAACCTTAAATGAAATAACGACATTTAATTTAAGTACAAGATATGATGATTATAAAAGAGAATTTTATAATAAATGTACTGATGAATATACAGAAGAACAAATAAATAAAATTAAGGAGGTAAAAACATGGTTAGAAATAATGTTAAAGTAGAAATAAACAAAGAAATAGCAGAAATAGTAGATAAATATATTGCTGTTGTAAAAGAAAACTATGATGTTGTAGCAATCATATTATTTGGATCTTATGCAAAAGGAACAGAACATAAAGATAGCGATATTGATATAGCAGTAATTACAGATGATATAAAAACAGATACATTTGATGAAGAAGTAAAATTAATGATATTAAGAAAAGGAATAGATTATAGAATAGAGCCACATATTATAACAGTTGCAGATTATGAAAATGATGAAACACCTTTTGTAGTAGAAGTTAAAAATACAGGAATAAAAGTAGCTTAAAGTAGACGAAAAGCAGTTCCATCAAGGAACTGCTTTTCGCTGTTAAAACTTCTCGTAGACTGACACATTATTTTCTTTACACCATTTTCTAAATTCTGCTCTTTCGGTTTCCCTAAAATCTTCTCGTGAGTATTCGTCATATTTCCATTGCTTGTAAAGTTTGAATTTATAAAGCTTAATAAAATCTTCATACCTTTCAGATTGACGCATATTACTATCATAGATATAGCCATTTCTTAAAATAACAGCATGAGCATAATAATTGTGTCCATCTTCAAAAGGTTCTTCTATTGCTCCCCAAATAAGAGTGGAATCTCTTATAATCCTAGCAATTTCTAAAGAATAAAAGTAACAACAATGATGACATTCATCACATAGCAAATCATTGTATAAACCAATGTCATGCTGTTTAATTGCTTTCCATTCTTTTCTTCCTAAAGCTTTACCATTCGTACTTATAAACTTTTTAATAAAATGCTCCATTTCAAGTGTTCTTATTTGTGCTGGTGTTCTTGCTCCATAGGTATTAAATTTAATCATATTTTTATATTCCCTCAGTTCAAGATAAAGTAATACCATACTTACATCAATAAATCCCAGCCCATATATTCTAGGCTTAATGAATATGAACCAAGTAATTCCAATTACACCAAAAATAATTACACCTATAATTCTCCGTAATTGAAGCAAAGTAAAAAGTCCGCAATGCCATTTATAGAGCTTGTAAAAAATTTTTGTTTCCTCTGTATAAATTTTGTCATGGTAAAAGTGTTGCATTACTAATTTTAACATTGTTTTTTTCCTCCAAATAATTATTTTTAGATTTAATATATAAATTGCACTTGGCAAAAAAATAATGTATCATCTTAATTATACTATATTTTACATAAAATAGCAAACTTATCATTTTATTTTTCCAAATCCCATTCTTTTTCTCTTTCTTCATATTTAAGTTGTTTTACTGGATCTATAAAAGTATTAGTTTCTTTCTCAAAATTTTTAACTAATTCTTTAGATTCTCCAATACCAAATTTTTGACAAACCCAAACTATAAATTTATCAACAGTTTCATAGAATTTATCTATTATTTTGTGTAAATGGTTATTTTCTTTTTCTAAAGACTTAATTTTACTTTTATATTTCCATTCAATATCAAATTCTTTTTCCTTATATTCTGCTTTAATATTGTTTGCTTGATTATGAAGTTCTCTATTATCAGCAAGTATAGAATTTCTTTCTTTTTGATACTTTTCAGCCTCATCAATAATATTAGCTTGTCTTGATAATTTTTCTTTTAAAGTAACATTAGCTTGATATAATTTCTCAATAACCTCATCTTTTGGCTTTATAATTTCTTCTAAAATCTTTTCATCTCTATTGAAAGATAACCTTTTAAAGTCTTTTATATCTGGAACTTCTGGCAATTCTAACTTAATATTTTTTAGTGTTTCCTTTGTATTTTCAAAATTAGTTATTTGCTTAAATTCCTTTAAATCTAAATGCTGTCTGTTAGTTTCTTCTTTTGGCAAACCTCTTTCTAGTTTGAAATTATGTGATACCATATAATCATAGAAAGCATTTTGTAATCTTCTATAACTGTCTTTTTCTTTCCAAAACTCACTACAAGCTAATTTATCAATGTCATTGCCTTTTTTATCTTTCTTGTGAACAATAGGCAAAAAAATCAAGTGCAAATGTGGAGTTTCCTCATCATTATGCACTTGAGCAGATAAAATATATTGTTCGCCTAAATCTTTATATTCAGCTACAAATTGATATGCTGTTTTAAAATATCGTTTTGTTTCTTCTTGACCTATTTCTTCAAAAAATTGCTTGTCTGATGTTATTATATATTCACAAGCAATATTACTTACAGTTTTAATTTGACCTTTTAAATCATATTCTTTTCTTATTCTATCAAATTCTTTTTCATAACTATATTTTGGAGATTTTAAAGTATAATTCAAATATGTTTTTTCTTTATCAATATTTTTATTAGAATAATTTTGATTTCTTCTCTCATTATGTCTAAAGATTCCCTTTAGATTTTCTCTTTTGTACTTTGTATTTCTTATTATTGCATAACTCATTTTTTCCTCCTTGCTCGTGCTAATATACACGAATAAATTTTCTTAATTTTGCTCTATCTCAAATTGTGTTGTAATACACTATAAGACTTTTTTGCTGTCGCTACAAAAAGTCTTCGCGTGGCAGGGAAAATTTAATTTTCCCCACACCCCTTTGCCTAAAAAATACAGTTGTATTTTTTAGATTTTAACTAAATATGCTTATAGCAATTTAGTTAAAATTAAAGCTACCCATAGTAGAAACCAGAGTGAAAGAGCGAAGTAGAATTAGGTGTAATAATCCCTTATGTTGAATAAAGAATTATTACACCTATATTTTAGAAACTGTCGGTCAGTCGCTTTGTTTCATAGGTAGTCTAGTATGTAGCTAATAGCTACTGCAATTGCTGATATATTTACATATCTTGTTCATACTTGCCCAAACTTTTTACAATTACAAATCCATTTTCAAGTTTTCCTCCCAAACTCTTTTATTATTGTGAGTCTATTGTTGTAAAATCTCACTCACGCACTTTGCACCAATAGACTGTTAGTACGAATACGGATAAACTTTATAGCATCGGCTCATCACACCTAATAGCTTTTATAGAGACTATTGCATTTCTCTTTTGAAAACAAAAAACTACCTATAGCTTTAAAAACTATAAGTAGTTAATTATTTTCTATATTCAATTAAGCCTCAAAATTGATTTTAAGGCATTTTTATTTCAAAGTAGAATAACTTTAATATTATTCTTTTTAAGAGTTTATATTTTAATTATAGTCGAAGGCTTACTAATCCTTTAATTTTTGTAATTAGTCATAAGAAAATGTCAAGTTGGCGAATAAAGGGCACTTAAAAATCCACTTTATTCGGAGTAAATAAATTTGCTCAAATTTTCTGAAATTCGCTTTCGCTATTTCAGAAAATATAAGATCAGAAATGGAGAAAAAATATGAGAGTAATTATGGATGAATTTGATCATGTCTTTTTACCTTATTGGAAAATATTAGACAAATTAAAAATATTAAATATAAAAACTAAAAATGGAAAAGAGATAAGTCATAAAGATTTGCGAAAGGCAATATCTGTTATGATAAAAAAACATCCTACATGTAGATGGAGGAGTGAAAAAATTAGAAGTAAAAGATATTACATTTTGTTTGAAGGATATCTATGGTTAGTATACGTATATTTTCAATCAGAAAAGAAACAAATAGATGCTGATGTAGATTTCTTCAAAATGAGAATAGAAGTATATGAAGAATTTTTAAAAGTAAATTCTAAATCATTATGGAATGAAGATATATGATTTTCAAATTTAGAGAATTATTTTTATAGGAAGAAAGATACAATACATAGAGCAATGGCGAAAATGGCTAAAGAAAATTCAGGAAATACTTTTACTTATTATTATAATGATAAATTACTTGTTTCAAAAGAAGGCATTGAATGGCTATGTAAAAATTGTTTCAAGCAAAAGTATTTGGAATTATTAGAAGAATACAAAATGGAATTAACAGAAAAATACATTGAAGCAGGATATGTTTATGATGAATTTTTTGGAATTAATTAAAGGAGGTTTTGATTATGAAACATTATTTAAATCCAGATCAAAGAAGAAAAAGTATAAAAGTATGGGTTTCTGATGAAGAAAGAGCTTTAGTTGAAGCTAAAGCATACAATTATGGCTATAGAAGGATTGCACCATATATTAGAGATGCAGCGATTTATGAAAGAGTAACTAATTACAAGATAAAAGGAGAAGATGAAATTATTAATGCATATTGCGAAAGTAATAAAGAAATTCAAAGTATGCTTAAAGATGTAAAACACATTTGTAAGTTTGCTACACAAATTTCAGAAAGCAAACGACAAGAACTTTTAGACTTAACAAAAGCTATATATAAAATGCAAATTAAGATACGAGATTTAATTACTAAAAAACTTGATTTAGAAATGTGGCAAAAAATAAATCGTAATAAAAGCAAATGAGAAAAATGATAGGACTATATTTTAGGTATGGTTCTATTTTATAGTATATGCATAAAAGCACAGAAAATTGGCGAAAAATGTTGTTAAAAATTCATTTTTTTGATAATATAACTTTGGATGAATAAAATTTGTGGAGGAACAACAATGGCAAATAATGAAAGCTTAAAGAAAGCAAAGAGAGATAAAGATGATGAATTTTATACAGAATATTCTGATATAGAAAAAGAAATGAATGCATATATAGAATATAATCCTAATGTTTTTCGTGATAAAGTAATATTACTTCCTTGTGATGATCCAGAGTGGAGTAACTTTACAAGATATTTTGCACAAAATTTTCAATTGTTAGGATTAAAAAAACTTATAAGTACAAGTTATGCTAATTCTAAAAAGAGCAATATATTTGTTCAATTATCACTCTTTGAAGAGAATAGTCCAAAATTTGATAAAACAAAAACAAAATCACATGGAAAGATATTTACTTTAGATAAAGATATCAATAATTCTGGAAGAGTAGATATAAATGATTTAGAATGGGACTATTTACAGGGAGATGGAGATTTTAGATCTGATGAGGTAAAAAAATTAAGAGATGAGGCTGATATAGTTGTTACTAATCCACCATTTAGTTTATTTAGGGAATTTTTGCAATGGCTATTTGAAGGCAAAAAAGAATTTATAATCATAGGGAGCGAGAATGATGCAACAACGAAGGAAACTTTTCCATTAATAAAAAATGGTGATATGTGGTTAGGGAAAAATGCTGGTGATATGGCTTTTAAAGTACCAAAAGATTCGGAACCAAGAGAAACAAGATTCTGGATTGATGAATCTGGTCAGAAATGGAGAAGCATGGGAAATATTTGTTGGTATACTAATATAGATTTAAAAAGAAGACATACAGTGCTTAGTTTAATGACAATGGATGAAAATTTAAGATATAACAAGCCATTAATTAAAAAACTAAAAAATGATTATAATTGTGAGAAATATCCTAGTTTTGATAATTATAATGCAATTGAAGTACCAAGATATGATGCTATACCTTCAGATTATTATGGAGTGATGGGAGTACCTATAACATTTTTAAAGTTTCATAATCCAAAGCAATTTAGAATAATTGGACATACTCATTCAGGAGATAATACTGAAGAAGTAGAAAAATTAAGATTAAGGCCAAATCAAAGACATAGGGGACATATTAATGGAAAACAAATATATGATAGGATTTTAATTCAGAAAGTTGAGGGGGAAAATGAAAACTAGATTAGAAACTAAAATAAAAGTTGAAGATATTTGCAAGGGATTTCAATATAGTGAACTTGAAGAAAAAGGTTTATTTGGATGGGAAGGAAAACTAACAATACAACCAGAATACCAAAGAAGTTATATATATGCAAATGGAAAAGATGATGTAGCAGTTATTGATTCTCTATTAAAGGGATATCCTATTGGTTTAATATATTTTGTTGAAACTGAAAAAGATAAGTATGAAATATTAGATGGACAACAAAGAATTACAAGTATAGGAAGATACTATACAAATTGGTTTGCGTGGATTGATGAAAATGGAATTCCATACAAATTCGATTCTTTACCAGAAGACAAACAAAATAAAATATTAAATACAGAATTAACTATATATATTTGTAGTGGTGAGGAATCAGAAATAAAAGAATGGTTTAAAACTATAAATATTGCTGGGAAACCTTTAAATAATCAAGAATTATTGAATTCTATTTATTCTGGACCATTTGTAACAAAAGCAAAAGAGGTATTTAGTAATTCACAAAATTCAAACCTTCATAAATGGTTAAGTTATGCAAAGGCAGATGTTAAAAGACAAGGATTACTGGAAATAGCTTTAGGATGGGTATCTAAAGACTGGCAAAAAGATAAGAATTTAGAAAAATATATGAGTGATCATAAAAAAGATGAGAACATTAATGAATTGGTTTCATATTTCAAAGATGTTATAAATTGGGTTTCTACTGTATTTATTGATGTAGAAGATGAAATGCAAACTATAAATTGGGGAAGAATGTATGAATTATACCATAAAAATGCGTATAATCCAACAGAAGTATCCCAAAAACTTCATGAATTGTATAGCGATTTTTATGTAAAAGATAAAAAGGGATGTTACGAATATATTTTAAATGGTTGTAAGGAAGAAGATTTGAAATTATTAAATATTAGAATTTTTGATGATCCAATAAAAAAATCAGTTTATTCTAATCAAACTAAAATAGCAAAAGAAAAAGGTATTTCAAATTGTCCGCTATGTGCGAATGGAAATAACTCAAATAAAACTAGAATTTATGATTTAAAAGAAATGGAGGCAGATCATGTTACAGCATGGAGTAAAGGCGGAGCAACAGACATATCAAATTGTGAAATGCTTTGTATTACACATAATAGAGCAAAAGGAAATAGATAATATTATTTGTAGAAGGTGAAATTATGGATATTGGTAAATTACAAGAGGTAGATATAAGAAATTTGTGGAAACATGAACAATATGATTTTTCTGAGTGGCTTTCAAAGGAAGAGAATATAGAATATTTAAATGATATATTAGGTTTAACTCTTGTTGACATTAGTAAGGAAACTTATGTTGGATCATATAGATGTGATTTATTTGCTAAAGATGAGACAACAGGTACAAAAGTTATTATAGAAAATCAATTAGAAATATCAAATCATGATCATTTAGGAAAAATAATTACATATGCATCTGGATTAGATGCAAAGGTTATAGTGTGGATTGTTAAAGAAGCAAGACAAGAACATAGAAGTGCAATTGAATGGCTAAATAATAATACGAATAATAATATTAATTTCTTTTTAATAGAAATTCATGCCTATAAAATAGGAAATTCAGATAATGCACCTATGTTTCAAATTATTGAACAACCAAATGATTTTATAAAAAATAATAAATCAATAAACAGTAGTGAGAGTATGAACAAATCTCAATCTCAAAGAATGGAGTTTTGGAACCAATTTAATGAAATTCTTATTAAAAGAGGAAAACCTTTTAATGTTAGAAAAGCAACAACTGATCATTGGTATAATGTTGCAATAGGAACCAGTGATGCACATATTGATATTACTTTGGTAAATAAGGACTCTGTTATTGGAGTAGAATTATATATAACAGATAATAAGGATTTATTCGATAAATTATATCAAAAGAAAGATGAAATTGAATTAGACTTAGGATTTGAACTTGAATGGAGAAGATTAGATAATAGTAAGGCTTCTAGAATAGTAACTTTTATAAAAGGATTGAACTTTGATAATCATTCAAATTATATTGATTTAATGAATAAAACAATAGATTTAGCAGTTTTAATGCGAGATACATTTAAAAAATATATATAATTAAAGTAAATATCGGATTTTGAAAAAGCTTTATACTAATAAAAAGATAAAAATAGAAAGGAACCATAATGGTATACATTACAGGCGATACACATGCTGATTTTAGCAGATTTCTAATTGATAACTTTCCAATTCAAAATGAAATGACCAAAGATGATTATGTAATAATATGTGGTGACTTTGGTGGAGTTTGGACATTCGAACAAGAAAATACACAAGAAAAATATTGGTTAGATTATTTAAATGAAAAGAATTTTACAACATTATTTGTAGATGGAAATCATGAAAACTTTACAAGATTATATAATTATCCAATTGAAGAATGGCATGGTGGTAATGTACATAAAATTAGAGATTCTGTACTACATTTAATGAGAGGCGAAATTTTTGATATAGATAATAAAAAGTTTTTTATTTTTGGTGGTGCAAAATCGCATGATATACAAGATGGAATATTAAACTTAGATGAAGAAGAAAAAATATATGAAATGCGAAAAAGAGGAGCATATTTTAGGATAAGAGATTACTCTTGGTGGGATTTAGAACTTCCAACTGAAGAAGAAATGCAAAACGGAATAAAAAATCTAGAAAAAGTAAATTATAAAGTCGATTATATTATTTCTCATTGTTGTCCAACAAGTATACAAGCACTACTTAGTGGAGGCAATTTTAAGAAAGATCATCTAACAGATTATTTACAAGAAATTTCAGAAAAATGCGAATTTAAGAAATGGTTCTTTGGGCATTATCATGATAATAAGCAATTTAATGCTCAATATACATTACTTTATGAAAATATAATTCATATAGAGCATAAAAGTATCTCATAACCCGAAGGTCGATGGTTCGAGTCCATCTCCCGCAACCACAAATTTTATTAGAGTCGCAAGAGATTGCAGGCTCTTTTATTTTTGCCTATAACAAGTTACATAAAAAATATTGGGCACGTTATGGGCACAAATCTATGTAAAAAAGTTTTTTGGTAAACTTTGAATTTTCGATATTAAAATATATTTGATTAAAATTCTAAAATATACAAATAGTTTCTGCTTATGAATAATTTGATTCCTAACTAAGCAGAAACTATGCTGTCTTGATTTCTTCTTTTTTGTATCGTATTTTATTCATTGAATTTTATCCTTTCATTTCTATTTGTAAATTTATATGATAAGCCTCTAATTGGCTTTAAAATATTTTTTCGTATCTTCTCGATAAAGAAGATTATCAAGTTTATCTGATGCCTCTCTGTCCATTTTTGCAAAAGCATGGGCATAGATATTTAAAGTTGTAGATGTTTGTGCATGTCCTAATCGATTACTAACCGTTCGAACATCCAAACCTTGTGAAATTAACAAAGTTGCATGTGTATGGCGTAAGCCATGAAATGTAATATGTGGCAAGTTTTTATCTTCTAGGAACTGCCTAAACCATTTAGTAATTGTGTCTGGGTGCATAGGACTACCATTCCATTGAACAAATAAACGATTTGTTTCAATCCATTTGTCTCCCAAACGAAGTCTAGCTTCTAGTTGTTTTCTTTTGTACTCTTTTAGTAATTTAATAATTGAGTCAGGAATACTAATCATCCTGTTCGATGTTTCTGTTTTCGGATCTTTGGTATAAATCCCAATAGCAGAAACATATTGGCTTGCTTGCCTAACTGTTAGAGAAGAATTTTTGAAATCAATGTCTTGCCATTCTAGTCCTAACACTTCCCCACGCCTTAAGCCAGTAAAAATTGTTAGAAGAATGATGACTCGAAATTTCAATTCTTCGCCTTCCAATGCTTTAATTAATGCAATCGTTTGAGCATCATCATAAAAGTTAATATTAGGTTTTTTAGCCTTAGGTGGTCGTACTCTTGATGCTGGATTATAAGGTATCATTTGCCAATAAACTGCTTGCTGTAACATAGAATGCAATACTCTATGATGTTCTAATACTGTTTTAGAAGATAGTTTATGGGTTATGTTTTTTCTAGTGTAGGTTGATTCTGTTAGCTCTTGATATAGGTACATTAATTGCATTGGTTGAATTTTGTCTAGATACATATTGCCGAGATAAGGGAGAATTCTAGCTTTTAGCATACTTTTATATCGTTCGTACGTTTTTGGAGATAAATTTGGAATGGCATAATTGTTAATCCAAAAGTCAGCATAATCTCTAAAACGCATTTTCTTTGCTGATAGGGCTTGTCCTGTTTCAATTTCTGATATAAAGAGTGCTAGTTCTTTTTCGGCTTCTGTTTTGTTTTTGGCTTGGACGGTCTTTTTGTAAATGATTCTTTTGCCTTCTCCAGTGTAGCCTCCAGATACTCTTAGCCTGTATGAATTCTCTCCTCTTTTTTCGATGTTTCCTACCACACGTGCATCACCTCCTTTCCATGTGGTAGGTAATAAAATATTATCCTAAAAACAATAATTCTCCTTTAGATTTATCAAGTAATTCAAATAGTTTATCACTTATATCATATAATGATAAAAATTTCTCATCATCATTCATAATAGTATTTAATGGGTCATCTTCATCTCCGCCAAAACGAAATCCTTGATGTATAGTAATAGAATCTTGAAGAAACATTTGCAAATTAACTAATTTATAAATAGAAATCTGTATGGAATCCTTCGAAATCATTTCATAAAGTTTATCCAATCGTATTCTTCTAAAATTATTTTCAGCCATTGTTTTATATATTTTATAAAAATTATTTAGATCATAGTCATTTAAAGAGTGTAAAGCATCAATAATAGTTATATTTTCTTGAGTCATTTCTAACTGTTTTTGTAAAATCTCTCCAACAATAATGGCTAACAACTCAGTACATTTTAAAGAGTTTGCTGTTAAAGATTTTCTAATTGTGTTATATACAAATTCAACATTTTGCTGCTTAGATAGGTAGTCATCTAATTTTTGTTTAGATTTATAATCTATAATATTTTGATTATTAATCTTGCTACTTAAACCTTTTAAAAATCTTTTGAATATTATTTTTTCTGAAATATTATATATCTTCGCTATGCCACCAATTATCTTTGAAGATTTTGATAATATTTCAGTCCAATCTTCAATAGAAGTATTAAAAATTTCGAATTCATTTATATTAGTGTTTACATCTTCTAGCCAGTCTACTAAATTAGTTAAATTTTCTTTTAATGGAACTAAAGAATTTTGATCCATTTACTTCATACCTCCTTTACAATCATTACAAGTGTGATTTATTTGTGGATGCTCTTTAACTCTTAATAAAAAGTAATTACCACATTTATTACATTGATAAGGATAATAGCCATTTATATAATCTTCTAACAATTCATAGTACATATATGAAAGAAGAGAAGTAAAAGTAATTTTTCTTTTATACTTACTATCATAATAAAAATTAATATCTCTCGTTTTTTCATTTACTCGAGAAATAAAAACCTTGTCATAAAGTAGAAAATTGGTTATTAAACTTTTCATTTCTGTAGCAAAATATTCAACATCATGAATATTCTCACAATATCCCATAAGAGAATTCTTTTTCATATATTCTTTTTGTTCTTTTGATAAGCTAAATAATTCTGGATTAGACATAAGTAAATTAATTGATAAATCTACTTTTGAGATATTAAATTCACCATTTTCTTTATAAATTCCAGGGCATTGCTTTTTGAACATAGAGTAATTCATATATTTATCATTATATTCTGTGCTACCTAAGAATCCAAATTCAGAAAAAAATTCATAACATTCTTTTAGGTGTGATTGAGAATTAGGCGCACATTTTAAGAATGGTAGATAAATTCTAGTATATTTTTTCTTTAAATCAGATAAGTTATAAAATTCAATGTCTGTATCCTGAGCTAACGCATATATACCATATTTATTATCTTTATAAGGTAAAGGATTAGATATTTTCACCCAATAAAGAATATCCCCTAGTTCTTCTGAATTTATTTCATAATCATCGGTTCTTCCAGTTAAATAGTCAACTGAAACATGGAAATAATCAGCTAATTTTATTAGCATATTAAATCCAGGATATACATTTTTATTTTCGTAATTAGATAAAGTAGCACGTCTTTCATGTAAACTGTCTGCAAGTTGTGCTTGTGTAATTCCAATAGATTTACGCAATTCTTTCAAACGATTTCCGAAATTAAACTTCTCCATTTTTATAAAATTCCCCCTAATTGTTTGAAACAATTATACACAATAAATTACTAATTGTAAACATTAAAAACATAAAAATTTTAAAAAATCTCAAAAAAGGTATTTACAAAATAAAATTATTGTTATATTATGTACGAATAATGAGAATAGAAAGGAGGGATTTGTATGAAAAATGAGAATTTAGAAAATCTACCTGAAGAAAAAGCAGGTGTAAAAAGGGTTTTAGATTCTACAGAAGCTGCACAATATTTAGGTATTTCATATTGGTTAATTAGAAAGCTAGTAAGAGAAAAGAAAATACCCTATTACAAAATCGAATCTAAAACATTATTTACAAAAGAAATTCTAGACAAGTATATACAAGACAGTCTAGAAGAACCAAAAAAAGAAAAGATCAAATATGATTGGTCAAACTTTTAGAAAAAAGCAGAAAAGGAGTGATTTGATTTGACGAAAGGAGGCAAAAGATATTGGTTTAAGTTTTACAACAACTTTTTTGACAATGAAAAAATCAAACAAATTAAAAGAAGAAAAGATGGCGATAGACTTATTGTAATCTTTATTCATTGTTTAGCCATAGCAGCAAATTGTGAATCTGGAGGTTATTTAAAAATTAGTGAAAATAAGTTTTTTACCATAGAAACACTAGCACATCATATTAGTAGAAATCAGGAAAGTATCAGAATAGCACTCGATATTTTTCAGGAATATAGCATGATAATCCAAGATGAATATGGTTATAAAATTAAAAATTGGAATAAGTATCAAAACTTACAAGAAAAAGGTGTTAAGCCATCTAAACAATCCACAGAAAACACTAAAAATGTGGAAACAGAAAGAGAAAAAGAATTAAAAAAAGAAACAAAAACAGAAACAGGAGGTGAGAAAAATGCAAGTGAAAGTCCAAGGCAATTTAAAAATTTTATATAGTTTAGAAGAAATATTGCAAAAAGGTTATAAAATAGAAACATCCATCCCAAAAGAAAGAAATTGTCCCTATTGTAATAAAGTATTAAAACCAAAAGGAATTTTAAATCCATTAGATCAAAGTATTATATTTTTTTGCAAAATGAAAAATGTAATTGTAGCAAAGCAATAGAAGAACAAAAGAAATTAGAAATAGAAAAAGAAAAACAATTAATGGAAGAATATGAAAAGTATCGAAAAGAAGAATTTAATAAAAAAATTGAACAATATTATGGAACAGACTTTATAACGGAACAATTTAAAAGACAAACTTTAGATAATTTCATTGTAAATGAAACAAATAAAAATATGAAATATGTAGCACAAAGGTTTATACAAGGAGTTATAAATGCAAAAACTGGAATTATATTTGTTGGCAAAAATGGTACAGGAAAAACGCATATAGCAATAGCAATTGCCAATGAATTAAGAAAACAAAAAATACCAATTATATTTGAAACATTAACAGATTTAGTAGAAAAATATAGTAAAAATTATAAAGAACACACAGAAATAGAATTAACAAAATTATATACAAAAGTGGATTTATTAATTATAGATGATTTGGGTATTGAAACTATGAATGATTGGATGTTGTCTAAATTATTTGTAATTGTGAATGAAAGAATGAAAAATGAATTGCCAATTATTATTACAACTAATTATGAATTGGATCAATTAAAACAAAGACTTAGTATACCTAATAAGGTATGTGAAACAACTAATTCTATAATATCAAGATTATATCAAATGTGCTATAGAGTAGAATGCAAGGGGAATGATTATAGAATGAATTAATTTTGAAAACAATGTAGCTATTTATAGTGATGGAATAAAAGAAGGAATGGAGAGTTTGAAAGATAATAAATCTTTTTCAAACTAAAAATAAGAAAATAGCTCGAAGGGAGGAATTACAATGTTAGAAAAAAGAATTGCAACATGTGATAGACAAAACTTTAGAAAAAGACTAATTGAATTTGAAAATGCTATAAAAGAATTCAAACAAGATGATTTGAATGAAAGCAATATTTATCAAGTGTTATACAGAACGGAACTTTTTAGAAATGCAATCTATAAATGTATTAAATTAAAAAGACCCATGTTGCCAGACTATCCCCTATCAGGAACAGAAGAAGGGATTAGTGATTATGAAGATGAATATTCAGATGGAATTTTAAAATTAAAAATTTATGAACTATTACCACCAGTTAGAACACCATATAATAATAAAAGATTAGAAAGGACTTGCCAATTAATTGGAGAGAAATATAATGGTTTATTTGCAAATAAAGAAGTTATTGTGCGAGTTCAAGTAAGTATTCCTAGAGATAATTGGGATATTGATAATAGAGATTTAAGGTATATATTGAATGGGTTTGTATATGGTGGATTAATTTCGGATGATAATATAAATTTTGTCAGTTATATGCTAGAAGGTATAAATGGAAAAGAAAATTACATTAAAATTTTTATTTCAGAAAAAAGAAATATTGAAAAAGTAAGTAGTCTAAAACCAGAAGAATATTTTGAAAATGTGTGATTATTTAGAATTTAAAATATATGCAATCAATCATACTTTTTAGGATTCTGAAAAATCACACTTTAATACCTAGATGTAAATGGCAATAAATAAGGAAAAATTACTAATTTTCTGAAATTTAAGTCATACATAGGTAAGGAGTATGGTACAGAACGTACAGGATAATAAATGTAAGGGCGACTGGAGGCACAAGATGATAATCTTGTGTCTTCAGTCGCATAGAGATAAGCTGGAAGATAGGTAGAAATGATAAAAAGCAAGGAGGTGATTTAAGTGGAAAAAGAAAAGCGAGTTTGTTTAAGAAGTAGAGATGTAGAATTAATTTTGTTTTTAGCTGAGTATGGGATTATCACAAATGAAAATGTAAAACTATTATACCAGTCAGAATATTACTACAAAAATAGATTAGCAAGTTTAGCCAAAGGTGATATGATTGAACGATTATATGGAAAAGTTGTATTGAGTAGAAAAGGAAAACGTTATTTAAATGAGGTAGGATTAGGATATCGAAATATTAATAGAGATGAAACTTATAAAAAGAGAATGGAACGAATTAGTGACATAGCTTGTAAAGTAAAATCTTGTGGTTGGTATTTTGAACCTAGTTGGAAATGTGATGTAAATACTTATACCAAAAGAGGTAATCGATATGTAGGAATCATGTCAAGAGAAGAAAAACGATGGAATGAAGAGTTTGAAGATTTTTATAAAAGGTCTTATATTGTGTATTTTTTACACAAAGATATTACACCAAGAGAACTGAAGTATATTGATAAAGAAACTAATCGAAATAAAAGTAAATTTAAGGGGTTAATTGTTTTTACAGAAGATGATAAATATTTGTATAAACCTAAGTTCCAGGATATTAGATATCAAGAATCTTATATAATTCCCTATAACAATGATGCTTGGGCAATTTTTAGAGTGATTAAAGATGAAGAGTTTATGAGAAATAAGGTGAAAGAAACCTTTGGAGATAAATTAGTATCTTTGAAAGCTAAAAGTTTTTTTGATGATTACTATATTAAGGAAAATGATGTATATACTTATATTTTTTATATGCCTTTTGCCAATTTTTTTCTTATGGATTATATCAATTTTCAAGCAACTAGCAATTTGATGGAAGGCACTAAGGCTAAAGTGGTTTGTTTGGATAATTGTGTTGAGTTTGTTAGGAAGTATTTGGATGAAGCAGTGGAGGTTACTTGTATTAGTGTTGATTAGATATAATTCGACAAAATACTTGAAAATATTACCAATTTTGTTGAGGAACAAGATATTTTATGGTAAAATGGTAAAAATATTTTTTGGGGGATAATATGAGAATAACAGATGATTTATTTTTGAAAATGAATACATTACCTTGGCAAGCGCTATTTGATTATGCTAAAAGTAAAGAAATAAAAGAAGAGGAAATAAAAAATAAGGATAAAAAAGAGATAATTTTTATATTAGATAATAAAAACCTTATACATATTGATGAAATAAACAAGTTAGTAGAAGATTATATATATGGAAATAGAGTTACTTTTTCATTATGGAGATTTAATGAAAAGTTAGAAGACGAAAATATATTAAATATAAAAAAATTAGAAGGAAAAAATGTAGAATGTAATTTGCCTGAATATAGAAAAGTACATATTCAAAGAGTAAATGAATATGAAGATAGACTAGAAATATTATATGTTTATAGTAAAGTATATTCATATACCAATGAAAATGGAAAACTGGATCAAGTTTGGGAACAACATCGAGGTTGCTCGTGGATTGGAAAAAGTAAATCATATGTGGCCAATATAGTAAAACATGAAAAAATGACACAAATATTTATAAATACAATTGCAAGCAATATAACGAAATCCATAACTCAAATGAAACCTCCTATATCAGCACTAAATAGAATATTTACTGATAGTGTTATGAGTAAAATTGTTTTACAAGGAGAAAATGGAGAAAAAACTGCAATTTCACGTTCAGATGGATTTACTGATGAACAACAAGAAGAAGTAAAAAGGATTAAAAATAAAAGATTCAACACTTCAGGAAGCTACATAACAAAAATTATTGAGGATAAAACAGCTACTATCAGATATAATGTTGTAAAAGGAAATATTAGTATTTTAAAGCATTTATCTTCAAAAATATTATTTGATTGGACTAAATTGGCAATTGATATTATATTTGAAGAAATAGATAAACTAAAAGGACAAGATGCAAAAGTGATTTTTGAAGAAATGGGATTAAAATTAAAATGGTCACTGTTATCATTAAAAGAACAAGAGAAAATGAATTGGTTCTTAACGCAGATTATTGTAAATATAAATAATTGTGAACAACAAACTATGGTTCCAGATAATGTAAAAGCAATATTAAATAAAGAAGATTTATTTATAAAAGTTGTTAGACCTTATTGTGAACAATGTGATTCTTATGAGATAGTAAAATGTTCAGAATGTGGAAAAGTTATAAACACTAAAGATATTTTAATAAAGAGTTGTGAATGTGGTGCTATATTGAATCCAGTTTGTGGGGAAGGACATAGAGTAACACTAGATAAATATTGGTATATACCTACTGAAAAATTTAAACAAATGATTAATGTAAATTTAAAACAAATTTTGAACAATGATGAATTAAACTATGAAATTTGCATAATGGATGATATGATGTTTTTTAGAACAAATATAGATGAAAATTCGGGAGAAGAAATATTTTTCTATGAAATAGATTGTTTTAAAAATGACAAAACAGCCATAACAGAAAAAAATAAAGAATTTGCTATAAGTATGAAAGAAAAATGTGGAAGAGACTGTTCGGTAGAAAAAATAGAAAAATGTAAAGTTGATAAAGACATGATATGTTTGCCCAAAGTATTTTATAATATATTACCAGGCTTTATACCACAACCACATAAAGGAGGAGAATATGGAGATATTTCTGCTCAAATTATATCAAAGAATAAAAAATATGAAATGAAGGGAATAATTAAGAAAAATTCTTCTAAAAGTGCTAATAAGAAGAATATTAGATTATTATCTACAAGCAAAGAAGGAAGCGAAATTATAAGACAATTTGTTGAACAAGGTATGTGTGATCAAAGGTGTGAAATGATTTTTATTGTAATACCTCAAAACATAGATAATTCATTAAAAGGAACTTTAAGATTTTTGGCGAGATTATCAAACAAAAAAATAGTGTTTATAGAATTAGAAGAATTATGTATGATTTTAAAGCAAGGAAAAATAGTTGAATAGGAGTGAAATACTTCTATTTTTATTGTAAAAAAATGCCTTTTATGCTAGAATAATATCGAATAATTATATAAAATGGGGGCTAATATATGTCTAAAGAATATGAAAGTGAGGCAATGCTAGAAGAAAAATTAATACAGCATCTAGAATTACTCGGGTATACAAGGATTAATCTAAAAAACATAGATGATGTAAAAGAAAATTTCAGAAAACAAGTAAATAAGCATAATATAGAAGAACTAAAAGGAAAAGAATTATCAGATAGAGAATTTGATAAATTATATACAATAATTACTGGTAAAGGTGTTTTTGCTAGTAGTAAAATTTTAAGAGAAAAGCAATGTTTAGAAAGAGATAATGGAGAAAAAATATACATAGAATTATTCAATACTAGACAATGGTGTAAGAATATATATCAAGTTTCAAATCAGATAACAAGTATTACTGGAGAAAGAGAAACTAGATATGATGTAACTTTATTTGTTAATGGATTACCATTAATACAAATAGAATTAAAAGCAAGAGGAAAGACATTAAAAGAGGCAGTAAATCAAATCGAAAGATATAGAAGAACATCATATAAAGAATTATACAAATTTATTCAAATATATGTTGTAAGTAATGGTGTAAATACAAAATACTTTGCAAATACAGATGGAGAAATAAACTTTGGATATACCTTTTTCTGGACAGATGAAGAAAATAACAGAATTAGTAATCTAAGTGAATTCTCAATGTATTTTTTAGAAAAATGCTTTATATCTAAGATGATTGCTAGATATATGGTTATTAATGAAACAGACAAACAATTAATGGTAATGAGACCATATCAAGTATATGCAGTTGAAGCATTAGTAAATCAAGCCAAAGAAACTAATAATAATGGATATATATGGCATACAACAGGTTCAGGAAAAACACTCACATCATTTAAAGCAAGTCAAATTTTAGCAAATGAGCCAGATATTAAACAAGTATTTTTCTTGGTAGATAGAAAAGATTTAGATACACAAACATTTGATGAATTTAATAAATTTGAACCTGGTTCAGTAGACTTTACAAATAGTACATATAAATTAGTAAAAAATATACAAGATTCAACAAAGCCACTAATCATAACGACAATTCAAAAAATGGCAAATGCTATTAGTAGTCCAAGATATTCTGAATTAATGGAAAAGTACAGAGATGAAAAAGTTGTATTTATTATAGATGAATGTCATAGAAGTCAATTTGGTGATATGCATAAAGCTATAAAAATGCACTTTAATAAGGCTCAGTATTTTGGATTTACAGGCACACCAAGATTTCCAGAAAATAAAAGTCAAGATGGAAGAACTACAGCAGATATTTTTGAAAAATGTTTACACAAATATTTATTAAAAGATGCTATTAGTGATGGAAACGTGCTAGGATTTTCAGTAGATTATTATAAAACAATAGATGCAAATTTAGATAATATAGATTATGTAGAAGTTGAGGGAATTAATACAGAAGAAGCTTATATGGCAGATGAAAGAATTAATAATGTTACTGAAGGAATACTTACAATGCATCCATTAAAAACAAATGATATGACATATACAGCTATATTTGCAACCTCAGGTATACCACAATTAGTAAAATATTATGATTGTTTTAAATCCAAAAAAACCGACTTAAAAATTGCTGCAATATTTACATATGGTCCAAATGAAGATTATGAAGGTAAAGATGAACTTTCATGTCAAAGTTTAGAAAGAATTATAAATGATTATAATAAAATATTTGATACAAATTATTCTGTAAATACATTTGATGGATATTTTAAAGATGTTTCTAAAAGAGTAAAAAATGCAGAAATAGATATTCTAATTGTAGTAAATATGTTTTTAACTGGATTTGATAGCAAAAAGTTAAATACATTATATGTAGATAAAGCTTTAAAACATCATGATTTAATACAGGCATTTTCAAGAACAAATAGAGTAGAGAAAGCAACAAAAACACAAGGAAATATAGTAAGTTTTAGAACAACGAAAAAAGCTGTAGATAATGCTATACGAACTTTTTCTGATACAAGTGATCCAGATGAAGTTTTATTAAAGTCATATGAGTATTATAAAGAAAAGTTTATTGAAGTAGCAACGAAATTAAAAGAAGCTGTTCCAACAGTTGAATTTATAGATACAATACAATCAGAAGAAGAGAAGAAAAAATTTATAGTTATATTTAGAGAATTAACTAAAATTTTAATAAAACTTAGAATATTTAGAGAATTTAAATTTATTGAAGAAGAAGTACTTATATCGCATCAAGAGTATCTAGATTATAAGAGTAAATATTTAGATTTGGCTACAGGTAGAGAAGCACAGAATAAAGTTAGCATATTAAATGATATTGATTTTGAATTAGAATTAATGTATACAGATAAAATAAATGTGGACTACATATTAAACTTGATGAAATCAATTGATTTAACAAATAAAGAACAAGCTAATAAAGATATCAAAGATATTTTAAATAAATTAGAAAATGCCGATAATAAAGACTTAAGATTAAAATCTGATTTGATTAGAGAATTCTTAAATAAAATAATACCTACACTTAATGAAAACGATTCAGTAGAAGAAAATTATTATAATTTTATGGATGAGCATAGAAGAAAAGAAATTGAAGAAATTGCTAAAAAATATGATATTGAGATTGATTTATTAAATGATATCATTGGTGAATATGAATACTCTGGAATTTTAGATACTGGAAAAATAAAAGAAAGAATAGACAAACCATTGATAGAAAAAGTTAATATAACAAAATCGATTAAAGAGTTTATAGAAAATTTAATAAATAAATTCAAATAAAGGGAGAAGAAAAAATGGATGTAGCAGAAAAACAAAATAAACAACAATCAGAGTTACACTCTAAATTGTGGAGTATGGCTAATGATTTAAGAGGAACAATGGATGCTTCCGAGTTTAAAAATTACATATTAGGATTAATATTTTATAGATTTTTATCTGAAAGATTAGTAAGCTATATTGAAGGAAACTTATTAAATCAAGATAAATTATCGTATGAAGAAGCATGGAAAAAAGAAGAATATAGAGAGGCTATAATTGAAGATTTAACAAAAGATAGTGATGTTGGTTATGTTATAGAACCAGAATATCTATTTTCAAATTTAATAAAATTAATAGAAATAGGAAACTTTGACATATCAATATTAAATAAAGCAATTACTAAAGTTTCAGAATCAACCTTTGGAAATGCTAGTCAATGTGACTTTGAAAATTTATTTGAGGATATGGACTTAAACTCTTCAAAATTAGGTAGAGGAGAAAAAGAAAGAAGCAAACTAATAGGAACAATAATGCAAAAAATCAATGATATAGACTTTGCTTTTGAAGATACTGAAATAGATGTATTAGGAGATGCATATGAATATCTAATAGGTCAATTTGCAGCAAGTGCTGGTAAAAAAGCAGGAGAATATTATACACCACAACAAGTTTCAAATATACTTGCTAAACTAGTAACAATGGAAATAAAAGACTTAAAAAATGTATATGATCCAACTTGTGGGTCAGGTTCATTATTATTAAGAGTTGCAAGACAAAAAGATGTAAAAGTTAGTTCTTTTTATGGACAAGAAAAAGTTAGTACAACATATAACTTAGCTAGAATGAATATGTTACTTCATAGAGTTCCATTTAACAGATTTGATATTTATAATGGTGATACATTGGAGAATCCAAGTGAAGAACATATGAAGATGAGATTCCAAGCAATAGTGGCAAATCCACCATATTCAGCTCAATGGTCAGCAGACCAAAAGTTCTTAAATGATGAAAGATTTAGTAATTATGGAAAATTAGCTCCAAAATCTAAAGCAGATTATGCATTTATACAACATATGATTTACTTACTAGATGATAATGGAACAATGGCAGTAGTTCTACCACATGGTGTATTATTTAGAGGAGCAAGTGAAGGAGTTATTAGACAATACTTAATAGAGAACAAGAATTATCTAGATGCTATCATTGGATTACCAGCTAATATATTTTATGGTACTTCAATTCCAACTTGTATATTAGTATTCAAAAAATGTAGGACAAGCGATAATGTGTTATTTATAAATGCATCAAAAGACTTTGAACCTGGTAAAAATCAAAATAGATTAAGAGATGAAGATGTTGATAAAATTATAAATACATATAAAGATAGAAAAGAGATTGAGAAATATGCTCATTTAGCTACAATGGATGAAATAAAAGAAAATGATTATAATCTTAATATTCCAAGATATGTAGATACTTTTGAAGAAGAGGAAGAAATAGACTTAGATGCTGTTCAAGCTGAACTAGAAAGAATAGATGAGGAAGATAAAAAAGTAACAGAAGAACTTAATAAGTATTTAAGAGAGTTAGGATTAAAAGAATTAAAATAAAATAAAGGAAAGGATTACATTTTAAAGTGTAATCCTTTTAGATAAACATTTGTTGAAGTAATGATGCCTTTAAAGATTTTAGATTTGACAATTTATTTTCTTCATTAGTAATCTTATTTTTAATAGTTAATAATATTTTGACAATATTATCTTGTTCAAAAACATTTGGAATTTTTATTTTTATATTCATAATTTGATTCTTAGAAATATTAAATCTAGTACTTCCTTGGCCTAAATTTACTATTTTTTTTCTATATAGTTTTGATTTTAATAAATAATTTAAGTATTTAAAATTTAAAATATTGCTGTCAGTTATTCTATACCCAAAACAAAAGCTATTTAAATATAAATTAGAAATATCTATATCACACGTTGAACAGAGCCCCACTTCAATAGGAGTTTCTGAAGAAACTGTGAAAAATATGTCTCCATATAATACTTTATTTTGATTTTCACTTTCCAAAACATTAATTTTATCAATAGTACTTATATTAATATTATCTTTATATACACTTATATATGTAATATAATAAGAATTACCATTGCCAAAATCTTTTTTACTTTTGTTAGACAATCCAGAGTAGGAATATCCAATTTCAGATAGCTTTATTTCTTTAATATTATTTTGGTTTAAAATTAAGTTATTCAATAATCCTGTTTTATATATCTTAAGGGCTTCGATTTT
>JAAWKA010000011.1 GCA_022797145.1 Clostridia bacterium
AGTTTAATATATTAAACTGATTTTTTTTAGTACGAAAATATAAATTTTAAATAATATATAAGGAGAAAACAAAATATGGAAGAAAGAAAAACACAAGATAACAAAGAAGAAACTTTAACAAAAGTATCATCAAATATAGGAGAAAAAGACAAAAAGCAAAGAGCTAAAAGAAACAAAAAAGAAGAAAATAAAAATTCAAAAGAGATAGAAAAAAAAGAATATAAACCGAGAAATACACAAAGAAGAAATACAAAAACACAATTAGTAGCAAGAAATGCAGAAGAAAGCCTAAATAAACAACAAAAAATATCAACTAAAGAAGAAAATAAAAAAGAAATAAAACCGAAAAAAACAAATAGTAGAAATAGAATACCATATAATAAGGAAAATAAACAAGAATTTCAATTCAAAAAAGGGACTTTAAAAATAATACCATTAGGTGGATTATTAGAAATAGGAAAAAATATAACAGTATTTGAATATGAAAATGAAATTGTAATTGTAGATTGTGGCTTAGCATTTCCAGAAGATGAAATGTTAGGAGTAGATTTAGTAATACCAGATATAACTTATTTAGAAAGAAATAAAAACAAGATAAAAGGATTAGTAGTTACACATGGACATGAGGATCACATAGGAGCAATACCATATTTATTAAAACAAATAGATGTACCAATATATTCAACCAGACTAACTATGGGTTTAATAAATAATAAATTAGAAGAACATGGTTTACTTAGAAAAACAAAAACAAAAGTTGTAAAACAAGGAGAAACAGTAAATCTTGGGAAGATAAAAGTAGAATTTATAAGAAGTTGCCATAGTATACCAGATGCAGTAGCACTTGCACTTCATACTCCAATTGGAACAGTAATACATACTGGAGACTTTAAAATAGATTACACACCAATAGATGATGAAAGAACAGATTTTGGAAGATTAGCAGAATTAGGAAATAAAGGGGTACTAGCACTAATGTCAGATAGTACAAATGCAGAAAGAAAAGGATATACTATGTCAGAAAGTTCAGTAGGAGAAGTATTTGATAAATTATTCTTAAACTGTACCAAAAGAATAGTAGTAGCCACATTTGCATCAAATGTTCATAGAGTGCAACAAATAGTAAATTCGTGTGTAAAATATGGAAGAAAAATAGCAGTATGTGGAAGAAGTATGATAAATATGATAAATACAGCTATTGAATTAGGATATATACAAGTACCAAAAAATGTATTTATAGATATAGACTTAATAAAAAATTATACAGATGAGCAACTAGTAATAATAACAACAGGTAGTCAAGGAGAAACTATGTCAGCACTAACAAGAATGGCCGCAGGAGAACATAGAAAAGTTGAAATTACACCAAATGATTTAATAATAATATCAGCAACTCCAATACCAGGTAATGAAAAACTAGTATCAAAAGTAATAGATGATCTTATGAAAATAGGAGCAGAAGTAGTATATAGTGCATTAGAATCAATACATGTATCAGGACATGCTTGTCAAGAAGAACAAAAACTAATATTATCATTAGTAAAACCAAAATATTTTATACCAGTGCATGGAGAATATAGACAATTAATAGCACATATAGAAACAGCAAAAAAACTTGGAATAGAACAAAAAAATAGCTTTATACTAACAAATGGAAGAATATTAGAATTAAATGATAAAGAAGCAAAATTAACAGGAACAGTACCATCAGGAAGAATATTAGTAGATGGATTAGGAGTAGGAGATGTAGGTAATATAGTATTAAGAGATAGGCAGCATCTATCACAAGATGGACTAATAGTAATAGTCATAACAATGGATTCAGCCACAGGAGAAGTAGTGGCAGGTCCAGACGTAATATCGAGAGGATTTGTATATGTAAGAGAAGCAGAAAATTTAATGGATGATGTAAAAAAAGTAATAAAAGAAGAAATAGAAAGATGTGAACAAAAACACATAAAAGAATGGTCAATTATAAAATCAAACCTAAAAGATACTTTAAGAGATTATATTTATCAAAAAACTAAAAGGAACCCAATGTTATTGCCGATTATTATGGAGATATAGTCGAACGTACTGGTTTCAAGCAATTTGAGAAGGTTTGAGAACTAATTGGGAACTTATAGAGTGAGTTTAGATAGGTTTTTAGCTAAAAACTGGAAGAGTAGATGTAAAAAATATCATACAAAAGAAACTATATTTTATGAATATAGTTTCTTTTTTTTACAACTTTTATAAAAAGACTTGTTGTTTTTTGTTCGTGCGTAATAGAATATATACAAACAGAGGAAACAAAATAAAAAATTTTTAATATAAGTGTCCAAAGGTAATTTTTTCCTATGAGACAGTATTGTACTTTCATGATTTAACAGATAGGGCAAATTTATGGTGGCTGTTCCATCAAAGTATTTAAAGAGTTTTTAATATAAATTTTCATATATCAAAGATGAATTACATGAAATTGGAATAGGAAAAGTTATAACACCATACAGCAATAAAGTATATTATTATGATATGGAAAGAACAATTTGTGATATTATTAGAAATAAAAATAAAATTGAAAAATATCAATTCAGCGATGTTCTGAAAAGATAATCCAATTTAAAAGTAAAAGATATTTCAAAATTATATAAATATGCTGAAAAATTTAATAAATACTTTAGCAGGAGTAAATATTTGAAATAAAAATGCAGTAATACCAGTACTTTTAGGGATTGATACTACTGCATTGTTAGCCTTTTGTTACCCACCACATAAGTCGTAATAGGTTTTGCAGTTTTTGGGAAAAAGTCATGAGATTTTATTGACATAAGGTATAAAAAGGTAGTATAATTAATATACTAGAAGAGTAATCTATTTAGATTACTAATAGGAAGTTCTTACCTAAAAAGAGAACGATTTAAAATTAGGTAAAGTTCAAGCCTTATAAATAAACTGATTTGAAATTAGGTAATGCTTAAGCCTTATAAATAAGCAGTTTTAAATTAAGAATTAAGGGGGTACATTTGAAAAAGTGTATTCCCTATTTTAATAAGAAATGAGGAGAGATGGAAGAATTACTATTTTATACAGTTGATAAAAATTATATTAAATATTTAAGTAAATTTGAAAGTCATGTAAGTTATAATAAAAATGAAATAGGACATAGTAGACCATATTTAGGAATTGTATTAAAGATAGAGAATTATAAATATTTTGTGCCGTTATATTCATATAAAGAACAGTATCAAAAATATAAAAATAATCCTAGCTTCTTTTTTATTTATGATAGAAAGAACAATCCTTTAGCAATTGTTAAGTTTTCCTCTATGATTCCAGTTCCTAATAACATAAGAGTAACATCATTACTAGAATATAATAAAAGTGATAAAAAATATAAGGATTTAATATCGGCAGAATATAGATATATAAATTCTAATAAAGAAGAAATATTTAAAAGAGCAAATAAAATGTATATTGCTGTAACAAAACACAAAAATAACTTTCTTAAAACAATTGCTTGTAATTTTAAATTATTAGAAGAAAAATGTTTGGCATATAATACTGAAAAATAAGTAATAACAATAATGTGTAAAGGAGAGAAAGAAATGAATTATGAAAAATGTATTAACAAAATTATAGAGTTCTCAAAAAGATTTTATAATAGTTTAGATTTTGCCCATAATATGGAGCATGGGAAAAGAGTAGTAAGAAATGCAAAAAAAAATTGCGGAGACTGAAGGTGGAGATTTATTTTTGATAGAAGCTAGTGCATATTTACATCAATTTCACGATAAGTTAGATGAAGTAAATAATTTTATAGAAACTCTGGATATAAATAATGAAACAAAGCTTAAATTATATGAAATTGTTAAATGTAGACCAGAATATATTAATGATAATTTTTTATTGGAAAGTAAAATAGTTTATGATGTAGATGTAATAGAAGTGCTTAGTTGTTATGGATTGATTAGAGAAATAATTTGTAATGCAAAATGTAGAAATAAAGAATGGGAGCAATCAGTAGAAGATACTATAAATGTCCAAAAGAGATTTAAAGCAAAATTAAAAACTAATACTGCATATAAAATATTAGAGAAAGATTTTTAAATAATAGATGGATTTTGGGACTCTTATAAAAAGTGGCAAAATTATTAGATATACCAAATATAATTTGTTACCCTTTTGTTACCCACCCAATAAGCCATAATAGGTTTTAATATATTAGAAATTTAAAAAATAAATAGTTATATAAAAATAATAGACATTTGAAAATAAATGTTATAAAATGTTTATTATAGAAAGTAACTTAAGCAGATGTGTGTGTTGCCTTCTACCTTGATTTCTTATCAAGAGTCAGGAAGTGAGGCTATGTTAGAAATATTAGCATTCCTATTTATAGGATTAGTGGTATCAATAACAATTAATTTAGCCTTGCTATGTATTGTATACATACAATGGGTAAATAGTCAGATAAAATAAAAATACTACCCATTTGCTTGGCAGAGCGATGTGTAGTTTAACTAATTTATGCGAGATACTAACAATAAATGATGAATTATAAACAGATTTTTACATAGCAGAAGCAAGCAAAGAAAAATGGAGTAAAAGAATTTTAAGGTGTCAGATAGAAAATGGACTTTTCCTATAGTTAGCAGTTTCTAAAGACAAAAATGAGATTTTAGACTTGGCTAAAATAGGACAAAAAATAAATGAGCCAAAAGATATTATAAAGAATATATATACACTAGATTTTTTAAATATAGAAGACAAAACAAATTATTCTGAGAATCAATTAAAAGAAAAAATTATAAATGAAGATAAATAATAAATGAAAATATATGTGAAAGGAAAACTACTATGAATAAAATTGTACCAAATAAGTTAAATGTAGGGGATGAAATAAGAGTAATTGCACCATCGAGAAGTATGAAAATTCTAAGTGAAGAAGTAATCGAAATAGCTAAAAGCAGATTAGAACAAATGGGCTTTAAAGTTACATTTGGAAAAAATGTTATGAATTCAATCAACGATGATTTTGGATGTGCAAGTATAGTAGACAGAGTAGAAGATTTACATGATGCATTCAAAGACGAAAATGTTAAAGCAATTTTAACAGTAATAGGTGGTTATAATATAAACCAATTATTGGATTATATTGATTATAATTTGATAAAAGAAAATCCTAAAATTGTATGTGGATTTTCAGATATAACAGCACTTAGTAATGCAATTTATGCAAAGACAGGATTAATTACTTATTATGGACCACATTTCTCTAGTTTTGGAATGAAATATGGATTTGATTATACTATGAATTATTTCAAAGATATGCTAATGAATAATAAAGATATTAGTATAGAAAGTTCAACAGAGTGGAGTGATGATTCCTGGTATAAAAATCAAGAAGATAGAGAATTTATAAAAAATGATGGTATGAAAATAATTAATTATGGAAAAGGAGAAGGTACAATAATAGGTGGGAATTTATGTACTTTAAATTTATTACAAGGAACAGAATATATGCCAAATGTAAATAATAGCATTCTTTTTTTAGAAGATGATGACCTTGTGGGAAATGAATTTATAAGAGAATTTGATAGAGATTTACAATCTTTATTACATCATTTAAAGGGAAATGGTATAAAAGGAATTGTGATTGGAAGAGCAGAAAAAGGAGCTAGTATGAATTTTAAAAAGTGGAAAGAAATTATTGAAACAAAAAAAGAAATTATAAATATACCTGTTATTATAAATGCAAATTTTGGTCATACAACTCCAATTTTTACATTTCCAATTGGAGGGTATGCAACAATAGATGCAACTGAAACAGTAAAAATGAAAATAGACAATTAAAAAAGGATATACTAAATTAAGTTACAATATGAATAAATTTGTTACCCACCACATACGTCATAATAGGTTTTACTAAAAAATTTTTATATATAACATAAATAAATACAAAGATTTTTTAGATTATATAACAAATATCTTCAAAAATACAAAAGTTATACTTAGAAACAGAGTAGACATTAAAAATAATAGTAATATTTTAATAAATTAATAACAAAATTTCTTTACATTACTTGTAAAAAAATATATATTAATATATAATACTCAATAAATGGGGGAGTAATTAGCATATTGTTAATATGTAATAAAGTCAACATACTGATATATTAATATCTGGCTTTATTTTAAATAATGAGACTTGTTTGCAAACACAAACTTGCAGACAAAGTCTCTTTTATATTTAATTTAAACTAAAGGAGGAGAGAAAATGGCATTATCAATATTTTTAATTATTGTAGGATTTATATTATTAATTATAAGTGCAGACATATTAGTTAATGGTTCAAGTGAAATTGCCAAAAAATTTCATATACCTGAAATCATAATAGGCCTTACTATTGTATCAATAGGAACATCAATGCCAGAATTATTTGTTAGTATTACATCAGCAATACAAGGGCATTCGGATATGGCAATAGGCAATGTAATTGGAAGTAATTTAACTAATTTATTACTTATTTTAGGATTATCAGCAATAATAAGAACTATCATATTTCAAAAAGAAACAAGATGCTATGAGATACCTATGTGTTTATTATCTACTATACTACTTATGATTTTTTGTAACACTGGGGGAAATATATTAAGAACAGAAGCTATAATTTTATTAGTATTATTTGTATTATTTATTGGATATACAATATTTATGGGGAAAAAAGAAAGTGAAAGAAACATAATTGAGCTTGATATAAAAGAAAATAAAAAAAATAGCACAATAAAAAATATAATTTTTATTATACTTGGCATAGTAGGACTAAAATTAGGTGGAGATTTAACTGTAAATAATGCTATAGATGTTGCAAATTATTTTAAAGTAAGTGAAAAAATTATTAGTTTAACAATACTTGCAATAGGAACAAGCTTACCAGAACTTGTAACAAGTGTAACAGCAGCAATAAAGGGAAATAGTGATATTGCAATAGGAAATATAATTGGTTCAAATATATTTAATATTTTACTTATAATTGGTGTATCATCAGCAATAAATCCAATAGTATATAATATTTCTTATAATTTTGATTTTACTATATTACTAGTATCAACTGTGATATTAGCAATATTTCCATTTATACCACCAAAAGACAAAATGAGTAGAGCAAATGGAGTAATATATTTATTAATCTATATCATATACTTTATAACCTTGTTTATAAAATAGAAGAAAAAACTATAAAAATATTGAAGTTAATAATATAGAAATAACAACAAAAGAAGAGGTTCAAATTTGCTAAACAATATATAAATCAAGAAGTTAAAATGAAATATTTACACTTAAACATAAAATACAACTTGTGGTAACCTTATTATAAAAAATTAGATGAACCAAAAAATAATAAATAAAATCATATAAGAAAGCATTTAATATATAATTTTATAAATATTATTACCTTTTGTTAACTACTAGATAAGTATTGTATAACAAAGTATTCATTCACCATCTAGATAGTAAAATATATAGAAAAAAGCTTATAATATTATAGACAAAGTTAAAATAATATTATAGAATAAAGCCATAGAAAATTATAATAAACAGATGTTTAAATAGTACTACTAAATTAATTAAAAATATAAAACAATACGGAGTAAAAACAAAATACATAATTTATATAATAAACAGTTACATGTAATAAAATAGAATTAAAATTTTATAAAATGGGCGAGTACAATCTATCAAACAGAACTTTAGAAGAACTTAATAAGTTTAATTTAATAGTGATGGTTTATACAAATGAAGAAAATTAACAAAACTTACAACAATTAGTAGTGTCAATTATTAATATCAGTTAGATACTTAGAAAGAAAAATATAGCAAAGATAAATAATATTTTCAAAATAAATAATATTATAATTATCAAATAAGAGTAGGAGGATAACTATGAATTATGAAGAATTAGCTAATATAATATTTCCAGATATAAAAGACATAGAATATTATGAAGAAAAGTATCCAAAAAGAAACTTACAAGAAGGAGCCATAGTAACAAGATTTGCACCAAGTCCAACAGGATTTGTACATATTGGAGGTCTATATCAATCAGTAATTGCCAAAAAAATGGCAGAACAAACCCAAGGAGTATTTTTTGTAAGGATAGAAGATACAGACCAAAAAAGAGAAGTAGAAAATGGAGTAATAGGAATAATAAAAGCATTAAAAGACTTCAATTTAGAACCAAATGAAGGAATGATAAATGAAACTGAAGTAATTGGCGAATATGGACCATATAAACAATCATTAAGAAAGGATATATACAAAAGTTATGCAAAATATTTAATAAAAAAAGGATACGTATACCCATGTTTTTGCAAACAAGAAGAACTAGAACAAATGAGGCAAAAACAAGAACAAGCAAAAACAAGAACAGGATATTATGGAGTATGGGCAAAATGTAGAAAAATACCAGTAAATGAAGCAATAGAAAAGATAAAAAATGGAGAAGAATATATATTAAGATTTAAATCACCAGGAAATCCTGAAAAGAAAATTAAACATCATGATATAATAAAAGGAAATGTAGACTTTCCAGAAAATGATCAAGACATTATAATAATAAAATCAGATGGACTTCCAACATACCATTTTGCACATGTAGTAGATGATCACTTAATGAAAACTACATGCGTTATAAGAGGTGATGAATGGCTATCATCAGTACCACTACATTTACAATTATTTCAAGTTTTAGGATTTAAACCACCCAAATATGCTCATATAGCACCAATAATGAAAGAAGAAAATGGAACAAAAAGAAAACTAAGTAAAAGAAAAGACCAAGAAGCAGCAGTAAGCTATTATGCAGAACAAGGAATTCCACATGAAGCAGTATATGAATATCTACTAAATATAGCTAACTCTAATTTTGAACAATGGAGAAAACAAAATAAAGAATTGCAAAATAAAGAATTTGAATTACAACTAAACAAAATGAGTGTAAGTGGAGCTTTATTTGATTTGGTAAAACTACTAGATATATCAAAAACAGTAATATCAAAATACACAGCTAAAGAAGTATATGAAGAAGCTTTAAAATGGGCTAAAGAATATGATGTACAATTACAAAACTTACTTCAAAAAGATGAGCAATATACATTAAAAATACTTTCAATAGAAAGAGGAAAAGAAAAACCAAGAAGAGATATATCAAAATGGTCAGACTTAAAAGAAAACATACAATATATGTATAAAGAAGAATTTGAAAAAGAAAATAGTGAATATCAATTACAAAAAATAGATAATAGACAAGAAGCTAAAAATATAATATCATCATACTTAGAAAAATACTATAATCATGAAGATGAAAAAGAGACTTGGTTTGGAAAAATAAAGGAACTAGCACATGAATATAATTATGCAAAAGAAGTAAAAGAATATAAAGCTAATCCAGAACAATATAAAGGGCATGTAGGAGATATATCTACTCTAATAAGAATAGCATTAACTAAAAGAAGCAATACACCAGATATGTATGAAATAATGCAAGTACTAGGAAAAGAAGAAGTACAAAAAAGACTACAAACAGCAATAAAAAATCTATAAATTGGGAGAAGATATGGAATATAACATAGGAGATATAGTAAGAACTAAAAAAGTACATCCCTGTGGTTCAAAACTATGGGAAATAACAAGAATAGGAGTAGATTTTAAATTAAAATGTTTAGGATGTGAACATGTAATAACATTACAAAGACAAAAAGCATTAAAAATAATAACAAAAAAAATGACTAATAAAGATGATTTGTAATAAACAAAATATCAAAAACGAAATATTCATATTGAATATTTCGTTTATTTATAATTACATTATGAATGTTGCAATAAAATTTGTATCCCACCATTTGCAATAGCTGTACCAGTCAGCATAATAATACCAGCAGTTAAAACACCAAGAGCAAGTGGCCAAAAAGCTTTTTTTACAGGCAAACCTAAAAAATTAGCAATCAAAGAACCTACCCAAGCACCTGTTCCAGGAAGAGGAATTGCAACAAATATAAATAGTCCTAGAGCAGTAAAATTTTGTAGTTTATTACTTTCCTGTATTTTCTTTGTAGCACGTTCTGTCGCCCAATCAATAACAATTTTAAATATTTTAAATCTACCAAAAAACTTAAATAAAGGTTGTATATATTTAACAATAAAAAAAATAGGAATTATATTACCAATTAAACTAATAATAAATGCTTCTACATAAGTTAAACCAAATGCCATTACTGCAATAGGAATTGCACCTCTTAACTCTATAATTGGTGTCATACTAATAAGAAAAGTTGCCAAATATTTAAATATTATACTTTCAAACATAGAATATAAATCCTCCTAAAATAATTAATTCTTGAACATTTTACTATAAGAAACAGTATAAGTCTATACATCTTTAAAAATTTTAATTCTATTTTTTACATCTTTAAGAATATTTGCATATTTATCCAAATTCTTTGCTTCAACTTCAAAATTTATAACAAATATATAATCACCATTTTCTATCCATAAAATATTAGTATAAAAATCTTTTTCATAAGAAGTATCATAATAAATAAAACTATATTCATATGACTTATTATCATCTATAGAAAGTTCAACTATATCAGAAAGATCTCTAACATTTTCTTTATCTGATAAATAATTAGACTTATCATTATCAACAATAGAATAAAACTCTATATCATCCTTTTTTAAAATAGAACTTCCATAAATATATAATTCATCTTCAGAAGAATATAAATCCAAAGTAAATTCACTATTTTCACTAACAATATAATCAATTTTAGAGGGAATTTCTATACTATATTTATTATCTGTTGAAGTTAAAACTACATATTTTTTTTTCAAAAAACTAATTTTACTAAAAAATAAAAAATAAATTAATATAATAACCAATATAAAAGAAATACCAATAATTATAAATTTTTTATTATTATCTACATAATAATACATAAATATCACCTAACATTCTACATAATTATATTCACAAGTACGAAGAAGTCTATTCATAATAGCAAGTCCCAAACCAGTTTTAGGAACCCCTTCAATAATAACTAAATCAACTTTAAAGGCATCAACTTTCCTTAAAATTGAAAACATATTTTTTGAAACTTCATTCAAGTCATATCTAGAGCCAATATCTAAAATATTTTTACAGTCATAAAAGTGCTTATTCTCAGAAGTAGAAATAACTAAAGAATTAGGTGTATTAGCAATAATTTCATTGATTTTATTTATCATATTATTAGTATTAGAACTATAAACTAACATACATTTAGTATTTGGAGCATAATGTTTATATTTCATTCCAGGAGAAAGTACTTTTTCATTTTTAACACATTTTTCAAAAACATGTTTATCTAATTCAACATTATTAGTAACTAAAAGTAAATCTTCTTTGGTTATTTTTCCAGGTCTTAAAATAATACAAACATCATTAATTACACGTACAACAGTAGATTCCAAACCAATATCACAAAAGCCATCATCAATAATATAATCAACCTTATCACCAAGTTCTGTGATAATATCCTCTATATTAGTACCACTAGGCTTTCCAGAAACGTTAGCAGAAGGAGCAGCTATAGGAACACCAGCATAATCAATCAATTTTTTTGCAATTAGATTTTTAGGCATTCTCACAGCAACTGTATCTAAATTAGCTGTTACCATATTTGGAACAATATCAGATTTATTTAAAATTATTGTAAAAGGACCTGGAAAAAATCTATCAATTAATTTTCTTTCTAAGGTAGATATATTATTAGAGATATCCTTTAACATATCTAAACTAGAAATATGTAAAATAAGTGGATTATTAGGATTTCTACCTTTTGCTTCATAAATTTTAGAGCAAAAAGTAGCCTCAAGTCCATTTGTACCAATTCCATAAACCGTCTCAGTAGGAAAAACAACCAATTTACCGTTTTTAATTTCTGAACCAATATTTTTTAAAGAACAAAAATCAAAATTATTATCTACTTTCAAATATTTTGCTTTCATAATAAAACACACCCTAATACTACTTATTAAAAATAACAAAATATATTATACAATAAAGTATATATATTTACAATAAAAAAAGATTATGATAATATAAGATACACAAGAAAGAGAGGAAGAAAAATGCAGAAAATAGAGGAAAAACAATCACAAAACAAACTAAATAATATATTTGTAGCAATAGATGTTGAAACAACAGGATTATCACCATTAATTAATGAACTAATAGAAATAAGTGCTATAAAATATGAAGGAAACAGGAAAGTAGCAACATTTACAACTTTAATAAAACCAAAAGCAAATATTCCATACAAAATAACAAAAATAACAGGAATTACAAATGATATGGTAAAAAATGCACCATATATAGAAGAAATAATGCCAAGTTTAATCAAATTTATAGGAGATAATATAATAGTAGCACATAATGCAAACTTTGATTATAGATTTTTACAAAATTATTCAAAAAATAGTTTTTCAAAGAATAAATTAATAGATACTGTAGCAATAGGACGAAAACTATATCCAAAACTTCCAAATCACAAATTAGGAACAATAGCAAAACACATAGGAATTAAGGAAGATAATTTTCATAGAGCTGAATTTGATTGTGAATGCTGTGCAAAAATTTATATGGAATATATAAAATAAAGGAGGTAATTAATATACAAGCATTAATAACAGGAGCATCTTCTGGAATTGGAAGAGATATGGCAAGATATTTTGATAAATTAGGATATGACTTAATATTAATAGCAAGAGATGAAAAAAATTTAGAAGAACTAAAAAAAGAACTAAATGTAAATATAGAGATTATACCAATAGATTTATCAAAAGAAGATAACTGTAAAGAACTATATAATAAAGTAAAAGGAAAAAATATAGATATATTAATAAACAATGCAGGATTTGGAGAATTTGGAGAATTTACAGATACAAACTTAGATAAAGAATTGAATATGATAAATGTTAATATAAAAGCTGTTCATATTTTAACAAAACTATTTTTACAAGACATGAAAAAAAGAAATTCTGGGCATATACTCAATGTTGCATCAATAGCAGGATTTATGCCAGGACCATTAATGACAACATATTATTCAACAAAAGCATATATTGTAAGATTAACACAAAGTATTTATGAAGAACTGAAAAAAGAAAAAGTAAAAGTATCAATAAGTGCACTATGTCCAGGTCCAGTAGACACAAATTTTGATAAAGTAGCAGGAGTAAAGTTTAATTTAAAAAAATTATCTAGTGAATATGTTGCAAAATATGGAATTGATAATATGCTAAAGGGAAAATTAATTATAATACCAGGGATAAAAATAAAGATAGCAAAATTTTTAGCAAAAATTTCACCAGATAAATTAACAGCAAAAATTTCTATGAAAATGCAAGAGAGAAAAAGATAAAATTTGGTAGTATAGAAGAAATAAAAAAAAAGTAGATATGTAAAACTCTTTTTTACATGTCTACTTTTTTTTACTAGTGCATTTTGAAGTGAACTCTTATAATTAACTTTATAAATTCCTTTACTAGATTTTTATTCTTCATTTTTTAAAACTACTTTTATAACAGTACCCTGCTCAACAGAACTACCAGCTGCAGGTTCTTGAGACTCAATTATTCCAGAAGTTCCCTCAACAGAAATATTCAAATTTTTAGATTTTAGAGAATTTGCAGCTTGTGCAGCACTCATATTAAGAACTTTTGGAACAGTAGTAGAAACTCGCACATTATTTTCAGCAGTATATAACATAACCAATGAATTATTAGGGAGCCTTGTACCAGCAGCAGGAACCTGATCTGTTATAATAATTTCATTTTTATTTCCAGAAACATTAATTTCTGAACGAAATCCAGCAGTAGTTAATTTCTTTTGAGCTTCTGTTACTGTTTTATTTCTAACATCTGGAACAGTTACAATATTGTTCATAGTCTTTTTGTCAACATCAATCTTATCAGGAGAAATACCTAAATAAGGAAGTACTTCAGCCAAAATATTAGAAACAACAGGACCTGCAACAGTACCACCATGATAATTTTTAACTTGAGGATCATATAAAGTAGCAAGAATAACAACTTCTGGATTTTCAACAGGAGAAATACCAACATAAGAAGCAACATATCCAGTATTTGTTTTTTTAGAAAGAGATTCAGAAGTTCCAGTTTTTCCACCCACAGAATATCCTCTTACAGCACCAGATGATCCAGTACCATCAGTTACAACAGATTCCATAATATTTCTAATTTCTCGTGCTGTTTCAGGAGATATAACTTGTCTTATTTTTTTAGAATCTATATTGGTTACAATATTTGTATCAGTATTTACTATCTGTTTAACAATTTTAGGTTTCATTAAAACTCCATCATTTGCAATAGAGCAAATAGCTGTAGTAAGCTGTAAAGGAGTTACAGTAATACCTTGACCAAAACCAAGAGTAGCAAGATCTATGTCTGAAATATTATTAGAAGCATGAAATATTCCTGTAGCTTCTTCAGGAAGTCCAACATCAGTTTTAGAAAATAAACCAAAGGCACCATAATACCTATAAAGAGTAGACCTACCAACACGATTAGCAAGTTGCATCATACCAGGATTACAAGAATTTTCTAGGACTTTTCTTAAAGTTTGTGGACCATGAGAATTAGGAGAAGCCCAGCAATTAATTCTAATATCATTTATAGATTCATAACCAATACAATTAAAATCATTTGCTACATCAGTACTAGTAAAATCTTCTTCTAATGCAATAGCAGCATTTAAAACTTTAAAAGTAGAACCAGGTTCATATGTACTAGAAATAGAAATATTTCTGTACATTTCTATTTTTTCTTGGGAATTTAAAGACTCCCAGCGATCTTTCCAATAAGGAGAAGTTGGTTCAAAAGGAGTGTTCAAATTATAATCAGGATATGAGGCCATAGCAATAATATCACCACTATTAGGATTCATAATAATAACATTGCCACTTCTAGATCTATTTTCTTCAACAGCTTGTTTTAAATATTTTTCTGTAATAGTTTGAATATAAGCATCAATAGTAAGAACAATATTATTACCATTTTCAGCTTCAATATATTGTTGATCCTTATCAGAAATTTCATCCTTATTAACATCAGCTGAAGTTAATATCTTTCCAGGAGTACCAGTAAGATAATTATTATAAGATCTCTCAACACCATAAATACCTTGATTATCATTATTACAAAAACCAATAACATAAGCTGCCAAATTATTATATGGATAATAACGCTTTGTATCAGAATCTATATTAATACCAACTGAAAAATCATTTTCTTTCATCCAAGCTCTTAGTTTATCAATCTTATCTTGTTCAACTCTTTTAATAATAGTTTGAACAGAAGAATTACTATTGATCTTAGCTAAAGTTTCATCATAATTTAAGCCAAAAATTTCAGAAAAAGCAGAAGCTAAACTTTCTTTTTTAGCCTGAGTTGAATCTGCATCTTTTCCTTTTATCTTAGTTGGATTAATAGAAACTGTATCTACTTGAGCACTAGAGGCTAAAACTTTACCAGTAGAATCTAAAATATTACCTCTTCTAGGGTTAATTAATCTATCAACAATTTGTTGCTTATAAGCACTTTCTTTAAGTTCAGCTCCTTGAACGAATTGCAGAAATCCAATTCTAGTAATAAGTAAACAAAAAGCAAGTAATAAACATATCATAGAAATTTTAATCTTATTAGGAGTTACAGTATTTTTTATAGACTTATCAGAAGAAGTCATATGAGATTTAGATTTATTTATTTTAGAATTTATATATTTTTTCTTTTTATTATAACCACTCATTTAATCACCAAAACTATTGTATCTAATAAAAAATGAAAAATCAATAAATAAAACTAAAAAACAAAAAATTCACAAAACAATATACAAATGGACACTATTGACAAAAAAAATAGTTACTATATAATAAAGAGCATATGAATAAATTAAGGAGGATTGTTTATGGCAAATGAGGTTATTAACAAAGAAGACAAAAAAGTCAAAAAAATGATTGATGAACTTCTAGAAAAAGCAAAAAAAGCTTCAAAAGAGTATGCAAAATTAGACCAAGAAACAGTAAACAATATTATTAAAAAAATGTCTATGGCAGGACTTGAAAATCATATGAAGTTAGCTAAAATGGCAGTGGAAGAAACAAAAAGAGGAATTTATGAAGATAAAATAACAAAAAATATGTTTGCAACAGAATATGTATATCATAGTATAAAATGTAGTAAAACAGTAGGAGTAATTAATGAAAATGAAGAAGAAGGATATACAGAAATTGCAGAACCTATAGGAATTATTGCAGGAGTAACACCAGTTACAAATCCAACCTCTACAACAATGTTTAAAGCATTAATTGCAGCAAAAACAAGAAATGTAATTATATTTGGATTTCATCCATCAGCTCAAAAATGTAGTGTTGAAGCAGCAAAAATTTTAAAAGATGCAGCAATACAAGCAGGTGCACCAAAAGATTGTATATTATGGATAGAAGAACCATCAGTCATGGCAACAAATTTTTTAATGAATCATCCAGATGTAGATTTAATACTTGCAACTGGAGGAACAGGAATGGTAAAAGCCGCATATTCTTGTGGAAAACCAGCTTTAGGAGTAGGACCAGGAAATGTACCATGTTATATAGATAAAACAGCTAAACTAAAAACCTCAGTAAATGATTTAGTATTATCAAAATCATTTGATAATGGAATGATATGTGCCTCAGAACAATCAGCCATTGTAGATAAACAAATACATGAAAAATTTGAAGAACTAATGAAAGAAGCAGGTTGTTACTTTATAACAAAGCAAGAAAAAGAAAAACTAAAACAAAGTATGTTTGATAAAGAAAAAGGATATACACTTAATGCTAACATAGTAGGACAAAGCCCATATGAAATAGCAAAAGCAGCAGGAATAAAAGTACCAGAGAATACAAAAATTTTAGTAGTAGAAGAAAATAAAGTAGGAGAAGAAGCTCCATTTTCAAGAGAAAAATTAAGTCCTGTTTTAGCATATTATATTGTAGAAGACAGCACAGAAGGGATACAAACAGCGCAAAAACTATTAGAGTTTGGGGGACTTGGACATTCAGCTGTTATTCATTCAGAAGATCAAGCAACAATATTAGAATTTTCAAAAGCAGTAAAAGTGGGAAGAATAATAGTAAATTCACCATCAACACATGGAGCAATAGGAGATATATACAATACAAATATGCCATCATTAACATTAGGATGTGGAACATTTGGAGGAAATTCAACAACTTCAAATGTATCAAGTGTAAACCTAATAAATATAAAAAGAGTTGCGAAAAGGAGAGTTAATATGCAATGGTTTAAAGTGCCAGAAAAAATATATTTTGAAGCAGGTTCTATAGCATATTTAGAGAAAATGCCAGATATATCAAGAGCATTTATAGTAACAGATGAATCAATGGTAAAACTTGGATATGTAGACAAAATACTATATCATTTAAGAAAAAGAGAACAGTATGTACACTCAGAAATATTTGCACAAGTAGAGCCAGACCCATCTTTTGATACAATAAAAAGAGGAGTAGAAGCGATACAAGCATTTTCACCAGATGTAATAATAGCAATAGGAGGAGGAAGTGCAATGGATGCAGCAAAAGGAATGTGGCTATTTTATGAGCATCCAGAGGCAGATGTAGAAGGCTTAAAACTTAAATTCATGGATATAAGGAAACGTACCTATAAATTTCCAAAAATAGGAGAAAAGGCAAAAATGGTAGCAATACCAACAACATCAGGAACAGGATCAGAAGTAACATCATTTGCAGTAATAACAGATAAAAAACAAAATAAAAAATATCCATTAGCAGATTATGAATTAACACCAGATGTTGCAATAATAGATCCAGATTTAGTAATGACATTACCAAAGAAAATAACAGCAGATACAGGAATGGATGTGTTAACACATGCAATAGAGGCATATGTTTCAAACATGGCCTCAGATTATACAGATGGACTATCAGAAAAAGCAACAGAATTAGTATTAAATAACTTATTATTAGCATATGAAGATGGAACTAATAAGCAAGCAAGAGAGAAAATGCACAATGCAAGCTGTATAGCAGGAATGGCATTTACAAATGCATTCTTAGGAATAAACCATTCGATAGCACATAAAATAGGAGGAGAATTTCATGTACCACATGGAAGAGCAAATGCAATTTTATTACCATATGTAATAAAATATAATGCAACAAAACCAACAAAATTTGTATCATTCCCAAAATATGAATATTATATAGCAGATGAGAAATATGCAATGTTAGCAAGAAAAAATGGATTAAAAGCAAAAACAACAGAAGAAGGGGTAAACTCATTAATACAAGCAATAAAAGATTTAATGAAAAAACTAGAAATGCCAACAAGTTTTAAAGAGGCAGGAATAGATGAAAAAGAATTTTTAGCAAAAATAGATCAATTAGCAGATAGAGCATTTGAAGATCAATGTACACCAGCAAATCCAAGATTACCATTAGTATCAGAATTAAAACAGATTTTACTAGACAGCTATTATGGGAAATAAAAAAAGAAAAAAGTCTCTAATTTTAGAGATTTTTTTTCTTTTTATAATAAATATAGAAAAAACACCCAAAAAAAGTAAAAATGTAATATAAAAATAATAAAAAAATTTAATAAAAAGCTTCAAAAGTATTTTTAAAAATGATATAATAAAAATGTATTATAAAAAAGGAGGAAAAAATGAATCAAATATTAGTAACAGAAAAAATATATGTAACTCCTGAATTGAAAAGGAAAAAGAAGTTATATAAAATTAAATTTTTATTATCAATATTTCTAATATGCTCATTATTTTCCTATTACATATATGCTGAATACGATAGAAACAAAAATGAAGAAGTATCACGAGAAATACTAGCAAATATTGACCTTACAGGAGATGGAGAGGAAGCAGAAGATACAACAATAAGACTAGAAGGTGATGTATTAATTGTAATGCTAGATGAAGAAACAAACGATAGAGAAGAAATAGATATTAGCAAATTAGGAAGTGAAGCATATGGCAAGACAAAAAAAGAATACATCTCAGAAAGTGGAGACAAATATTCAACAGATGCTATATTAAATATACCAGGTCTTGAAATAAATTATCCTGTATTATCAAAAACAACAGATGAGCTACTAAAATTATCACTTACAAAGTTTTGGGGAGGAGAACCAAATGAAGTAGGAAATTATGTAATAGTAGGTCATAATTATAAAAATAAAAAAATGTTTGGAAAACTATCTGCAATACAAATAGGAGATGACATAGAATTAACAGATTTTAAAGGAGAAAAATTAACATATAAAGTATATGACAAGTATATAGTTTCTCCAAATGACACATCATGTACTAGTCAAAATACAAAAGGAAATAAAGAGATAACTTTAATAACATGTACAAATTATGGAACACAAAGACTAATTGTTAAAGCAAGAGAAGCAAAATAAAATGAAAGAGGAGATTTTATCCTCTTTCATTTTATTTTACTTATATAAATTTTTTAATTTTCCTTATTAGTAGCTTCTTCTAAAATAAGAAGTTCATTCCAACGTTCATCTACTTCTTTTTGAAATTCTTCAATCATCCATTCATTACCTGACTTAAACATATGCTTAAATCTTTTTTGTGGTTTTAAAAATTCTTCAACTGGAAGTTTCTTTGCAGGTTTATAATTTACTTTATATTTTCCATCAATTACTTCATATAAAGGCCAATAACATGTATCAACAGCAAGTTTATTAATTTGCATTAACATATCTGTTGGATACCCCCATCCTCTAGGACATGGAGCAAGGACATTTAAGAAAGTAGCACCTTTTGTATAAATTGCTTTTTCTGATTTTTCATATAAGTCCTTAAAATTATTAATACCAATAGTTTGAGCAACATAAGGTAAATGATGTGCAACCATAATTTTTGCAAGATCTTTTCTTGGTTGCAATTTACCAGGAATGACTGTTCCAGCAGGTGAAGTTGAAGTGTCAGCAAACTTTGGTGTAGCAGAGGAACGTTGAATACCAGTATTCATATAAGCACCATTATCATAGCAAACATATACCATATCATGCCCTCTCTCCATTGCGCCAGATAATGCTTGTATACCAATATCATAAGTACCGCCATCTCCACCAAATGCAATAAACTTAGTATCTTTTCCTTCTGGTAATTTATGTTGTCTTTTCATTGCCTTGTATGCAGCTTCTACTCCAGACAAGGTTGAAGCTGCATTTTCAAAAGCTGAATGAATAAAAGAATCTGTCCAAGAAGTATATGGGTAAATAAATGTAGAAACTTCCATACATCCTGTAGCGCATGATACAACAGCGTGATCATCATCTTTTAATGCATTCAAAATCATTCTTGCAGCAGGAGGAGCACCACAACCAGCACACATCCTATGTCCTGAAGTAAATCTGCTAGATTTATTTGCTACAATTTCTTTTAAATTATATGCCATAATATTATATCTCCTTTCTTTTAACCTCTTAATCCCATATAACGATATGGATTAGTTATATTTCCTGTTTTTGCAATTTCTTCTAAATCATGATAAACAGATTCAATATCATCTGCTTTAGTATCTCTACCACCAATTCCATAAATATAATTTACAGCTGGAATATTTACATTATTTATATGCATAGCAGAAGTGACATCAGTAAATAAAGCACCACCTGCAGCATTTAAAGAATCTGCCTTATCTAAGATAGCTACAGCTTTTACACAAGAAAGTGCTTTTGCTATATCACTTGCAGGAAAAGGCCTAAATACTCGTACTTTTAATAAACCAGCTTTAACTCCTTGTTTTCTTAAAGCATCAACTACATATTTAGTAGTACCAGCAGTTGAGTTCATACAAACGATAGCAATTTCAGCATCATCTAATTTGTATTCTTCAAAAAATGAATACTTTCTCCCAGTCATTTTTTCAAAATCTTTAGCCACTTCTAAAATTACTTTTTTTGAATTTATCATTGCTTCAGCTTGTTGTCTTTTATGTTCAAAAAGATATGATTGGACATCTAAAGGTCCCATAGAAATTGGTTCTTTGTCATTTAATAAATAATGCTCTGGGCAATATTTTCCAACAAAATTTTTTACTTTATCATCTTCAACTAATTCAATATTTTCAATAGAATGTGAAGTAATAAAACCATCTTGACATACCATCAAAGGCAATAAAACATCTTTATGTTCTGCAATTCTATGAGCCATAATCAAATTATCATAAGCTTCTTGATTATTCTCAGAAAATAGCATAATCCAACCAGCATCCCTAACACCCATTGCATCAGAATGGTCATTATGAATATTTAATGGCCCAGATACTGCACGATTTACTAAACTCATTACAATAGGTAATCTCATACTAGAAGCAATATAAATCATTTCCCACATATAAGATAAACCATTTGCTGACGTAGCGGTCATTGCTCTAGCACCAGCTGCTTCAGCACCAATACATGCACTCATAGCACTATGTTCACTCTCTACTGCAACAAATTCAGTATCTACACTTCCATTATTCACAAATGTTGAAAAATATTGTGGTATTTCTGTAGAAGGGGTAATTGGAAAAGCAGCTACAACATCTGGATTAATTTGTTTCATTGCAATAGATGCTGCTTCATTACCACTTAAACGTTCTCTTATTCCCATTATTTAATTCCCTCCTCTTTCATAATAATTGCATTAAAAGGACAAGTCTTTGCACAAACTCCACATCCTTTACAATAATCATAATTAAAATCTTCTCTTTGTAAATCTTTGTTTACTGGTATAGCATTATCTGGACATACTGGAAAACATAATCCACATTGTTTACAATTTTCAGGTAAGAAAACAGGTTTTACAGATCTCCAGTCACCAGTTTTAAATTCCATTGAATTACCAGCAGTATATATTTCTCCTCCAGGCGTTAAATCTTGCCAAGGAGTATTCTTATTTAATTTATCACTTGTCATTTCTTATCTCCTTAAAAAAATTTAGATTTTTAGAGGATGTATCTATAAACCTATATAAATAGTTAAACAGCATGAACTTCCTTTAAAGCCACTTTTAAAGCTTTCATATTTCCTTCAATAACTTCTGGCTTTTTAGCAAATTTATGTTTAAAAGAATTTTCCATATCAGATAATAATTCATCATCAGTCATAACTCCACTTACTTTTACAATAGCAGCAAGCATTGGAGTATTTGGGAAATAATTACCTAGAGTTTCCATAGATACTTTTTTAGCATCAATTGTATAAATATTTCCTTCATAACCTTTTAAAACTTGATGTAAATACTCAGCAGATTTAGTAGTATTAATAACAATTCCTCCTGTTTTTTTCAATCCAGCTGTTACATCTACAGCTTCTAAAAGGGTATCATCAACAACTACTACATAATCTGGTTCATAAATATTACTATGAATGGTTATTGGGGCAGTACTAATGCGGTTATATGCAGTAAGAGGTGCTCCCATTCTTTCAGGACCATATTCAGGGAAACCTTGAATATATTTTCCTGTATTAAAAGCAGCATCAGCAAGTAATAAAGAGGCTGTTTTAGCTCCCTGACCACCTCTACCATGCCATCTAATTTCTATTAAGTTATCCATTTATAAAAAAACCTCCTTAATATTTTTTCTTTTCTTTATATTATATAATAAAAATTATAAATTTTTAATAAAGCTAAAAACTAAATAAAGTATATTCTTAAATAGTATATATGTCAAGTTAAATACTTATACCAAACGGTCAATAAATATAAAAAAATTTTTTGATATTTTTACATTTATCGTGTAAGATAATATACATAGGAGATTTAAATATGAATATTATAGAAATTGCAGAAAAAATAAAAAAGAATGGAGGAAAATTATACTTAGTAGGGGGAGCGCTAAGAGATGAGCTTCTGAATAAAAAAGAATTTGACAAAGATTACTGTGTAACAGGAATTTCAAAACAAAAATTTAAAGAATTGTTTCCAGAGTCGAAAATAATAGGGAAAAATTTTGAAGTATTTTTAATAGATAATACAGAATTTGCATTAGCAAGGAAAGAAAAGAAAACTGGCATAGGACATAAACAATTTGCCATTGAAGCTAAAGAAAACATAACAATACAGGAAGATTTAAAAAGAAGAGACATAACAATAAATGCTATGGCAAAAGATGTTTTAACAGGAGAAATAATAGACCCATATGGAGGAATAGGGGATATAAAAAATAAGATAATAAAAGCAACAACAAAAGCATTTAAAGAAGATCCATTAAGGGCTTATAGAGTAGCAAGAATTGCAGCACAAACACAGTTTGAAGTACAGGAAGAAACAATAGAACTAATGTATACACTAAAAGAAGAGATAAAAACACTTTCAAAAGATAGAATATATAGAGAATTAAAAAAAGCACTAGAATCCAAAAAGCCTTCAATATTCTTTGAAGTATTAAGAAAAGCAAAAATATTAGAAGTACATTTTAAAGAAATATATAATTTAATAGGTTCTATACAACCAATAAAATATCATCCAGAAGGAGATAGTTATAATCATACAATGATAGTAGTAGATAAAGCTTCAACATTAACAAAAGATGTTAAAATAATATTTAGTGCATTAGTGCATGATATAGGAAAAGGGATAACGCCAAAACAGATGTATCCACACCACTATGGGCATGATGAAAAGGGAGTAATGTTAGTTGAACAGATGGGAAAAAGGATTGGGGTACCAAATACTTGGATAAAGTGTGGAAAAACAGCAGCAAAAGAACATATGAAAGCTGGCATATTTTTCAAAATGACAACAAATAAGAAGGTACAATTTATAGAAAGAGTAAATAAAACATTATTGGGATTAGAAGGCTTGCAAACAGTTGTAATAGCAGATAAATGCAGTTCAAGAAACATAAAAATAGAGGAAATACAATTCGATAAAATTGGAAAGCAATGTATAGAAATTATAAATGGAAATTACATAAAACAAATATATAATATAAAAAATCCACTAGAAATAAAAAATAAACTTCATCAAGAAAGAATAAAATGGATTGAACAACTTGAATAAAAAATATATATAAATTATAATCAAAAAGAAAAATTATGAAGGCGAGGGAACATATGAAGAAAATACGACAAGAAAAAGGTTCTATAACATTATTTGTACTAATATCAATGTTATTTTTTGTAATGTTTTTAATAGGAATGTATTTACTTAATGCAAATTCAGAAATAACACAAACAGCAGCTACAAAAAGGATAAAAGAGATATATGAACAAGATGTAAATAATATAGATAATGTATATGAAACAATAAATAAACAAAAAAAACAAATAGCGAATCCACCGAAATTAACGCAAGGAATGATACCTATAAAATGGGATGGCACAAAATGGGTTGATACAAATACAGAGGATGAACAATGGTATGATTACTCACAAAAAAAATGGGCAAATGTTAGACTAAAAGATGGAAGTATGTTTGTATGGATACCAAGATATGCATATAAAATAACTTCTAATTGGCATGAAAAAACGACAGGAAATATAGAAATAGAATTTTTAAAAGATGATACAAATAGAACGATATCAGAAAATATAATACAAATATCTAGTAAGTCAGCACAAAATCAATGGCTTATATCACCAAGTTTTTATTGGGATAAAAACAACAATGGAAAAGAAGATGAACAAGAAGGATTAACAGGAATATGGGTAGCAAAATATGAAGCAAGTAAACAAAGTGTAACAATAGAAAATTTAGGAAATATAGAGGTATTAAAAATACAAGCAGGAGTGAGTAGCTGGAGGGAAATTACAACAAATGACATGTTTATGAACTGTTATAATATGAATATAGAACAAAATAGGCAAATATATGGATTAAGTAGTGACAAAGAAGTTGTAGAACCACATTTGATGAAAAATACAGAATGGGGGATTGTAACATATTTAGCAATGAGCCAATATGGGATAAACACTAATATATCACCTAACAATAACACACAATATATTACAGGAGTAGGAAATAGTACAACAGGGAATGTAACTGGAGTTTATGATATGTCAGGAGGTAGTAATGAATTTGTAGCAGCTTATCTAAATAATAATTATGCACAAAACATAATTGAACAAGAAAGCGTTATAAAAGCAGAATTAAAATATAAGGATATATATGAAATAGGAGAACAAGATACTTCAAAAATAAATTATGAAAAAAATAAAACTAAATATTCAGATGCATTATATGAAGTATCTACAAACCTTCAACCTGAAATAGCCCTTTGGGGAAATGGATATTTAGAATACCCTACTCAAAATAAAATAATGATATATAGAGGAGGAACTAACCTAACACAAGCTTCAATTTTTACAGCTATATCAGGAGAAGCAGGGAGTAACATAAAAAATTCATTTAGACCAGTAATATCGGTATTAAAATAGTCTAAGCAATGTTATAAGAGTAAAAACTGAAAACTATTAACAAAATAGGATATAAAGATATTTTACAGTTTAAGTTAAAAATGGAGATAAAAGAGGTGGCAAAGGAAACTTTGTCACTATTTTTATATATAAAGAGAAAATGAAAGAAAATAAGTTAAAGTGTTAAAAAATATAAATGGACATAAGTGTCTGTTTTCAAGAAACAAAAGATATGGTATATTACATCAAGGAGGTAAAAAATGGATACAATTGGTCAAAGAATAAGAAGAATAAGAAAAATTAATAATTTAACAACTGAACAGTTTGCAGATAAAATAATGTGTAATCCAAAAACAATTCAAAGATATGAAAATGAAAAATCTTTACCAGATTGTTATAATTTAAAAAGAATATCTGTAGAATTTGGGATATCTACAGATTATATATTAGGTTTATCTGATAAAATGGAGGTTGCATACCAAACAGAAGATATTATGTTCCTTTATCAAAAGTACAAAAAGATGACATTAAATCCAATAAAAAAAGAAGATTATTATTGGATACAAATGAAAATGGAAGAAGATAAGAACTATGTAACATCAATACAAACAGAATGTACAGGAATTATAGAGGAAAGTAGTGAAGGAATTAAAGAAATACGAAAAGCCAGAAAAGTAATACCAGAAAATGTTATAAAAATATGTGAACAATTAAAAAGAAATGTTGTTATTATTAATAAAGTTTCAGAAATAGGATTATTCTATTTATTTGGTGGAGAAGCAATAATCAGAGAAGAACTATGTAAGGAGCATATGAAAGAGATTTTAGAACCATTTATAGTAGATATTAAAAAATATTAAGTATTCAACTATATGCATATAATTACAAGGTTAAATTAATGTGCTATTGCATAACCAAAAGAACATCCAGAAATAACAATGCAGGAATATCAGTGTTTATAGGAATTGATACTAGTTAATTGTTCCCCTTTTATTACCCACCTAATAAGTCGCAATAGGTTTTGTATAAAAAATATTGATTATTTAAAAAAAATATGTTATATTTATAATATAGTAAGCAATAATTTTATATAAACTACATACAATAATATTGTTACTAGATAGCATAAAAAAAGCGGTGAATCCAGCCATAAATTGGAACTTAAAAAAGTGAGATTAGAGACTAAACTCTAATCTTTAATTTTTTGTCTATAATGAATAAGACTGTTGCTTTTTTGAAGATTAATAAGATATAATATAAATGCTTGAGGAGAATGATATAGTGATTTTGAATCTAAAAATTGTTAGAGTTATGTCAGATTATTGTGATTATTTAAGGAAATTCGATAATAGGGTATCTTATAATAAATATGAAAAAGAATTAAGACCAGTTATAGGTATATTATTTAAAATAGATGCTTGTGAATATTTTGCTCCCTTATCTAGTCCAAAAGAAAAGCACAAGAAGATGAAAAACACAGTAGACTTTTTTAAGATAAAAAATGGCGAATTAGGTGCTGTCAATTTTAATAATATGATACCAGTAAAAGAAAATAATTATTCATTAGTAGATTTGAATAAAGAAACTTTAACAATATAAGAATTAAAGTATCAAAAACTATTAAGAGAACAATTAGATTGGTTAAATGCAAATTATATTCAAGTAAAAAACAAATCTAAGAAATTGTATCAACTATATATAGAAGGAAAGCTAACTGAAAATATAAAATCAAGATGTTGCAATTTTAAATTATTAGAAGCAAAATGTTTAGAATATGAATATAAAAGTTAGCAGTTTGAAAGGAAGGTAAAATATTGAAAGAAATTTGGAAGTAAATTTTATTATAAAAATTCAGTAGAAACTATAAGACAAGATAATTAAAAATTTTACCAGCGTGGTAGACTTTTTAGACTTCATATGATAGAATATGGAAACATAGAATATAAATATATTCTATGTTTTACATATACCCATATAGAGGTGATTATTTATGATAAAATTTACAAAAATGCAGGGGCTAGGGAATGATTATGTTTATATTGATAACACGCAAGAAAAAGAGCCAGAAAACATAAGCGACCTAGCTAAATTTGTAAGCAACAGACATTTTGGAATTGGTTCAGATGGCCTAATACTTATATGTTCTAGTAAAAAATGTGACTTTAAAATGAGAATGTTCAATTCTGATGGAACAGAAGCACAAATGTGTGGAAATGGAATACGTTGTGTAGGAAAATTTGTATATGACAAAGGACTAACTAATAAAAAAACAATTACAATAGAAACTTTAGGAGGAATAAAAACATTAAACTTAAATGTAGAAAAGAATAAAGTAAAAACAGTAGAAGTAGATATGGGAGAACCGATTTTAGCTCCAGAGAAAATACCTGTAATATCAAATCAAAAACCAGTAACAAATTTAAAAATAAAAGTACTAGATAAAGAATTTACCTTAACTTGTGTATCTGTAGGAAATCCACATGCAATTACAATAGTAAAAAATTTAGACAAATTTGATGTAGAAAAATATGGAAAAATTTTAGAAACACATGAAAAATTTCCAGAAAAAATAAATGTTGAATTTATAGAAATAATAGATAAACAAAACATAAAAATGCGTGTATGGGAAAGAGGCTCAGGAGAAACATTTGCCTGTGGAACAGGAGCAACAGCATCTGTAGTAGCATGTATACTTAATCAATATACAGATAATGATGTAACAGTAAAATTACTAGGAGGAGATTTAAAAATAAACTGGAATAAAAATAATAACCATATATATATGACAGGACCAGCTGTAACTGTATATGAAGGTGAAATAGAAATATAAAGGAGAAGAAATATGATAAAAATAAATGAAAACTATTTAAAACTACAAGATAGCTATTTATTTTCTACAATAGCAAAAAAAGTAGAAACATATCAAAAAGAAAATCCAAACAAAAAAATAATTAAATTAGGAATAGGAGATGTCACATTACCATTAGCAAAAAAAATAGGAGAAGAAATAGATAAAGCAACACAAGAAATGTTAAAGCGAGAAACCTTTAAAGGATATGGCCCAGAACAGGGATATGACTTTCTAAAAGAAAAAATCATAGAGATGGAGTATAAAAAAAGAGGAATAGAAATACAAATAGATGAAATATTTATATCAGATGGAGCAAAATGTGATACAGCCAACATACAAGAACTATTTTCAGATGATAATATAATAGCAATAACAGACCCAGTATATCCAGTATACTTAGATACCAACATAATGGCAGGAAGAACAGGAAACTATAATAAAACAACAGATACATATGAAAATGTAGTATACATGCCAGCAAATGCAGAAAATAATTTTATACCAGAATTACCAAATAAAAAAGTAGATATGATATACTTATGCTTCCCAAACAACCCAACAGGAACAGTATTAAAAAAACAAGAATTAAAAAAATGGGTAGAATATGCAAAAAATAACAAATCAATAATCTTATTTGACTCTGCATATGAAGCATTTATAACAGAAGAAGACATAGCTCATAGCATTTATGAAATTGAGGGAGCAAAAGATGTATGTATAGAATTTAGAAGTTTTTCAAAAACAGCAGGATTCACAGGAGTAAGATGTGCATATACAATAGTTCCAAAACAGTTAAAAGCATATACAAAACAAGGAGAAGAAATATCAATAAACAAACTATGGAATAGAAGACAATGTACAAAATTTAATGGAGTATCATATATAACACAAAGAGCAGCACAAGCAATATATACAGAAGAAGGACAAAAGCAAATAAAGGAAAATATAAATTACTATATGGAAAATGCAAAAATAATATTAGAAGGATTAAAACAAGCAGGATATGAAGTATTTGGAGGAAAAAATGCACCATATATTTGGTTAAAAGTTCCAAAAAATTATACTTCATGGGAATTTTTTGATAAATTATTAGAAAAAGCTAATGTTGTAGGAACACCAGGAGTAGGATTTGGACCAAGTGGAGAAGGATATTTTAGACTAACTGCTTTTGGTAGTAGACAAAATACAGTAGAAGCAATGCAAAGAATAAAAAATATGGAAAAATAAGTTCACAAAAAGTTTACAATAAAATAATTGACAAATGGCACTATGTTTCATAGAATATATGACACAGTGTCATTTTTATAAATGTAATCAATAAAGGAGGGAGAAAATGCCAACAGATACATTTATGAAACTATCAGATGAAAAAAAACAAAAAATAATAAAAGCTGCAAAAAAAGAATTTTCAAGAGTACCATTTAAAGAAACATCAATTAAAAAGATAGTACAAGAAGCAGAAATTTCAAGGGGAAGTTTTTATCAATATTTTATATCAAAAGAAGATTTATTAAGATATTTATTACAAGACCACATGGAGAAAATAAAAGAACATTTAGAAAATAGTATTAGAGAAACACAAGGAGATATAATACAATCATTTATTTCAATGTATGACTATATACTAAAAGAAGAGTTTAAACCAATAGATTTAAACTTTCATAAACAAATATTTGAAAATATAAAAACAAGTGAAGATACAATATTTTCAATGGAATTTTGTGCAAAAGAAAAAGATATTATAACAGAAAAAATATATACTCAAATAGATAAAGAAAAACTAAAAATACAAAAAGAAGAAGACTTAAAAACAATAATTAGCATGCTTTCATTAATAACCAGAAAAGCATTAGTTTCTAATTTTAAATATAATTCAAGAAGTCAGGCAAGAGAAGAATTTATAAAACAAATGGAATATTTAAAATTTGGAGTGTATAAGTTTAAAAACGACTAAAATTATAAAATTAAAGGAGGAAAAAATGTTAAAAGTATTAAAATACTTAAAAAAATCAGCAATATCTGTATCAATCATTATAATACTTCTATGTATACAAGCAGCAGTAGATTTAGCATTACCAGATTACACATCAAGAATTGTAAACATAGGAATTCAACAAGGTGGAATACAAAATGTAGCCCCAGAAGTAATAAGAAAAACACAAATGGAAAATTTATTATTATTTACAAAAGATAATAATGAAATATTAGAAAATTATACATTACTAACAAAACAAGAACTATCACAACAAGAATATGAAAGATATATAAAAAAATACCCAGAACTAAAAAATCAAGAATTATACAAATTAAAAAAATTAACAAAACAAGAACTAGAAAAACTAGACAATATAATAGCAAGACCACTTATACAATTATCAATATTAGATAACGAACATCAACAAGAACAAATAAAGCAAAAAATAATACAAGAACTTCCAGAAGAACAAAAAACACTAATAGAGAGAATGACATTAATAGAAATAATAAAGCAAATGCCAGAAGAACAACTAGATAAGATGTTAGAACAAACAAATGAACAATTAGATGAAATGATGGGAACAATTTTAGAACAAGCAGCAATAGCACAAACAAAAAAAGAATATGAACAAATAGGAATGGATCTAGATAAACTACAAAACAATTACATATTATTAGCAGCAATTCAAATGTTAACAATAGCACTAATTAGTATGATAGCTGCTGTATCAATAATGTTTCTATCATCAAAAGTAGCAGCGAGACTAGGAAGAACTTTAAGAGATAAAGTATTTGAAAAAGTACTTAAATTTTCAACAAAAGAATTTAGAGAATTTTCAACAGCATCTTTAATCACACGTAACACAAACGATATACAACAAATCCAAATGTTAATTACAATGCTATTTAGAGTAGTTGTATATGCACCAATAATAGGAATAGGAGGGTTTATTAGAGTACTTACAAATAGTGACAGTAGTATGGCTTGGATAATTGGACTTGCAATTATCTGCATAGTAGGAGTTGTTTTAATACTATTTATAATAGCAATGCCTAAATTTAAAAAATTACAAGAACTAATTGACAAACTTAATTTAGTAGCACGTGAAATTTTAACTGGACTACCAGTTATTAGAGCCTTCAATAAAGAAAGAAAAGAAGAAGAAAGATTTGATATAGCAAACAAAGACCTAATGCAAACAAATATATTTGTAAACAGAGCAATGAGTATTATGATGCCAGCATTAATGTTTATAATGAACTCTATTATGTTATTAATAGTTTGGGTCGGTGGACATGGTGTAGAACAAGGAATAATACAAGTAGGAGATATGATGGCATTTATACAATATACAATGCAAATAGTAATGGCATTTTTAATGATATCTATGATATCAATTATGTTACCAAGAGCAGCAGTTTCAGCAAAACGTATAAATGAAGTATTAGACAGCAAAATGAGTATAAAAGATGAAAAAAATCCAAAAAGTTTTGATGAAAGAAAAAAAGGATTGGTAGAATTTAAGGAAGTTTCTTTTAGATATCCAGATGCAGATACAGAAATACTAACAGATATAAACTTTGTAGCAAAACCAGGAGAAACTACAGCAATTATAGGAAGTACAGGAAGTGGAAAATCTACAATTATAAATTTAATACCAAGATTTTATGATGTAACAGGAGGAGAACTATTAATAGATGGAGTAAATATAAAACAGGTATCTCAAAAAGAATTAAGAGATAAAATAGGGTTTGTACCACAAAAAGGTATACTATTTTCAGGAACAATCGAATCTAATATAAAATATGGAAATCCAAATATGAGTGATGAACAAATGGAAGAAGCAGCAAAAATAGCACAAGCAACAGAATTTATACAAGCAAAACCAGAAAAATATAAAACACCGATAGCACAAGGAGGAAGTAATGTATCAGGGGGACAAAGACAACGACTATCAATAGCAAGAGCAATAGCAATAAATCCAGAGATATTTATATTTGATGATAGCTTTTCAGCGTTAGACTTAAAAACAGATGCAGAATTAAGAGCAGCACTTTTAGAAAAAACAAAGGATAAAACAGTTATTATTGTAGCACAAAGAATTAGCACAATATTAAATGCAGATCAAATAATAGTATTAGAAGAAGGAAAAATAGTAGGTAAAGGAAAACATGAAGAATTAATGAAGAATTGTGAGACCTATGCACAAATTGCATTATCACAACTTTCAAAGGAGGAGTTAGAATAATGGCACATAATACAAAAAAACCTCCAATGGGAGGAATGGGACCAGGAATGGGGCAAATGAGCCTAGAAAAGGCAAAAGATTTTAAGGGAACAACAAAAAAATTAATAAAAAATTATCTATCAAAATATAAAATACCATTAATAATAGTTTTCATATTTGCAGTAGGAAGTACAATATTTGCAATAGTAGGACCAAAAATATTAGGAAATGCAACAACAGAAATATTTGAGGGAATAATGAATAAACTAGAGGGGACAGGACAAATAAATTTTGAAAAAATAGCTACAATTTTATTAACTCTACTAGGACTATATGGAATAAGTGCAATATTTTCACTAATACAAGGATTTACTATGACACAAATAACTCAAAAACTGACATATAAATTGCGTAATGATTTAGCAAAAAAAATAAATAAATTACCAATGAACTATTTTGATAAAAAAACAAATGGAGAAGTTTTATCAGTAATTTCTAATGATATAGATACCTTAAGTCAAAATTTAAATCAAAGTGTAACTCAAATAATAACATCAATATGTACAATAATTGGTATATTAATAATGATGTTTTCAATAAGTTGGGAAATGACACTTACATCACTTGTAATATTACCAATAACAGCAATAGTACTTGGAATAATCGTTTCCAGATCTCAAAAATATTTTAAAGATCAGCAAGAATATCTTGGACATGTAAATGGGCAAGTAGAAGAAATATTTGGAGGACATACAATTGTAAAAATTTTTAATAATGAAGAAAAGGCAGTAGAAGAATTTAAAAAAGCAAATAAAGAACTATATAACTCAGCCTGGAAGTCTCAATTTTTATCAGGTGTAATGTTTCCAGTTATGAATTTTATAGGAAACATAGGATATGTTGCAGTAGCGATACTTGGAGGATATTTAGCAATACAAGGAAAAATAACTGTAGGAAATATACAATCATTTATCCAATATAACAGACAATTTACACAACCAATAAATCAAATAGCACAAATATCTAGTATGCTACAAGCTATGGTAGCATCAGCAGAAAGAGTATTTGAATTTTTAGAAGAGCAAGAGGAAGAACAAACAATAAAAAATCCAGTAAGTACAAATAAAATAAAAGGAAACATAAAATTTGAACATGTAAAATTTGGATATACACAGGAAAAAACAATAATAAACGATTTTACAGCAAACATAAAAGAAGGACAAAAAATAGCAATAGTAGGTCCAACAGGAGCGGGAAAAACGACAATAGTAAAATTATTGATGAGATTTTATGAGCTAACTAAGGGAGCAATATTGATAGATGAACATAATATAAAAGATTTTGATAAAGGAGAACTAAGAAGAACATTTGGAATGGTTCTTCAAGATACATGGCTATTTAGTGGAACAATAAAAGATAATATAAAATATAGTAAACCAGAAGCAACACAAGCTGAAGTAATAGAAGCAGCTAAAGCAGCACATGTACATCATTTTATAAAAACACTACCAAAAGGATATGATATGATTTTAGATGAAGAAACTACAAATGTATCAGCAGGACAAAAACAATTATTAACAATAGCGCGAGTAATATTGGCAGATCCAAAAATATTAATATTAGATGAAGCCACAAGTTCAATAGATACAAGAACAGAAATACAAATTCAATCAGCAATGGATAACTTAATGAAAGGTAGAACTAGTTTCATAATAGCACACAGATTATCAACAATAAAAAACGCAGATTTAATACTAGTAATGAATCATGGTGATATAGTAGAACAAGGAACACATGAAGAACTATTACAAAAAGGAGGTTTCTATCAAGAATTATATAATTCACAATTTGAAGAATGTGAAGATGATATAAAATAAAATATAAAGATAATAAAAACCTGAAATGTTAGAAATAACATTTCAGGTTTTTATCTAAATAAAATTATAAACATCTAAAAATTTTTAATATTCTTTCTATACTTAAAAAGCATTTTTTTTCTAATAAAATTAGAAAAGTCATCAGGTAAACCAATTAAGAAAGTTTTTTTTGAAAGTAAAAAGGCATAGTCTTTATCAATATATAAATAAAAACAATCTTTAGTTTCAAATACTCTATATAATTTATGATAATTATAATTAAAATCAGTATTTCTATTAGTTACATAAAAATAATCCTTATAAAAATAATATGTATTTTCTAACCTAGAAGTAACCTTTTTTATATTAGACTCTTTATTTACAAGAAAAAAAGGTCTAAAAACTCTATAAGCGATAAACCCAAAAGCAGTTAATAAAAACAAAATGCCTAAATCAATATTATAATAAAGGAAATTAACAATAGAACAAAATATAAATAAAAAGAAAACACTTAATGAATATAAATTATAAGATAATCTATATTTTCTATCATGGAATAATAAAAAACGATTGTATTCTTCAGTAGTATAAATAGTGTTATTTTTAAATAAGACTTTCATAAAATCACCAAAATTATTATACTACATAGAAGTTCTAATGTCTAATAGTAAATAGGTTAATGAATTTTTTACTGTAATTTTGAATATAAATAAAGAGAATAATAATATTCTTTTGTCTATTTAGAATGGTTATAGGTTAATCCTTAAAACCTAAATATATCAATAAGGAGTAGTGTATGAAAGGTATAAAAAAGAAATTAATAATATTAAGTGGGATAATAATTTTTATAATACTTTTAATAGTAGTATTTAAAAATTTTAACAAAAATGATTATAAAACTATAAATTTAGGAAATAATAATCTTAAGACAGCTGAAAATATAACAGATTATATTTTAAATATTAGCTCATATAGTGCTAAAGTCATGGTTGAAGTACAAAGTAACAAAAACACTAATAAATATTTAATAAATCAAGAATACAAAAACCCAAATATATTTAAACAAGAAGTAATAGAACCAAATGATATACAAGGACTAAGAACGATATATGATGGAAATACTTTAAAAATAGAAAATACTAAAATAGGACTAAACAAAATTTATGAAAATTATAAGTATCTATCAGAAAATTCATTATGTCTATACAATTTTGTGGAAAATTACAAACAAAATAATAACTCAATTTATAAAGAAGAAAATAATCAAATAATAATGGAAACCAAAATAGAAAATAATAAAAATAAGTATTCAATATATAAAAAACTATACATAGACAAACAAACAGCAAAACCAATAAAATTAGAAGTACAAGATATTAACCAAAAAATATTAGTTTACATATTATATAATGAGATAAAAATAAATAGTACAAATAAAGAACAAATTTTAGCATTAAATTAAACAAAAGAATAAATTAAATACTATTATTTTCATCTCTTAAAAGCTAAGATTAAAATATATCTAAAAAGCAAAACAAATAATACTGTAATATCAGGAGTGAAGGAAATGATAGTAAAAAGAGGAGATATGTTTTATGCAGATTTAAGCCCTGTTGTTGGCTCAGAACAAGGGGGGATTAGGCCTGTTTTAATCATACAAAATGATATGGGAAACAAATACAGTCCAACTGTAATAGCAGCAGCAATTACTTCTCAAACAGGAAAAAATAAGTTACCAACACATATAGAATTAGAATCAGAAGAATATGGATTAAAAGCTGATTCAGTAGTACTTGCAGAACAAATTCGTACAATAGATAAAAGTAGACTAAAAGAAAAAATAGGGCATATTGATGATAATAGGGTGATAGATAAAATAAATAGTGCATTAGGAGTAAGCTTTGGACTAGAAGAGTAAAAAATACAGGGTAAGATATTACCTTGTATTTCTTTTTTAGTATTACTAATATAAATTCAGTATTAATAATACAAATATAATAATATAAATTACAATACTATTAGAAATAAATCTAAGAAAAAATAAAAAAAGTATTGACACATATTATATGTACACATATAATATGTACTACAAGTATATTGATAAATTTGTAGAAAGAGGTGTAATATGGAATTTAGTTTTATGACTAAAGCAAAAGCAACAAAAGAAAAAGTATGGGATTATTATGCAGATATTAAAAAGTGGTATGTTTGGGAGAGAGATTTGAAAGACATTACACTTAATGGAGAATTCAAGACAGGTTCTAAAGGCATAATGCAACTAGAAGGAATGCCTCCAATGGAATATCTTTTGACTTCTGTAAAAGAAACAGAAGAATTTTGTGACAAAACAGATACACCATTTGGAAGTATCTATTTTAAACATGAAATTATTTCTAATAATGATGAGTCAGTAAATATCAAACACACTGTAAGATTAGAAACAGATATTATTAATGATGAAAAATTAAAATTTTTAAAACAAGTCTTCTCAGATGTTCCAGATTCTATCATACTATTAAAAAATGAGGTAGAAAATAATGATTGACTTTCCATCAAAAAATAAAGATAATTCAGAAGAAGCAACAGGGTTATTATTTATGCGTACTTATAATAAATGGCATGGAGAAATAAAAAAACAATTAAGAGATATAAGTATAACCCATCCCCAATTTGTTATTTTAGCTTCGTTAGGATATTCTTTACAATATAAACAAGAAGTTACCCAAATCATGTTAGCAAAAATGGCTGGTATGGATGTAACATCAGTATCACAAATTATAAATTTATTAGAAAAAAATGGACTAATTTTAAGAAAAGAACATAGTAAAGATACACGAGCTAAATCTGTAACATTAACAAGTAAAGGACAAGATAAATTAAGACAAGCTCTTCCAGTCGTTGAGAACATTGATATCCAGTTTTTTGGATCACTTAAAGAAAAGGAAAAAACATTTATAAAGTTATTGCATAGTCTTAATAAATTTAATGTAGAAAAATGAAATTAACTATTAAGAGGACAGAGATATTAAATAAGCAATGACTACTTAGGTTATTTAGCTACTAATTTAATGTAAAAAAGTTAATAAAAAAGCTGTAGATTATGTATCACAAATTAGTGAGTTACATACAATCTACAGTTTTTACAAATTTATACTTTAAAATAGTAAATTCAATTATTAAAAATCATGCAATTGATAGCGGAATGTTTCAAAAATAATATTCAATTCTCTTTAATCTATATAGAAAGAGTAAAAAAATTGAATAAAAAAAAATTTTTTTTAAAAAATACTTGCAAAATTCAAAACCTTGTATTAAAATTTAACTAAAGTGGTACAAAGTGGTGAAAAGTGGTTTGAAAATGAATAGAGGTGAAACTAAGTGTTTATTGGTGAATACGAACATAATGTAGATGCAAAAGGTAGAGTTATAATGCCATCAAAACTAAGAGAAGACATTGGAGATAAATTTATAATAACAAAAGGACTTGATGGATGCTTATTTGCGTATTCACAAACAGAATGGATAAACTTTGAAGAAAAATTAAAATCATTACCACTTGCACAAAAAAATGCTAGAAACTTTGTAAGATTCTTCTTATCTGGAGCAGTTGAATGTGAAATAGACAAACAGGGAAGATTCTTAATACCAGCTAACCTAAGAGAACATGCAACTTTAGATAAAGAAATAGTAATTATAGGAGTGGGAACAAGAATAGAAATCTGGAACAGACAAACATGGAAAAAATATAGTAGTGATGAAAACATTTCAGCAGATGAATTGGCAGAAAATATGACAATGCTTGGTATATAACTTGAAAAAGTTTATATAAATACAAAAGAAAATCATACATAAAAACAAAAGATAAAAAGAAAAATATACAAAAGAAAATACTAAAATTACAAAAGATAAAAATTTTAATAAAAAACAAAAGATAAATAATATAAAATTCAAATGAAAATAATAAATAAATACATAGGATGGTAATAATAAGAAGCATAAGATAAATAAGTATTATATACCAAAGACAATAAAAAACCAAAGATAAATTAAACCTAAACAAACATAACAGTTGGTATAAAATACCAACTGTTTGGTTATTTATACAAAATATACAAGGAGAAAAAAGTGGAGTTTAATCATATCCCAGTATTATTAGAAGAAGTTATACAAGGGTTAAAAATTGATAAAAATGGAATATATATAGATGGAACAATGGGGGGAGCAGGACACAGTAAACAAATAATAAAAAGGCTATCTGAAAAAGGTATGTTAATTGGAATAGACAAAGATAAAGAGGCCTTAGCAGTAGCTGAACAAAGAATGAAAAAATATAAAAATGTAAAATATATACATGGAAATCATGATGAAATAAAACAAATACTTAATATTTTAAAAATAGATAAAGTAAATGGAATTCTTTTAGATTTGGGAGTTTCTTCATATCAAATAGATGAAAAACAAAGAGGATTTAGTTACATGCTAGATAGTAATTTAGATATGAGAATGGATATAACTCAAAGTTTAACAGCAAAACATGTAATAAATACATATAAAGAAGAAAAATTAGCAAATATAATATATGAATATGGAGAAGAAAAATTTTCAAGGCAAATAGCAAGAAAAATATGTGAGCATCGTGAAAAAAAACAAATAGAAACAACACTAGAACTAGTGGAAATCATAAAACAAGCAATACCTTATGTAAGTAAACAAACAGGACATCCAGCAAAAAAGACATTTCAAGCCATAAGAATAGAAGTTAATAATGAAATCGAACCATTATATAAAACAGTATTAGAATGTATAGAATTATTAAAACCACAAGGAAGATTATGTATAATAACATTTCACTCATTAGAAGATAGAGCAGTAAAAAGAGCATATAAGGATGCGGTAGGAAGTTGTACATGTCCTAAGGAATTGCCATATTGTATATGTAATGTAAAAAAATTAGGTGAAATAATAACAAAAAAACCAATAATACCAACACAAAAAGAAAAAGAAGAAAATTCTAGATCTAGAAGTGCTAAACTAAGAATATTTGAAAAAATATAAGCTTATTAAAGGTAATAAGGAGGTGAAAACTATGGCATATAATAGATATCAATATGAAACAAGCCCAAGAAAATTACAACCAGAATATGAACCAATAATAAAAAAATATCCTAAAAAAACTAAAGCAAAGAAATCAAAAGTGAAAACACTAAAAAAACAAAAAATACAATCAAAAAGAAAAATAAAAATTCAAATAAAAATAATAGGATATTTGATAATAATATTTACAATATTATTTGCCATAAGTTATAGAAATGCCTTAATAGATAAAAATTTTTTAGAAGTAAAAGATTTAAGAAATAATTTAGCAGCAATTCAAAAAGAAAATGAACAACTAGAAGTAAGTATAGAAAATAGTTTAAATTTACAAACAATAGAACAATCAGCAAAAGAAATTTTAGGAATGCAAAAACTAAATAATAAACAAACAATATATATAAATTTACCAAAACAAGACTACATAGAACCAGCAACAGAAGAAATAATAAAAGAAGATAATACAAACTGGTTTGAAAAAATATTAAATTTTATAATGGGAAAATAGCTAATTTTGCAGATAAAAGTAAGACTAGCTATTTTTAGTGTATAAAATCTTTTTTTGTCTATATAATTATAATAAATATATAGGTAAAAGGAGATTTTTTATGTACAAAAATTCAGATATTAGTAGGAAAAGAAGAATTACAAAAGCATTATTTATAATATTTACAATATTTATATTATTAACAATAAGAATACGGATATATACAATTTGTTCAAGGTTCAGAACTATCTACAATGGCATATAAACAACAATCATTAGATAGGAAAATAAATCCTAAAAGAGGAACAATTTATGATGCTACAGAAAAAAATGTATTAGCAGTTAGCGCAACAGTAGAAACAGTTACTGTAAATCCAATTAATATAAAAGAAGAAAATAAAGAAAAAGTAGCAAGAGCTTTTACTGAAATTTTTGAATTGGATTATGAAGTGGTTTTAAAAAAGGTAAAAAAAAGGAGTTCCATTGAAACAATAATAAAAAAAGTAGACAAAGAAAAAACAGATAAATTAAGACAATGGATGCAAAAAAATAATATAACAACAGGAATAAATATAGATGAAGATAGCAAAAGATATTATCCATATAATGACCTTGCATCGCATGTAATAGGATTTTGTGGAAGTGATAATCAAGGATTAGATGGGATTGAAGCAAAATATGAAGAAGTGCTAAAAGGGAGTAGTGGAAAAATTATAAGAGTGACAGATGCAAAAGGGGGAGAAATTGGAAAAGAAGGGGAAGACTACATAGCAGCAATAGATGGGAAAGACGTTATATTATCAATAGATATGACAATACAATCAATAGCAGAAAAATATTTAAAACAAGCCTGTATTGACAACGTATGTACAGATGGTGGAAATATTGTAATGATGAACCCAAAAACTGGAGATATAATAGCGATGGCAACCTATCCAGGATATGATTTAAACTCACCATATACCATAAATCAAGATGAATTAAAAAATAGTTGGGAAAATTTAACAGCTCCAGAAAGAACAAAAAATTTACAACAAATGTGGAGAAATAAAGCAATAGCAGATACATATGAACCAGGTTCTACATTTAAGTTAGTGACAACATCAGCAGCTTTAGAAGAAGGAATAACTATACCAGATAAAGAAGGAGAATTTAATTGTAGTGGAGCGATTGAAATAGCAGGAGTACGAATAAAGTGCTGGAGACACTATAGACCACATGGAGCAGAAAGTTTAAGGCAAGCATTAATGAATTCATGCAATCCAGTATTTATTGGATTAGGGCAAAGAATAGGTGTAGATAAATACTATGGATATTTAAAAAAATTTGGTTTTTTAGATAAAACTGGAATAGAATTACCAGGAGAAGCAAAAGGAATATTCTTAGCACAAAACAAAGTAGGACCAGTAGAACTTGCAACAATATCTTTTGGACAGAGATTTGAAGTAACACCATTACAAATGGTAAGTGCAGTATCAGCAATAGCAAATGATGGAATGAAAATGAAACCACGAATAGTAAAGAAAATAATAGATACAAAAACAGGAGAAATACAAGAAATACAAGCAGAAAAAACAGAACAAATAATATCAGAAAAAACAGCTAAAGAAGTGTTAAGCATGATGCAATCAGTAGTAGCAGAAGGAACAGGAAAAAATGCAACAGTAAAAGGATTTACAGTTGGAGGAAAGACAGGAACCTCAGAAGATGGAGTAAATACAAACAAATATGTAACATCATTTATAGGAGTAGCACCAATAACAGATCCACAAGTTGTAATATTAGTAACATTATATAATCCAACAGGAGAAGGAGGGCACCAAGGAGGTGCGTGGGTAATTTTAACAACACACAGTGAAACTATGAAAAATCGAGAATGATATAAACTATTAAATCAAGAATGAGAGCGATTTTATCGCTCTTTAATTATGTCCAAAAGAGTAAAAACATGAGATAAGTTATTGTTATAATTATTTTTTTTATGATAGTATAAGAGTAGGAAAATATTTAGGAGAAATATATGTTTAAATTAAAAGAGATTGAAGAATATACAAATGGGAATATAGTATGTGGAAATAAAGATATAATAGTTGAAAATTATTGCCTAACACAAAAAATAAGAGAGATGAAAAACTATTTTTTTATTCCAATTATATTTAGAAAAGTTAATAGAGAAAGTTATATTATAGACCATGTGAAAAATGGTTGTATAGGATTTATGATAGATAAAGATTCTGAAAACAGAAAAGAAATAGAAAAGTTGGCTCAAGAAATAAATCCTAATATTTGTATAATAGAAGTTGAATCAGTTAATAATGCAATATATAAGTTAGGGATAAAATGTAGGGAAAATAATATTGAGAAGCCAATTATTGCTGTAACTGGAAGTGTTGGAAAGACGACTCTTTGTAGTATAATATCGCAAGTTTTAAAAACAGAAATAAAGTTACTGCATGACTTTAAGAATGAAAATAATAATATAGCAAGTTATATTTCTTTAAGTTATTTATTTCCTGATAATTACGATATGGCAGTAACTGAAATTGGCATTAGTGATTTTGGAAAAATGTCTAATTTATCTAAATTAGTTAAACCATCAATAGCAGTTATAAATTCTATTGGAACAGCACATATTAATAAATTAAAATCTAAAGAAAATATTTTAAAAGAAAAATTACATATAACAGATAAAAAGATATTATTTTTAAATTCTGATGATGAATATTTAAGAAAAGTAAATGAATCTGAAGATTATGAAATAAGATATTATAGTATGAATGAAGCTAATAATATTAATAGAATTGATGGAAAAATTAGTTTTAATACTAAAGTATATGGTATAGATACAAATTTTAAACTAAATCTTTATCAGGAATATAATATAAGAAACATCATTTTAGCGATAAAAATTGCTGAAATATATAATATAAGATATGAAAATATCATAAGAGCTATAAATGATTTTAGGCCAGTTGATGGTAGGTTTAAAGTATTAAAAAATGTGAATAGAGATATTACATTAATTGATGATATATATAGTTCGTGTTTTGAATCTGTAAAAATGGGATTAGAATCTGCAAATAAAATAAAAAGTAAAAGAAAAATTGCAGTTTTAGGAACTATAGGAGCAGGTTCTACTTTAGAAGAGACTTCTAAAATACATGAAGAATTAGGAAATTATTTTAATAATTTAGATTTCGATTATATATATTTAATAGGAGATTTTACAAAGCACATTTATAAAGGAGCTTTAGGTGTTTTAGAAGAAAAATATATAAGAAAATTTAAAACAATTGAGCTATTATTAGAAGATTTAGAAAAAAATATTAGAGATGGAGATTTAATATATTTTAAGGAATCCGGCTTTCAAAATTTTGACAAAATCATAGAAAAATTGAAAAATAAATTTGATATAATTCAATAAAATACCTATGTAATTTGTTTAGAACACTATAAAACAGTTATCCCTCGGAGAGCAAAAAAGGTATTAGGAGATTTTCTCCTAAACAGCAATTTGTGGTCCAACGGACCATGATGGCGAACTAATCGTATAAAAAAAGTGAAAGGTATTATTAGGAGCAAAGTAAATCGCCATCAAAATTTTAATTTTGTGCCAGTGATTATATGCACTGCGAAATTTGCTCTTTCAAATTATACTTCGTTTTACTAGTATAATTTTATCTTAGAAAATTATACTAGTAAAAGATATAAAATTATGATAATATTTAGAATAGATAAATAAAATATAGATAATATAAGATGAGTTATTATAAAGTAAAGAAAAAGAAAGCGAGATGATTGACTTGAAGATATATCATGGTAGTACAGTTATTGTAGAAAAGCCAAGTTTAGAAATATTAAATTATAGGACAGATTTTGGAAAAGGTTTTTATACAACAACAGATATTGAGCAAGCAAAAAGGTGGACAAAAATAAAAAAAGGAAGAATGCAAGAAGAACAAAAAGGTGAAAATATAAAAAGATATATTAATATCTATGAATATACAGAAAATGATGAACTAAAAATTTTAAATTTTATAGAAGCAACTGAAGAATGGCTTGATTTTGTATATAAAAATAGAAAAAGTAAAGAACTATTACATGATTATGATATTGTAAAAGGTCCAGTAGCTGATGATAACTTATTTGCTACATTAAGATTATATGAAAGAAATTATACATCTAAAGAAGATACTATAAGAGCACTAAAAACGTACAAATTAGTAAATCAAATTTCATTTCATACACCAAAAGCGATAGACACGATTAAATATATAGAAACAAAGGAGGTTGAAGAAAATGAATAATAATAAAACATTAGAAAACATGTTATGGATATTTATACCAAATATAGCAAAAATAATATCAAATAGAAAAGGCATAAGTTTAAAAAAAGCAGATGAATTTATATACAATTCGAGTATATATAAAAAATTAGAAAATAAAAATAGCAAAATGTGGTATTATTCTGATGAAATATTAGCAGACTTTTTTATAAATGAATATGAAAAGAATGAGTTATATGGGGTGTAGTATGGAAGAAGATATTGAATATAAAGTAAATGAATTTGTGATTTTTTGTATAGAAGTTTTTAAAGAAGAAAATAAACTTACAGGAAAAGAAGTGTATGAATTATTTGAAAAATATGGAGTATTAAAGTATTTACATGATGGGTATGATATGTTACATACACAAGGAGATAGATGGCTAATGAATGATATAAATGAGTTTTTAAAGATTAGAGGATATAATGTAAAAACGGAGAAAATAAATAATATAAAGTAATAAATAAAATATTTATAAAACTAGAAGTTAGTAAAACTGATTTCTAGTTTATTTTTTTGTGCAATTTTCTTAAAAATTATACCTTTTTAATTTCTGGTGGGCATATACATTATGAAGAAAGTTTAAGAAATTTTATAAAATTTTCCGACTTTTTAAAAATAGTTACATATACCTAGTAGAGAGATTTAAAAATTTTTTCAAAAAAGGTTACATTTAAAATGCCATTTTGGAACTTATCTAGTAGAAGGATAAATTAGTAATAAAAATTTTTTAAATTAATAAACTTTAACAAATGATAAATGGAAAGGTATGTAAGGTTTGAAAGAAAAAAGTAAAGTTATAGATTATCTATTAAATACAAAAAATCCATATACACTAAAAATGCATAATATGAATATAGAGATGACATATTCTAAAAGTAATAAAACTTTTGAAGAGTGTATGTTAAATATTTTAAAAGGAAAGATAGGAAAGTAAAATTGCTTCGCAATTTTGCATACTGAAACTGTAACAAATAAATTTTAACAGTTTCAGTAAAAAGGGCTGACATTTTAATTGAGCACGTTACAATATAGGCGAAAGGAGGAAAACGTTTAATGGCAGGAAGAAAATCAAAGTATTCTTCTATTGAAAATAATAGTATAAAGCATAAAATATGGTCAGTTGCACTATATATAAGGCTTTCACAAGAAGATGAAGATAATCGGCAAAGAAAAGCAAGAAAGTAATAGTGTAACAAGTCAGAAAACTTTACTAAACGAATTTATAGAAGAACATGATGATTTGATAGTTTATAATACTTATATAGATGATGGATTTACAGGAACAGATTTTAATAGACCTTCATTTCAAAGATTACTAGAAGATATGAGAAAGGGATATATTAACTGTGTTATTGTAAAAGATTTATCAAGACTTGGAAGAAACTATATAGAAGTTGGAAATTATATAGAGCAAGTCTTTCCATTATTTAATATAAGATTTATTGCCATTAATGATTTTGTAGATAGTTTTAAAAATCCAGCAAGCACAAATACAATTTTAGTACCATTTAAAAACTTAATAAATGATGAATACTGTAGAGACACATCAATAAAAATTAGAACATCTTTAAACGGGAAAAAGAAAAAGGGAGAATTTATAGGTGCATTTCCATCTTATGGATATATTAAAGATCCAAAAGATAAGCATAAGTTAATAATTGATGAAGTAGTAGCGGATATAGTGAAAAAGATTTTTAATTGGAATGTCAATGAAGGACTAGGAAAGATAGCAATATGCCATAGATTAAATGATTTAGGTGTTTTAAATCCCACAGGACATAAAAAAATAGAATTAGGTCAGAATTATAATAACTATGGAATTCAAGATAATACATATACTTGGACACCTTCAACAATACGAAATATTTTAAACAATGAAGTCTATATAGGCAATACTGTTCAAGGGAAAAGAAGAACGAAAAGCTATAAAGTACATAAAGTAGAGGTTGTTCCAAAAGAAGAATGGGTTAGAGTAGAAAATACTCATGAAGCGATAATAGATAAAGAAACCTTTGAAAAAGCACAAGAATTAAGCAAAAGAGATACAAAGGTATCTCAAAAAACAAAGGAATTATCGGTATGGGCAGGGTTTCTAAAGTGTGCAGATTGCAAAAGAGCAATGAATAAGAAAAGTAGCACAAATAAGAGTGGTAACAAGTATGAATATTATATTTGTAGCACATATAGGAAAAAATCAAATAACTTATGCACAAAACATTCTATTAAAATAGAAAAATTAGAGAAAGCAGTTTTGAAAGCTATTAATTTTCATATTGATTTATTAATTGATATAGAAGAAATTGTAAAGCAAATAAATGATGTAGGGGCGACTAGTAGTTGCCCGAAGCAAATAAATGAGATGATAACTTCAAAACAAAATGAGATTTCCAAAATATCAAATTTCAAAAGAACTCTTTATGAAGATTGGAAAAATGAAGATATTACAAGAGAAGAATATATAGAATATAAACAAAAATATGAAAATGATATTGAAAGATTAAAGCAAAACATAGAAAGATTAAAAAACGAAAAACAAAAATACGAAACTCAAAGTATAAGTAGTAATGAATGGATAGAGAAATTCAAGGAGAAAGAGAGCATTACAGAACTTTCACGAGATATAATGATGGAACTAATAGATTGTATATATGTAAAAGAAAATGGAGACATAAAAATAAAGTTTAAATTTGAAGACGAATTTAAAAGGTGTTTAGAATACATAGAGAACAACAATAATGTACTAGATAAAAAATTAGTAAATTTATAATTTTTGTGTTGTCAAAATCACCCAAGGAGGTGCAGTTGCAGCACCAGTAGGAGGGCAAGTTTTATCAGAAGTATTACCATATTTAGAATTAAACAAAGATAAAAAAGAAGAAATAGAAAATATAGAAGAAGTAGTAGTACCAGAAGTAAGAAATATTAATATAAAAGAAGGTATAGAAAAATTAAAAGAACAAGGATTAGAAATAGATAATACAATAGAGGAAGATATAAATAAGGATAGTACTATAATAAAAGAACAGTTGCCAAAACCAGGAATAAAAGTAAAAAAAGGTTCTAAAATAACAATAGAATTTTAAAATAAAAATGTAACAAAAATGAAATAAACATAAAATAAAAAAGAATATTTGTATATCCGTAAGAAAAAGCTCAATAAAGAGGAAAATATAGATAAAATATCTTGAAAAAAAGTCCGAAAAATGTTAACATATAATAGATTATATAAAAATATAAAAAATGGAGAGGTATTATGAAAAAAATAAGTATATTTTTAGCAAC
>JAAWKA010000002.1 GCA_022797145.1 Clostridia bacterium
CCCCTCTTCGTTTTTTATACAACAAAGAGGGGCTTTTACATATGTTATATTTCTACTTTCAACTTCTTCTTTTTTACTTATTATTTCTACTGTTCCATATTTATATGGTGACCATGTTGTTATTGGGTTATCTTTTACCATTTTTGGAGCATATTTATATGTTCCATTAAATTCACTATTAAACCATAAATCTACAAATATCTCTGTATCTTGTTGCAACGTAAATGAAAACATATGTCCTGTAGCAATTACATCTGTTCCTCTTCTTATTCTTAGTATAGTTGTAGTAGTTGCTCCTGCTGTATCAAATGCTCTTACATGATATGTTCCTTTTTTTAATATTCCTTTCCATAGTACAAAAAACCCGTCTTCTGTTGAATTTCCACTTATTGTAACAACATTATTGTCAGTTGAAACTTTTACTCCTAACACACTTTCATTTACGTTTATATTTAACATATTGATATCTTCGCCTACGCATCGTGTTTTATTATTTTCCTGTACTGTGTTTCCATACAATCTTCTTATTTTTCCAAATCCTTTTGAAGTAATTGCAGTTATAGATTCTCCGTTGTATCTTTTTGACATATTATCTATACAGCTTTTATCTGCTTTTGTATTAATCAGATTAAGTAAATTTCCTGCAACGTCTCCGTCCAATACTGTTTGTACTGTTTGAAACCAATTATTAAAATTGTTTTCAAATTCTGTTTTCATGTTACTTATATTTATTTCTGCCTGTCCTGTTACTCTTTTTAACCAGTCTTGGTACTGATTAAACAACGTTGTTGTATCAACATGTTGTAATTGATTTGCTACAATTCCGCATAGTTGTGTATTTAATCTTAAATCAGTTATATTTTCTTGTGTAATTTCAATTATATTAGCATTCACCCTTATATCTGCCAAACCTATTTCATATATGTCATAATCTCGTTGTAATTCTGGTGCCACTGGGTTTCCTCTAGCTATTCCTTTTTTTATAAATAAATTTATACTTCTATCTGTAAAATCTAATCTTGCTACTATTCTGTCTATCCTTGACTGCAAATCGCTTTCTTCTATTTCTAATGTCTCAAATGGTTCTACCCACCCCATATAGCCATTTATATAACATACTCCTATGTCTACTTTTATTTTCATACCTTCTGTTGCTAGTACTTGCATATTAGTAGAAGGATTAGGAAATACACCATTACTAATAAATTGACTAAAATATTTTGCAAAAAAAGAAGCCTCTTCGGCTCTATCAAACACTGGCATATTTTCTACATCATACCCTATTATTTCTGAATTAAAAAATCCACTTCTCACTCTATATTACCTCCTTTACTTTCTTTATGTTATAGTCATTCCCAAAACTTACATCTAATGTCATGTTACCATTTTCATAAACTTCAGATATTCCAATAATTCTATTTTCTACATTAAAACCTAATTCATCATTCTTGTATACTGCTTTATCCCCTAAGTCAAAATCTGTTTTGTATTTTAAGTTTGCTAAAGTATCTATACTAAAATCTGCTATTTCTACTTTGTTGTATTCATTTAACTTTTCAATTCCTCTTTCTTTAAGTATTTCTTTATACTCTGCATCTGTAGTATTTTCGTCTTTTTGTAAATCTCTTGCATCAACATATAATTCCTTACGTTTTTCACCTTGTCTTATCCTATCAACTTCAACTATAATCCTATTTCCTCCTGTATCTTCTCCAGCTACATAAGCAAAATTTTTATATTGTGTTTCATCTACAGAATATTCATCTTCTAATATATTTTCAAAATTTCGAGAAAATATAGCCCATGTATTTATGTTTTGAGTATCTCTTCTGTCTAGACCTTGCCATACCTCAAACACCATTTTATTATTGTCAAAATCATACCATAATTGTATACTTAGTTCATCTTCCTTGCATAATTCGTAGATTCTATCTAACAAATTATCTCCAGTCATTTGCATTGTTCGGCTTCTTCCTAAACCTCTACGTTCTCCTAATACAAGATTTGATATCGACCTTGTTCCTGCGTTTATACAGAAGGTATTTACTAGACTTCTAATAATGTCTTCTGTTATCATGTTTTTAAAATTTTGTGTCTTATTTATTGCTCTATCAGCTAGTATACTTTCTAAGAATTGCCCTGACCTCTGTATATCTGTTCCTTGTGTTGTTGTTTTATAGCTTAATGTTTTTAGTATTCCTGTCTCCCTAAACTCTTTAGAATAAATATACATTGCATTTCTAAATTGTTCCCAGTATTTAATTCCTATTTGTAAATTAAAATTTCCACATTCATAATATTTTCTATTCCAAACTAAGCTAGAAAAATCATCTATTAATCCACATATTTGAAAATTCTTATCTAATAACAATAATTCCATTTTACACACCTAAATACTTTCTATAAAATAGTATGTTTATATCAACATTTGTACTTCCATTATCACATTCATACTTTAAGACATTTTTACCTATTTTTAGGCTAAAGAATGTACTATTTCTATCTATTTTATTAACAATATTTTTTCCATTTAACGTGACTGATTTTTTGCGTGGATTTGTGTTTATTCTAAGTTCATCACCTTGATTTAACATAGCGTTTACTTTTATATATTGATTGTTATTTAAAATAAATTTTAGATTATCTACTTTTCCTCGTTTAGCTATAGCTACAATTTCTATTCCTGTTTCTTTATCTCCATCATTTACAAGTGGCATTACTGGCTTAAATGTCTTGTACCCCATTATTTTTGTTGGATTTATTACAAGTGGAAATGTAAATTGTGGGCTTATTAATGTTAAATAATTACCTCTGTTTTTAGCGTCTGAAAAATAAGGGGCTTCTGTACTTTCTAAAAATAAGGAAAATCTTATTCGTTCATACATTTTATTTGTATCAAAATTAAAGGAAGATACTCTATATTGTATCTTCCTATCAATATTATTTCTTGATATAAACATTTCTCCTTCTTGTTTTGGATTGAAAAACCTTATTAGATAATCTCTGTTAGCAAGTTCATTTTCATTTTTCTCTATATCTCCTGTTATAATGATTTCTCGTGGTTCTACTTTCACAGAAGTTACAGTTGAACCATCTTGTTCTGATGCAATTTTATTTATTGTGTATGAACTTGCTTCAATTCCTTGAATATCTATTACTTTAATGTCTATATTACTATTCATTTCTAGTGTTTTCTTATTACTTTTAAATAAAAGATTTTGCTTATAGTCCATATGCTAACCTCCTTAATTGTTGTCTTGCCTGTTTTTGCTCTTCGTATGGTGTAGAATTTTTAGTATAGAAGTTCTGTGTCACATTTATGCCTTTATCGTTATAATTTGTAACTGTTTGTGATTGCCCTTTTCCTATTTGCAATGTCTCCTTTTGTGATAAATTAGCCGATATTCTTGATGTTTCATAATCGACTGTTGCTTGTATTTTTTTGAATAATTTTTCAGTATCAATTATTTTAGATAAATTTAATCCTTTATATACTTGCGTATATTCTTTATTTTCCTCTTTTGTTAATACACGTTCGCCTTTGTGTAGTCTTGCAATATAGTTGTCATATGGTACATAATCTAATCCTTCTTTATGTCCAGGTAACTTTCCAGTCGCTGCACTAATTGCTAAATTAGCTCCTTGTGCTGTTACTTTGATATTCAATAAATTAGACAGGTTTGATGCTATTTTTTTTGCTGATTTATACAATGTATTATGCCAACCAGTATTATTAAGTCCATCACATAATTTAGATAAAATTTCTTGGCCTTGTTCTTCTCCTAAATTTCCCTGTTTAATTCCCTCTATTACTTTTTCTACATCCTCCACACCAGATTGTCTAAGGACTTCTCTTAATTCATTGTCCTGTAATCCACTCAACATTCCCTTTAAATTATCTATTGCTGTTCCCTTAAATTCTGATTTCTTTTTCATTTGTTCTAATATTTCTTTACTCATATTCGCTGTTGCTCCCACTAAATATGGGGTTTGCTCTGTTGTTACACCTGTCATTTCTTCAATTTTACTTCTTAGTTCCTCTGGCATATCTGATATAGTATCATAATATACCTCATAAGAATTTGTTGCTAAAGCTTTCCATGCTTCAATTTCATCTTGTCCTAAAGTATCAATTGTTGATGTTCTTACCTTCAATTCTTTAGCGAGTTCAGTGAGATTTTTTTGTGCTTGCTGTCTTTCTTGTAAATAAATAGCATGATTTGTTGTTTCATGCAATTGCCTGCTTCTTTCTAATTCATTTTTTTCTTTTTCAATTGAATCTTTTATAGTTTGTAAAGATGTATCTGTATAATTTTTTGTTGTATCTTTTACTGTATTTCCTATTTCATCATACTTTCCTTCTAAATACTTTGCATAATTTTCTTGGTAAGTTTTTTCTGCTTCTACACAATCCTTAACTTTCCATTCAGCATCTTCATAAGCTTTTATTTTATTTTCTAATGCATCCACTTCTTTCTTTTGGTGTGATAATCTTAATAATGCTTGTCCATCTGCATTTTGTCCAGCTTCTTCAACCGATTTTGTATAATCTTGATATTTCTTTTTAGCTTCTTTATATGACATTCCAAGCTCTTCATGTGCTTTTTTTAATTCTTTGGTTGCTTGTTCTTGTTTTTTTAAAGTTTCTTTATATTTTTCCTCTTGTCCCTGCAATATAATTTCTGCTTTTTTCTTTTGTATTAACTTATCTATTTCTCCTTGTAAATTTTTATAGCTTTCTATCACATCTCCATTAAGCTTATATTCTGTTCCTAATGCCTCATTTAGTTGATTTAAAATAAATCCAACTCTACCTTCATATCCTTTTGTTACTTTTCCATTTTCATCTACAAGTGTTTTTAATTCATCTTTTAGTTTTTCTACTGAGTTAATTTGTGCTAAATTAGCATTAGTAGTTTCATCTATGCTTCTGTTGTAATCTTCCCATTCCTTTCTTGAATTAGCCATCTCATCAGCAAATTCTTTAGCTTTCTTTTGATTTTCTGTTTGTCTTGTCGCTAGAAATGCTAATCCTGCTGTCAATGCTGTAACTGCTACTAATAAAACTCCTACAGGGTTTGCACTTATAGCCATATTCCATAGTTTTTGTGCAACTGTCGCTAGTGATATTTTTCCTGTAAGTAAAGCAACTGCTGTTTGACCTATTGTTAAACTCCCATTCATTACCCCTTGAGTAATAGTAACACCTTTAGTTGTTGCTTCAAACAATACTAAAGCTTTTTGAGCATTTTGCCAACTTTTTATTACTTTATCTATTATTGCTCCTGCTTTAAATGCTACAACCATTGCTGTTATAGTTCCTATTACTTTTGCAATAGTTCCTCCATTGTCTAGTACCCAAGCAAGTCCATCAATTAATTTTGGTAATACTTTAGCAATTAAGTCTCCACCTTTTGAAATTAGTTTTCCAAAACCATCTGCTATTTTATCTAAACTTCGAGATAGCTTACCATTTGAAGCTTGTTTAGTTAAATCTTCTACAGATTTTGTAACGGATTTAATTCCTTTTGTAGCTGGTTTTTTAAACTTGTCATATATTGCTATACCTAGACTTTCCATATTGCTTCCAAGAATAGTAGTGGCTCCTTTTAAATTATTTTGCATTGTATCTGCCATTTCTTTAGTTGCACCATCTGAATTATTGATTTCTCTAGTTAATTTTTTAAAGTCATCTTCACTTGCATTTACTATAGCAAGCATTCCAGACATTGCCTCTGTTCCTGCTATAGAACTTGCATATGAAGCTTTTTGACTATCAGTTAAACCTGCAAATTTTGTTCGTAATTCCTGTAGTGTTTGTGATAAAGGCTTCATTGTACCATCTGAATTTTTAGTTGTTATGTTTAATTGTTTTAAAGCCTCTGATGCCTCCTTAGGTGGCTTTACAAGTCTTGTTAACATTGCTCTTAATGCTGTTCCTGCCTGTTCTCCTTTAATACCTGCATTAGCCATTAAACCTATTGCTACTGCGGTATCTTCAATAGAATATTTCATTGAACCAGCAATGGGAGCTACATATTTGAATGTTGCTCCCATTAATCCTACATTTGTATTAGAGTTCGAACTTGCTTTTGCTAAAACATCTGCAAAATGTGCACTATCTTTAGCTTGTAATCCAAAAGCTGTTAATGCATCTGTTACTATATCTGAAACACTTCCTAGATTTTCTCCAGAAGCCGCCGCTAAATTCATAATACCTTCAATACCATTTAACATATCTCCTGTTTTCCATCCTGCCATAGCCATATACTCAAAAGCCTCTGCTGACTCAGTCGCACTAAACTTTGTCTTTGCTCCCATTTCTTTTGCTTTTTCTGTTAATTTATCTATCTCCTCTTGTGTAGCTCCTGAAATAGCTTGTACTTTTGACATTCCAGCTTCAAAATCACTTCCAACTTTAATGGCATAACCACTCAAAGCTGTCAATCCTGTTGCTACTGTTCCAGTTGCAACAGAAAGTGCCTTTAATCCCTTTTTACCAATACTTTCTAATTTATTTATGCCTTTTTCAAATTCACTATTATTTAATTTGGTATCAATTAAAACTGAACCGTCTGCCATTTTTTCACCTTCTTTCGAGCATAATAAAAACACCAGAAATTAATCTGATGTTTGATTTATGTTGCAGAATTAATATAAACATTTGTTATTTTTTCAGCTTCTTTAGCATAAATAGTTGTTAATTTATTTGCCCACTCTTCATATTCACTATATTTTCCATTACCATACTTATAATAAACTTCTGCCATTTTCCCAACACCCTCATTAGAAATTTCAGCTAATACAGAGACCTTATTATTGCATATGGTTGCTAATCCATCTAAGCCACTTGAATTTTTAGATGCTTCATTTTTATATTCTGTAATTAATGATGATGTTTTATTTCTTAATTTTTTACTATACTCATCTAAAATAGATTGATATTTTTGTTGTATGTTTGCTGTATTTTGTGTATCTATATTATCCTTTTTGTCATTTGACTGATTTGTAGTTATTGGTTGTTCTTTCTTTCCTTTTTCTTGTTTTAATACTTCACTATATGTACTTTCTATGTCTTTACTGTCATTTACATATATAAAATCTACATTTTTATAATCTGTAAAAGTTAATGATTCGCCTAATAAATTTTTACCTGATTTTATACATTTAAATTCTCGTATTTTCTCATAAGAGTTATTCATTATTGAAATATAAAATATTGTATTATCTTCTTTATTTAACCCACAAAAACCCTTGTATGTTGGTGCAGTAAAAGAATTGTCTATATCACTAAATTTAGCTTTCAAATTACCACCATCTATGTTTATAGCTCCTACAATTGTATTTGTATTATTATTAATTATAAATTTATATGTCCCATCGTAATTATTTGTTATTTCATATGGATTAATTTTATTTTGGCTTTCATTATCAGATGTACTTACTTTAACTGTATTTGTACTTACATCTTTACTCGTTTCCTTTGTTTTAGGTTGAACTATTCCTATTATTATAACAATTACTGATATAGCTATTAATAAAGCCCAAATCCACCATTTTTCATAAATTTCTTTTTTCTTTGTTATTTTTTCTTCTTCCATTTTTCTTTCCTCCTTTTATGTAAAATATCATATATCCGCATAAATTGTTGTCGAAAAATGTCCATAAAGTATATTTTTTTAATTTTATAAAAATCCTTTTGCAAACTCTACTTCTTTTTCTTCTAAACTCCTGTTGTCTGGCAATGCATATAGCCTTTTCATTTTTTTATAATAATTTCTTTTTTCTATATCTTTTATCTGTGATAAATTTACTGACCTGTAGCCCATTATTTTTACTATTTCTGCGTCTTCATTTAATCCATCAAATAATGCCCTAAATTTCCACCAATGCATATATTCTATTTCCTGTAAATCTATTTTATATTGCTCCATAAAAGCACTATAAATGTATTTATTATCAAACTCATAGCTATAAATTTGATTGTATTTATTATTATTTTTATTTTTTTCATTAGAATTAGCTAACTCTTTTCCACACTGATAAAACCAGAGCATTCCTTCAATTGCCTCATTATAGTTACTTATTTCTTCAAAATTAGGATAATATAGCTCTAATGCTTTTAAAATTTTAAGGTTATTTGGCACTTTTCTATCTTGTATAAGCAGTTCAAAAAGTATTGATATTCTAAAGTCTGTATTAATTATATTTTTATTTACTTCTGTAGGAAGTCTATGTATTAATAAATTCATCTATCTAAACTATACTTCCCTAGAATACCTTCTACTTCTTTGTCACTCTTTAGCTTTTCCTCCATAATTTCTTGCATTGCCTTTGTACATTTACCAAGATTTCTTTTTTCTCCTAATATTTGTACAGCACTACCCTTTTCTAAAATTTCATCAAAGAAATTATACACAGTTTCGCAAAGCATTTTAAATCCTTCTGCATTTTTACCTTTAAACTCTTTTATTTTTTCAAGTTCTTTCATATACTTTTCTAAAGCCTCTTCATATTTAGCCATACTTTCAATGTCTAAAAAATCAAATTCTATTTCTTTATTTAATATTTTCATAAACTCCTCCTATTGCAGCAAGTGCAAACTATTTGCTTGCACTTGCTGTTTTTGTGCTTGCAGATTGCACACTTGGTTCACTTACTGTTTTAGGTGTAAATGTACATGTTTTCCAGTTGTCTGTTGAGGAAGCTATACCTTCTTCAATTTCTCCATTTGCGCCTAATGTTCCACTTATTGTGTATTTATTTTCATCATCTCCTGCACTATCTGGTATTACATTGTATAAACGTTTTCTAGCATAATATGTATTACTTGCTGTTCCTTCTTTATTAAAATCCACTGTTACAATAGGTCTATTTACATCTGTTTGTTCTAATTCTTGTACTTCTGCCAACATATCATGAATTTTGTTTCCTATTATTCTATCTGCTTCATATGATTTTTCTGTAGCATAACCAGTTGTCCTTTTCCTTTTATTTTTCTCATCTACATATTTTGTTTCGTCTGTTTCAACGTTTGTGTTGTCTGGTACAGACGTAAACCCTTTCATTCTTATAAATTCTGTTGCTTCTGCGGTTAATCCCATAAAGTTTACAACATCACTTCTTTTATAAAATTTTAATTCTTCATCCATTTTAAAATCCTCCTTTAAATTAATTTTCATAGTACTGGCAATTCATTTGTATTATATAAATTGCTGTTGTTTCTGTTTTTTGTAATATATATCCTGGAGAAGTATATTTTACTTCTTGTACTCCTTTAATTTTAGGCAATATTCCTTTTTTGTTCTGTTCTCTTATCCACTCTTGAAAATCTTCACAAAACTTTGAATTAGCTAAATTTACTATTGCTTGGCTTGAAATTGGAGCAGTAACAGTAAAATCAAAAGCTATCTGTATTATGAATCCACCATCTGCAAAAGTTTTTATTACTGGTTCTACTGGTGTTCTATCTATTGAATAACTTTGTATTTCATCTTTTAAATAATCTACATTGATTTTTCCACCCTTTAGCAACGAACATGTTTCAATCCATTCTTTTATTAATTCTATCTTTGACTTTTCCATTACTTTCCACCTCTTTTTATAAAGTTTTCTATGTCTTTGCAAACTTCTCTACGCCTATCATTCATCATACGCTTGTCCCATTCTGGTCCTCTTTTTGGTGCTCCTTGATACTGTAAAGTTTTATTAGAAATTTTTCTTTTAATTCCTTTAGGTCTTGATGCACCAATAGATTTTTTGCCTTTATACATATAGTGAGAATAAGGCATGATATGTTTAATAGAATGATTGTTTGGATATGTTACCTGTCTATACAAGTTTCCATTTTCTCTTGGAACGTATGGCTCATATAAACGATAAATAGTATCTCTTAAATGTTCGGTCACTCTTCCCTTTTTATCTAATCTATGGTCTTTTACAATTTGCTTAGTGCTATTCATTTTTATTTTAATATTTAACCTCATTATTCAGATACTCCTATCTTATAATGTTGTAAACTACCTTTTCTATTATCATCTACACTTACTACTTTAAAAACTTGATACTTTTTCATTAAACTACTTAAATCAAATTCATCTTCTACAATTCCTTCAATTATGTAATCATCTTTAGAAATATCTAGTTCATTAATAGTAGGTATCGTTATTGAGCCAGTGCTTCCTTTTTCAAGTCCTTTATCTATTAGATTAGTCTTTTTATTATGTCTAAAATAAACTTCGTTAAAATGTAATCTCGTAACAGTTTCGTCACTATTAAAATGATACACTGTTATTTGATGTATAAAAAACTTTTTATTCATCTAGCACACCCCACAATACAATAGTGAATTTCCATCTGTTCCTATTACATTCCATAAATAAGTTTGTAAAATACTATGTTTCTTACTATCATAGTTTTTTTTGATTTCTTCTGGTGCAGAATAGGTTTCTTTCCATCCCTCAATTTCTTGTGATTTAAGATTTCCAACTATATCTATTTTGTCTCCTTGTTCTTTTATTAAATCAATAATTAAGCAAGTAACATATTTCACTTGCTCTGGAATATTATTTTTATCAATTCTTCCGAAAGTATTGTGATTTATATATTCACTTGCTTCAATTACTAATTTATTGAAGTTATTAGGCACGTTTTCTGTACCTAATAACTTTTTATATTCTTCTTGATTTATGTACTTTAACATGCCTTACTCCTCCTATTTATTAGAAAGTTTTTCTAATTCAGTTATTTTGAGTTTTAAACTTTCATTTTCTTTTTGTGCTTCCTCTACTTTTTTAATCAATTTATCATTTTCTTTTTCTAATTCAGTTATTTTGAGTTTTAACTTATCATCTGATTTTATTTCTTTCTTTTTTACTCCCATTCCTATTGTTGTTGACATATTTTCCTCCTTTCTAACTAAGCTTTATGGCTTAAATAAATTCCTGATACTTTATTTTCATATGTATCAACAATTCCATATTTTCTATACTTTTGCATATAACCGTCTGATTCCTGATTATCTTCTGGTCTAATTATGTTATTAGCTTTATGTTTATCATATTTAACTACTGCTGATTTTTCTATAATCATAAAGTTTATATCTTTTCCACTAGTTGCTTTTTTGTATCCTCCTGTTAATTCATTTTCTGACGTACCATCTAGCAAATCAATTGCTGTATAAAATCTTGATTGTGGAACTTTCTTTATAGATGCAAACTCATCTAATACATCTTTGTTTTCATATGTTTTTACGCTTTGTGCTAACCTTAACAATGTTGGTGTTATTCTTAAATGTCTATTTTCTGCTGGAACTTCATCCTCATCCATTTTGTTTTGAGCAGTTCTTAATGCATCTAATACAGCCTCACCTGTAGTATAGATTTCTCCAGCATCAACTTTTGATATTCCTTCTGTTCCAGCTAATGTTGCATAGAAGAAAGCATCTCCTTCTGGTGCTACTTTTGTTCTTTCAAATTCAGAACCTAGTTTTCCAAATGATAGTTCTATTGTTTCTTCGTTATCCATCTCATCAACAACAAATTTTACACCTCTATCATAATTAAATTTTAATGTCTCCCATTGTAAGTCAACATTTCCTTTTGTATATCCGCTATTTCTTGAATAATCTTTTAATGCATCCATACTTAGTTTTGCAACTAAAATTTCATTTGCATTTGCTCCCATTCTTACAGTTGATGTATCTGCGTTAAACTCCTCTGTTGTACTAGCCTTTTTATAAACCTCGTCTAGTAAAGGTATGTAATTTTTTGATAATTGAATATTGTTTGGCATAATTTAATCCTCCTTATTTTTTAATCTTTTTTAGGTTCTAAACCCATTGCTTGCCTTAATGCATTTTCATTATCTTTGTTTTGATTAGTTCCTGGTGTTGTGTCTGCAAATTGTGGATTTTTAGTATCGGTTTCAAATAAATAAGGACTAGTTTTAACAATTTCAGAAAACTGTTCAACTAATCCACTTACTTGGTCATTTTCATACTTAATTTTTTCATTATCTAAATAACCTTGTAATCCTTTCTTATCTTTAACCTTGTACTTTTTTCCATCAACTTCAAATTCTTCATCATAGATTTTGTCGATAGCATTTTGCTTTTTGAAAACTTCGATTTCTTTAGAGCCTTCTGCTTTTCCTTCTTCTTTTGCTTGTTTCTTTATAGCTTCAATATCAATTTTTTCGAACTCGGCTATTTTATTGTTTTTTTCTGCTATTGTAGTCTCTTTAACTTCTATTTGTTCTGTTAAATCATCAATTTTTGATTTTAATGCTATTGTATTTTTGCCATTTTCAGCCATAATTTTTTCTATGACATCTGTTTCTAGTCCTAAATCTTCTAAAAATTTTCTTTTCATATTGTATTCCTTTCTCCTACTACGAACTTTTACGTGTTTTTCGTTCACGATGTAGTTATGCACTTATTCACGACCTGCATATAGTCGAATTTTGAATATAAAAAATAGACGTCTATTTTAAACGTCTATTTTTTTATATTATTTATAGTTTATAACGCTCATTTCGGAGCATAAAATAAAACACTTATTAAAGTGTCTTAATTAACTTTTCTAAATCTTTATTTTCGTTATCTTCTATTATTTCCCATTTTCCACAAAGTTCTATGTTTTCTAATGAAGAAGGTTTTATTGCTGAATACAAATAATCTTCTTCGCTGTCGTCAATTACTCTTAGCATTCCATCTTCTATTCCAATACATTCATATATTTTCCCATTTGTCAAACTTTCTACTCCAAAACTCTTTCCAACATATCTTACTTTCAACTATATCCCTCCTTTTAAGTTTTTATTTTTTATTTTCCATCCAGTAAATACACCATTTTTACCTTGAACCCAATGTATATCAAAAATATATTTATCACTTTCTATTTTCCCAGCTTTTTTGCTCCAATCTTGTAATTTGCCACCATATAATTCTACATATTGGTTTGCATTTCTAAATTCTTTTGAATTTCTTCCTGCTATTTCAACAATATTTGTTATTTCTGTTCCTTTTGGTATGAAAGCTTGTGTTCCATTATTATCTATAAATCCTAATTTTTTATTTAATGGAATAATACTATTATACAACATTTCTTTGTTTTTCTCAATCTTTTTAGAATCCTGAATTATCTTTTGTGATAAACTTTTGTCTATTCCATTTACAAACTCTCTAGATCTATCCCTTCTTAACTTTGTTTGATTTAAAAAGTCATTCAATATATTTTCTTTTTGTTTTAAGTTATTAGAAATAAGTTTAAAATTATTTTGCACTTGTTCTAAATCTATGTCTTTATTATTACTTGTCAAAATTCCTTGCAAACCTGCTATATCTTTTTTATCTTGTCTTATTTGTTTTTCTATTTTTCTTTGTGTTTGTTTTGCATCGTATTTTGACATTTGTTTGCCATTATATACAACACTTTCATTTTTTAAATCTTCTAATTCTTGGTCCGTATATGTTCTCGTAGAGCCTTCATAGTAAGGTCTCCAATCGTGATAGCAATTAACTCCTTTAAACCCTGTTATTGTTTCATATCCTATATCGTTTAAACTTAAGTAGCCGTAATCTTCCACTTAAACTAACAACTTTTCCTTGCCATTCTGCATGACTTGGTCTTGCTCCAGCATGTGCTGTAATCTCCATTAAATCCCATTCCATCTCTTTCGCTCTCATTAGTTGTAATTGACCACAGGTTTGATTTGTTCCTGTTACAATATTCATTCTAATGGCACTTTCTAAACTTCTATGTTGTCCACTTGGATATGTTATGTATATTTCTTGACCTCCTATATCTTTAATTGTATCTATTATAGCTTGTGAATAACTCTTTATTCCTGTAGAAACTTCCATATATGCTTTATTCATTGAATTATAAAATTGGGTTTGGCTTGTGTTTGCTGTTGTCATTGTTAAGTTACTTAAATTATTATGTGTCTTTAATGCTGTTGCTTCTAATAATTGCCACATACTTTTGCTTTGCTTTAATTTAATTGGATTTAATCCTGCTAATCTATAAATATTGTCATCATATTCTAGCGACTTTATTCCAGCTTCCTCAAATATTTCTTTTATTTGATTTTCTGATATATTATTATATTTAGCAACTATATTTATAACATTTTCATATATTATCCCCATTTCTTGAAGTATTAAAGTATTATTTAATACTACTGTATTAGCATATCCTACATTTGCTATTCTTTCTGCTATTTCTTGTATTATTTCTAATTCTAGCTTATTATATATTTGCTCTGCTTGTTTTCCTATTTCTTCCCAATGTTCTGGAGTTATCATTTATATCACTCCTCTTTTGGAAATCCAAACATTTCTGCGTTAGATTGTTTTTCTTGACTTATCAATTTTAATTCTTCGCTTGCTTGTTCCTCTGTTAATCCATATCTAAACATAATGTATCTTATTTTACTTCTTAATCCTGCATTCACTTCTTGCATTTGTAATGTTTGTTCTCTTTCAGTATCAACTATTAAACTATCATCCCAATTAAAAGACACCTCATAATTTCCTTGAGGTGCTAAATTGTATAATGTTGTTAATATATCCATTGCATAAATTAAATTTTCTAATGCTTTTTGCAGATTTTCTTGCATTTTAGATACAGTTGCATAACTTCTTTGTTTACTTGCTTTTATTTCTGTTGCTGTTTTATCCACTGTATTAGGTTCAGATAAACTTCCATAGGCTAGTCCAACATTAAATTCAATTCTCTGTAGTATTTTATTTAGTCCTCTCCATAAAGCTTCATCTCTTATGTCTGGAGAATAATCTTTAAAAAAATCAGTTTTTTCTGTTCCTGTATTTAACGTTTTATATAATCTACCTTTTAATTTATTCACTACAAATGATCTCTTTTTATCTTTATTTTGAAATATTTTAGTTGCTAATTCATCAATATATACCGCTTTTTCTGATGCCTCATATTCCCAATCTATTCTCCCGAATTGTATATCTGCTTTCTTAATTAAATTTACAGCTCTTGCATATACTGAAACGCCAATAGGACTTTCCAAATCTATATTATTTGCAGTTGGTGGTTTATAATAGCTAAACAATGGTTTTTCAATGTATTTTATAGCTGTTTCTTCTTGTATAGTTGCCCATTCTGGTATTTTTATTAAGTCTATTTTTGTTCCTAATATAGAATTATTATTGCTCTTATATGCAATATTTCTTATTATATAGTTTATGTCATTTTCTAAAGGCTTTTGATAAAATTTGTGATATTCCAACCTTGTGTAAATACTATCTCCTTTTGTTATTTGACTTGTAAATATTCCCGCTACAATCTCTCCTGAAGTATTAAATTCTGTTGGATAAAAACAACTTCCTCTTACTAAATCTATATATATTTCATTATCTTTAACATAAGGTTTAAATATTAAACCACCTACTGCATTTGCTATTTCAAGATTATCGTTTAAATTTTGTAACATTTTTTTGTATCGTTTATTTAAAAAATTGGCTCTTGTACTTCCTGTTATTTCTGTTTTCATTTCTAATGTAGTTAATCTTGCAAACTCATTTGCAATTGCTGCTCCTAATTCTAAACTCTCTACTTCATCTTTTTTTAGCCAATCTGCTTCATTTTCATATATTTTTTCCCATAATGTTATAGCATCTACCATATCACTAGATACAGCTATATCTATATTTAAAGCATTTTTTATTGTATCTTCACTAAACATTTTTATTACTCCTTTAATCCAATTTAAAAACTTCGTAAACATTATTCTCCTCTCCTTGACCATATTCTTTCTAATGCATATCTTACAGCATCTATATGATGATTGTTTTTGTCTGGATATCCTGTTATTATATTTCCATCCTTATCCTTTTCAAATTCATATCCTTCAAACTCTTGTGTAGTATTAGGACACCTTTCTTTATCAATTACAATTTTATTTAAACTAGATAACCATTTCATACTGTACTCTACACTTCCAGGTCCTTTTATTGCTCCTCTTATATTTGAACCATAGTCTCTATAGTCTCCTATTGACTTTGGTTCTGCATTATCGGCTGTTATCAAATCTTCTTCATTAACGCCCTTCTCTTTTAACATTTGCCAAGTTTCAGCATTTGACTTTTTGTTGCAGTTCAGCTCATCAAATATGTATAATATTCTTTGTTGACTGTTATAATACATATTATTATATGCAAATGGATCAGGATACCAACCCCAGTCGATTCCTTTATATATCCAATCAAAAGCATTTATTTCTTTGTCTGTTATTTCTCTAATTTCTAGGTTTTCAAATACATTTCCGCCTTCTCCAGTTTCTAATCCTAGATATTCATTTTCATATATTTTAGGTGCTGTTTCTTTTATATATTCTGCTTCATCAATAAAAGCCTGACCCAACCATTCTTTTGGGGCAGACCTATAATCTGTTAAATATATTAATCTATTTTTCTTTACCATCTTTTTTTCCTTATTTACAAAATGTTGTCGACTTGCTGGTGTATTATATACATATAGTTGAACAAAGTCATCTCCTCCTCTTATGATAGATTGATTTATTTTTCTTACAGTATTCATTCCTTGTATTTGATCAAATTCCTCATATATGATTACACCTATATACATATCCTTTGGTGGTTTAATTGATTTTATTTTTCCAGCATCATCTGTTCCTCTGTAATATATCTTTTGTCCTGTACTTATTTTAGTTACTTCCATTGGACTTACTTTAAATTCATAATCATCTTGCAATCCTATATATGTTTCTGAAAATTGAGATATTGTCCATTCTGTTTGTGCGTATACAGAATCTCTTAATGTATTAGTGTATCTTCTTATGATAATTATACACATTTTAGGGTTATTTTCTAATAATTCTATTGCCATTTCGTTAGCGAAAGTAGATTTAATGCTTCCTCTTCCTCCTTCAAGCCAATACTCTGAATACTCCCTATTTCTTATACTTCTGTAAATATTTATAAAGGCTGGTGGCATATCCTTTGCTGGTATTAATACCTTATAATTCTCTGTTTCTTCTCTTTCTTCTTCTGCTCCTATATATTCTCCTGATGTATCTCTACAAAATTTTGCACTATCCAAATCACCTTTTAATGCTCTTTGAATTTGATTGGTTAATATTGCTGTTTGTACATTTAAATCATTTTCTTCTATTCCCATTTCCTTTAATTTTTCTTTTCCTTCTGACTCTGGTAAATTTAAATTTAAAAGCATTTTCATAGTGTCTTTCATAGCCTTTTTTTGTCGTCTTACTTCACCTGATTTCTTTCCACCTTGACTTGCATATTTTCTTTGTTCGCTCTCTGTTCGTTTATTAAATGGTATTAAGTTTTGTTCATTTGCCAATCACCTCACCTACTTTTATTTATGTTTTAATTAATATAAGTATTATAGTTGTTACAATACAATGTATTATCCTCTTTATATCTTTAAATTAATTGAAAAACTAGCTATAAAATAAATCTATAACTAACTCTTTTGGTAATAAAACTTATATTAACAAAAATTATGACACATGGGATTAGTCATTTATGACTGTATCTTGGAACCTTCGTGTCATTTTTGACACATTTTGATATTATCATTATACTACGTTATTTTAAAAAAAACAGTTACTTTTTGAGTATCTTTTAGGTACTTTTTAGGTACTCTTTAAATATTAACTATTTCATTCATTTTCTTTAACGCATCTTCTTTTATATCTTTTAATCTTTCTACTGTTATATTGTTTTCATTTCTGTATTTATTATTAAATCCTATTTCTACTTGTACCCATTTCCATTTGTCTATACATTTGCATTCAATTACATAATTTTCTTCCTCCGTTAAAGAACCTAATGCTATATCTATTAACTTTATTTCATGTTTTAATGGTCTTATCCTTGATTGGTCATCTTTTATCCATTGCTTTACCATTTCTCTTGTTACTTCTCGAATAACTACTGTATTTTCTACTGGACTTTCATTGTTTTTTGCTTTAGGCATTCCATATGTATCTGGTTTCTCGTATATAAACTCTGATGCTATTTCTTCATCTGACATTGTATCAAGACAATATTGCCAGTGTTTGTCTCTTTCTTCTGTTGCTTCTATTTTGCCTTTATTTTTCTTATAGTTTCTTAAAGATTTCTCTATATTCATCTGTTCCCCTCCTCTAAAATTTCTTGTATACAATTTGCTACTTGTCGATAGATTTCTTCGTTTTCTTCATCTGCATATTCTACTAACTGCTGATATTTCTTTAAATCTTTTTTTAATATGTTTTGTATTTCTTTAGTCATACTCTACACCTCTTCTGCTTCTCTTTCGAAGTATTGTTTTACGCATTCTTCACAATCTTCATCGCAACCAATCACATTGTCTTCAATATCTCTTTCATATTTATCTTCATCACAAAATATTTCGTCATCTATTTTTGCTATATATTTTGTCATTAAATTTATTATTTTACCTTGCTTATCTATAGTTCTACCATATTCATCAATTACATATTGTTTTTGGTCTTTTAATAATTTTATCTCTCCTTGTTGTTTTTGTATTAGATTTAATAATTTTTCAAGTATTAGTTATATATTATCTTTTGACAAGCCATAAAATCCAGTAAAAAATATAAATATTGCTTTAATTATAGCCATTTTACACACCTCCTATATTCTTGTTATTCGAGTTGTTTTTGTATTTTTGGAAGTAAGTAAACTTATTTACTTACTTTATTCCAGTAAAATTATTATAAACTGGTCCTGTATTTATATTTATTACAACATTATTACATCCTTTTAATATTTCTATTAGTCCTGCTATATTTGGTTGTTCAATATTTATTTCTTGTTTATCTATAATATTTTGTTTTACATCTTTGTTTATTGTATTTGCTACTTCCACAAGTTCAGCATTCGTTGTATGCGTATAAACATCTAATGTAATTCCACTATTACTATGTCCTAATATTTGACTTGCATATTTTACATTTACACCACTATTTATTAAATTTGATGCAAAACAATGTCTTAATGCATGTGGATGCAAATATCTTAAATTTATTTGTCTCAAATAATTTGTATATTCTCTTCTAAAGGTTCTAGGTTCTCTTGGTTTATTTTGCACTATTTGAGATATTATATATTCTTCTTTCTTTTGATTGTATTTTTTTAATTCTTCAAATAATATATCTGTAATCGGTACTTTTCTTTTACTTGTAGAACTTTTAGGACTTCCAATTAATACTTTGCTTTTATTTGAAATTGGATCATATATTCTTTGTATTGTTTTATTAATATCTATATATTTTTCATTTAAATATATATCCTTCCATTGTAATGCACATAGTTCTCCAATTCTTATTCCTGTCTGCATTAATATTAAAATCCCTAATGCTATTTTTCTTTTTTCTTTATCATCATTGTTACAATCTTTTAATAGGTTATCTAATAATTTTTTTGTTTCAGTCTCATCATATATTTTTACTTCTTCCTTGGTTTTACTTTTTGCTATTTCTAATAAATTTTTTGGTATATTAATTGTATCAATAATTTGCTCTGTTAAATTTTCTTTTCTAGCCTGTTTTAGTACACTTTTTGCTATCATTTTCATATCACTTAATGTTTTGTATGCATAACCATCATTTATCATATTTATGCACATATCTTCTATTATCGTAGTATTTATATTTGATATTTCTTGATTAGCTATATATTTATTTACATGTTTAAGATTATTTGCATAATTGCAATATGTAGATTGTTTTATTTCTTTCTTTTTAGTCTCTAAAAATTTTATTGCATATTCTTTGAATTTCAAATTATCACCTACTTTAAATACCCTGTTTTATCATCAAAAAAATCTTTATATTCTTTTGTATCTGTTTTTATACTTTTTATTTTACTAAATCCATATTTATCATGTAGACATATATAAACTTCATAAACTATTTGTTCTATCGTATCCCTATGATATACTTGTGCATTTATTCCTCTTGTTGCAAAATTGAATATTAAACAATGAATATTATATATATCCAAATCATCTGCTACCACTAAATGAAACAATGTATCATCGTAATGTTTTTGTTTTTTACACCATTCGTACCATGCAGTTATAAGAGGTTGTCCTGTTCCTGCTGCACAATCATAAAATGTATTACTATTTATATTATTAGTTATTTTTGACATTATTTTAGTTGCTTCAAATGGAGTAAAACATTGTTTTAAATTTTTAGAATTAACGGCAATCATCATTGTATATTCACTTAATAAATCTATTTCTATTCCTACTTGTTTTTGTAGTTCTATAAAATCATAAAAAAATCCAAATTTATCATATTCTTCCTTTAAGTCTTTTTCATTTAATGTTCTAACATAATCTATAAAATTATTTCTAAAACCTAATATATTCTTTTCATCTTTAATTTTATATTTTAAAAATATATTATCTAATTCTTTTACTGCATCTTCTTTTTTCATCATACCTCCACCCATTTTAATTTTGTTTGTTCTTCAATCGGATTCCATTGTTTCCAAATTTCTTCACTATATTTCAGTAGTTTCATTGTTTCTTGGTTATATTCAGTTGTGCAATACTCATTAGCTGTAAATCTATCAGTAAATCCACTAAATATATTTAATAAATCTTCCACAGGATTTCCTGTGCTTTTTATTGGTTTTGCATATATTCCATAAGTTTTATGTAATTTTTCTTCTGTTTCAAATACTGCACATACATCAAATGTTGCTATTCTACTTAAGAAATGCATTGCTTCTTCAGGTGTAAATTCTTCTATGTCCAGGAAACAGAATCCTACTGAATTTGTTTTACCATCATGTTTTTTATCATTTCGTAAAGTAAAATTATGTTTATATTTTTCAAATTCTACTTTACTCATAAATCTAAATACTTTCATTTATTTATAATTCTCTCCTTTGATAATTTGTATTGCTTCTCTTAATACTTTTACATCCTTTAGAAAAATATTATTTTCATCATTATAATCGTCTGGTGCTAAAAAACTTAATCTATCATCTATTAGACTTTCAAGTCCTTTTATTACTTCTTCAATATTCTTTTTATCATAATGACAGCCTTTGCATCCCATCTTTTCTACTCTGCAATGCTGCCACTCTTTATCACCACATTTCACTTTTGTGTACCTCCTAATATTTTTATTAAATCCCAGCTTGGATTTCCTTCTGCAGATATTGTTTTACTTCCGTTTTTTTAAAGTTGCTATTACTGTGTCAACATCTATCATTCTTACATCGTGGCCTTCAAAGCATATAAGGAAATATGCTTTGAGACCTGCATTTTTACATTTTTTCATTTCATTACATTGCCTAATATCTTTATCGACCATATGCCATTTGGTTGTTTTACATTCTTTTGCATCAAATACAGCCATATATCCTGGTAAAAATATCTCGTAATCAAAAGGCTCTCCTTTTATGTAAGTCCCATCTTGCAATCTTTCTGCATGATTCTTGTGAGCATGTCCACCTATTGCTTCTACATAATCACATACTTTTTGAATTTGATTTTCAAATTGGTTTCCTCTTCTTGGCATTTAATCACCTTCTTATCTTATTGTTGTAAAATATAATTTCATTCTATCTATACCTTTTATTTTTACACCTGTATAATATTTTTTTAAAATTCGTAATAATTTTTCTTTAAATATTGTATATTCTGCTTCAGCTTCTTTTTTTGTTTCTCTACAAACTTGACCTTCTACTGCTAAATTTCCACTATTTTCATAAAATCCTATTGTTTTTATTGGAAATGGTGTATTATCAACTAATTCTTGAATTTCTTTTATCATAACATCATTATTAAACTTTTCATCATCTTTTACATTTTCTATTTCTAAATTAAAATCAAATCCTTTTTTACTCATTTTCATCACCTACCTATAAAATAATCTATTTAAAATTTGTGTTGCTTGCATTTTGTTTAAGTTTTCCGTGTCAAAGTCTTTCATAAATCTTTTAATCATACTAACCTGTTTTTCACTTGCTGGTACTTTTCCCCATTGTTTCATCATTTTTACATTCCATATATATTCTTCATTTGCGTGATTTTCTTTTAGATATAAATATACTTCATCAAATGCTTTTTGCATACTTACTTTTTGGCCATTCCATATTGTTTTTCCTAATTCGTCTTGTGCTGGAATTACTATTTTTCTTTTTGGAATAAATACCACCATATTACCATTAGGCATTTTAAAATAATTTACATCGTGAGTTTTATAACTTTGTTCTTTAGCCCATATATTTACTATTTCAATATTTCTTATCCAAGATGATGGACAATCTGCTTTTTCTGCAATTAGATCAGGTAATTCAAATAAGTATCCTTGTATTTCATCTTGTTTATTTGCTGGTACAGCATTTAGATCTACTCCTATTAAAGTTGGTGCTGTGCATAAATTTGCTCTTCCTGTTGTTCCAACTAAATCTATTAATGTAAGTTTGTCTTTTCCTGGATAAAGTCTTAATCCTCTGCCTACCATTTGTGTGTATAAACTACTATTGCTTGTTGGCCTTGCTATCATTACAGTTTCAACAAGTGGCATATCTGTTCCTTCTGTGAAAATCATACAATTTACAAGTACAGGTATTTCTCTATTTGTAAATTTTCTAATAAGTTCTTCCCTATTTTTTGTTTCTGCAGTTACTGCAATTGCACCTGGTATTTTTTCAGCTATTGCTTTTGCGTGTTCTACACTACAAGCAAATATTAAAGTTTGTCCTTTGGCATATTTCTTATAAGTTTCAGCTATTGCGTTATTCAATACATCTTGATTCATTACTTCTTCAAGTTCTCCTGGTGCAAAGTCTCCCATTCTTCTTGCAACTTTGCTTATGTCATATCCAATATTTACTCGCATACAATAAATATCTGTTAAGTATTTATTTTTTATAGCCCACTTAATATCTCTTTCAAATATGATGTCTTGGTATATGTCATCAAGCCTTACATTATCTCCCCTGTTTGGTGTTGCAGTAAATCCTAAATGTAACCTTGGTTTAAAATATTCATATACTTTCCTATAAGTAGATGCTGCAGCGTGATGTGCTTCATCTGTTATTATTGTGTCAAATTCTGTAGGCTTGAAATTTTCTAATCTATGTACTATACTTTGTACTGATGCTATTACGACTGGTTCTCCGTGTGATTTGTAATTCGCCATTTCAATTCCCACAGGGCAGTCATAGTATTTAACTGGTTGTGTTACTAGTTCTTCTCTGTGTGCTAGAACTAGTACATGGCCTTTTCTTTTTATATTTGTGAATGTTGCTGTTTTTCCACATCCAGTCGCCATTTGTATTAAATATGATCCTGGCTGTAAATTATCTATTAGTTGTAAACACTCTTTTTGGTAATCTCTTAATTCCAATTTCAAAATATCTCACCCCTTTGCATTTGATATTTTTCTATTCTTTCTCGTGAAAGTCTAATTGTTTTTTCGCATTCTTCTTTTTCAAACATACCAATATGTGTATATTCTTTTGATATTCCTAATTGTTCAGCTAACCACCCATACGCTTTGTGTCTTGTTGTAATCCTTAAAGGTTGTTTCCATATCTGATCAAACCAGTAATGTGCTGCTTTCCTATATCTTCTCAATTCTTCATTGGCCAAAGTTCCAAGTGGTGTGTCCGTTCCTGGATGAACTCCTACAAATGCTCTGCAATTTCTGCATAAATAACACTTGCCTTCGCCATATTCTCGGCCATATATTTCTGCATTTGATGTATAAACAACTGGGCTTCCACAATATCTACATATTGTTGGTTTATCCATTTTTTATTACTCCTTTGGCATTTCATAAACTTTTGGAAGTATTGTTACTGCTTTGTTATTATCCAAATTGTATTGTCTATATTTGCTTACTATTTCTTGTAATACTTCCTGTGCTCTTTCTGCTGTTTCATATCTTGCTATTGTAGTTCCTACTCTATCGTTTGATTCATACATTTTTATAGCTATACTTTTATCTTCTAAACTTGATAATCCTAACCCTAATATGCTTTCCAAATTTATGATCATTCTTCTACTTTGACTAACTATAATCATACAAATTCCCCCTTAAATACAGTAGCAAGTATCTCTACTGCAAGATTTAATGTTTCACATAACCTTTCTTCAGTAATTGGTTTTGCTTCTTCTGATTCTCCATTTAGTATTTTTCTTAATTTTGTTCTTTGCATTTCAGTATTTTTTAAATGTTCTATATGTTCTTGAAACATTGATGTTTGAAATTCATATTCCTTACATCTTTTTTCATAGTCTGCTAATATTAGTTGCTTTGTTTTACTAGCATTTTCAGTAGTTATCTGCTTATTATGAAACATTACTAATAACTGCTTTAATGCTAGAAAACAATGTATTTCTAATAAGTTATAATCTCCAGGAGGTGTTTCAAGTTTTATAGAATCGTTTATGATTTCTTCTTTACTTTTCATTATGGTCTTACCTCCAATTTATTTTTTTTGCATACCTCAAATATGCAATTTATATATAGGTCTTACCTGTCTTACCTTTTTCCGTGAATATATTTATATTTTTTATGAAAGTTTTTATTTTTAGATTTTAAATAAAAATTCCCATATGTATATTATTATTTTGTAAGAGGTAAGACTTTTATATTTTTATTTTATGTAATCGGCTTGGCTCTATATTTCTTTATAGTCTTACCTTAGGCTTACCTTGCTTATTTTAGGTAAGCCTAAAATGGTAGATCTTCCATATTTTGTTGTTGATATTTTTCTTCATAAGCAAGATCTGATTTCTCTGGTTCTAATCTAAATTTTATATAGTTTGCTTTTACTCCAAATGCCTTTGTTTGATGCGTGAATTTTCCTTGTGAATTGCGTTCTATTTGATTTCTATCTGCAAAGTTTCTTATTACTGCTGAAAAATCAAAACCTGCTTTATTTAATGCTTCAGCATATAAACTTTTATTTACTAAACAAACATCTTCACTTTCGACATATTTACCCCAAATTTCTCCGTTTTCATTTTCTCTAAATCTGTTTATATTTTGTGAAATCCAGTTCATTGTCCATTCATATGCTCTTGTAGAAACATCAACTTCTTTTGCACTTGTAAGCCATCCACTTATATCTTCTATTGTTAATTTTTCATCTTTAAAAATTAAATCTGTAGATATTTCATCAGCAAGTAATACTGTGGCCATAGCCATTGCTTGTTTATCTGTAGTATCTGTTTTTTGTAGTATGTTTTGAAATATCTCTCTATACCTTTGCTGTAATTCTTCTTGTTTAGGAATATTATTTATAAATTCTTTACCAGCAAATCCGTAATTTTTTCTAACAAAGTTACTTACAAAATTACCATCTGCAATTACTTTTTCTGTTGCTTCTACTTCAATTACTCTGTTTTTTACTCCTCCACCTGAAGTTGCTTTTGTTATTGGTTCTTCTCCTGTAAATAGGAAACAGCAATTCCATTCCTTTAAAAGTTCTATTCCACCATATGCTTTACCTCTACCTCTATCAACACCCTCTGTTAAATACATTACCAGGTTGTCAAAGCTGTCCCATCTACTTTTGATTGTTTGTAACTCATCTCCTGCAAATGGAATATCGTGTACGAATGCTGCATACCTTGCTAGTGCTACTTGTGTTGCGTTTAATGTTCTTACTAATTTTCCTACTTCAGGATTACCCCAAACACTCATTGTAAGCATTAAGCCTACTGTTTTACCTGTTCCTGTTCCACCCCATATATGTACTACAAATGGCAGTACCCCTAACATTTGATTTAGTGTACTAGCAAATGAAGATGCTAAAAGTAAATGTGCAATTTTGCTTTCTTTTCTTACTTTTCTACATACTTCTTTCCATTCTTCATATTCTCCAACTTCTCTTATGCTTGCATATACATCTTTAAATGCTATGTCGCCATCATATTTTAAGTCGCCTACATAAGGTGCAAATTCATTTTCTATCCATCCTAACCTGTCTGTGCTACGATTTACTGGAATTTCTTTTGCATTTAAGGAAACTACATCTGCAATATATGAAACTAGATCCTTTGCATTCTCTGAATTTACTTCTATTCCCCTATCTGATAATTGGATAATATTAGATTTATTTGCTACCATACTTCTTTCAATTGTTATGTATTGCCATTTATTATCTTTGAAAAATGCTAGTTTTATTTTTTCAGTTTCAGAGTCAACATTGATTAATCTTTCTACTGGTAATATAGGATGTGAGCAAGCTACTATTGTTTGTGGAATCATACCTGCACCCATAATACTTTTAGTGACTCCTGTATCTTCACATTCCCACTTTCCACACTTTAGTTTTTCAATTGGTGGCTGTGTGAATTGAATTGTATTGCTACCTCTTTGTTTAAATCTTTGTGCAAATTCTGTTTGGTATGCTTTTAAAAGTTTGTCAAAACTTCTTATATTTCCAAGTTCCCTGGCCTTATCCTGTAATCGTATAATTAGTGTTGTTCTTGCTATTTGGTTATCTATTGAAAAAATATGTTCAAATATTTCCTTATCTAAAATTTGTTCTTTTGTTAATTCACTAATCTCCCCAAAAGGTGTAAACCCCTCATCAATTAATTGCTCTGAAAGTTCTAACTCTTGATTCAATTCTTCTCACCACCTTTTTTTCGTGTTTCCAAAACCATATTTTATCTTCGTTTGTTCCGTTTATAAAAATGTTTTCTATTAAATAGTCAATATAATCTTTATTGTGCATTGCTTCTACAAATAGGTCGTCAGGATCTTCTTCCATATTTTTTGGTGCTTTTTCTTCTTCCCATTTCCAAAGCAAATGTAAATAATCACACAATAATTGAAATGTTTTATTCTCCCATTGCTTAAATATTTCTTCTGTTTTTTGCTTGTTTTTATATTTATTGATTTCAAAATAATTACTTTTTTGATTTGGATCTAATCCTAATCCTAAAGTGTAGTTTATACTTTTCGCCGCTTCTAAAGCATTTATATTTAATAATTCTGATACAAGAGAAATCGAGTCGCCACCTTTTCCACATCCAAAGCATTTCCATATTTGTTTTTGTGGTGATATTGAAAGACTAGCTGTTTTTTCTTTATGGAATGGGCATACACATTTATATGCCCTATTCAGTTTTAATCCATAAAGTTCTGCTACTTTTACTATATTTGCTCTTTCCTTAATTTCTCTGATCAAACTCATAGTTTACCTCCTAGAAAGGAAGATCATCATTGTCTGATGATGTAGTTTCAAAATTATCAAATGCCTCTCCCTTTTGTGGTAATAACTTTTTGTTTGGTATTTTTGCTTCTTCCGTTTTGTCATATACACAGGCTCTGAAAGGTTTTGTTGCAGTTCTTGTTGTTCCAAATGTATCGACAAATTCTTCTTCTCTAAATATAATACCGATTTTTTTATCTTTTAAATTTTCAGGATGTTCCCAGTCAAATTTATATTTTGCATTTGATGCTTCAGCACAAGTTATTAGTGTTTTTAAGTATCTATTTGTTTTATTTTCAAAGTCTAATACAAATACTACTAATACTCCTCCCCATTTTTTATCTTCTCTTGTGTCTGCTTGATATTTTTTCTTATAAAAGTCTGCTTTTTCTCCTTCTGCAATATCAAAGTTAATTTTTAAATATGTCTTATCGTTACTAGCCTTTAATTCCTCTACTTTTAATATTTTACATTTATATGCTCCTGGTTCTAATGTTTCAAAATCTGTTATTGGCTGTACATTTTCATAATCACTTGGTTTTTCCATAATTAATTTTCCTCCACTTCTTTTATGAATTTATTGTATTTAACTGCTATTTCGTGTTCTATCTTGCATCCTCTTGCATTTTCCCAACCTGGCATAAATATTACTGCATCTACTTTGCTCATTGCTTCAATTGATTTTGCTAAATAATATAATCTTGCATCTCCTTCAGGTGTTTCTTCAGCGAATATTGTGTCAACAACTTTATGTCCTTTTTCTTCAAGTTCTTTTACTAATTTTGCTCTTTCATTTCTAATTTGTTCTTCTGACTTTCCATTCATTGGTTGACTAATCATTATTTTTAGACTTTTCATTTCTTCCATTTTTTTATGCTCCTTTTCTTCTTTTAATTTTAATAAATATAAAGTTTTTGTTTTTATTAAGTCATCATATTTGTCTTGATCTATAGTTACTGTTGGTGTACTAAATACTCTATCTAATGCCATTATTTCTCACCTCTTTTCTTCTTTTGAAACCATTTCCAAAATCCTCTAAAGTCTGATCTATATCTTTTGGCCACGCCTTTGTTATGGTCTTTCCATTGCTTTTTTAATTGATTTCTTTCAACTTTTCTTTGAAAACTCATATTACTCATCCTCCCCAAATAAGGTTGTTTGTTCATTTATTTTTTCAACATAAGTAATATTGTTTTCTTCATCTACTTTTACTTGATAATCAAATCCTACTAATCCCTTATTTGTATTTTTAGTTTCTTTTATTTTTTCACTTATAGAATAGTCAATTCTTGGTTCTACCCATTCTTTTACTGTTTTTTCATCTACTTCTTCATATTGTTTTGTACTATCTAAATTTAGTTTTAATGTTATTTCTGCTTCTTTGTTTTGTGTTGCTACTATTCCTACTAATCGATTTAATATAATTTCAAACTGCTCTCTCATTGGTTTTAATAATTCACTATTTAAATCAAGCTTTTGCATTTTCTTTTGCTCCTTTCTCTTTAAATTTGTTTAACTCGTAATATTCTCTAATAGTTGTATCTACTACTTTTAAGTCATTATCAATTTTTGCTTCAAACATTCCCATTGGGCTTTTACAAGTTGTATATCCATCACTTTGTGTTTCAAAATAATGTTCTTGGCCATCTGTTTTACAAAGTAATACTATCGAAAACAATCCTTCTACTGTTAATTGAGCATCTAACATTTTTCCTAATGTTTTTGCTTTTATTGCTCCTGAATCACTAATTTCTGTATGGTGTAAAAAATATACTATTGTATCTTTGGGTGTATTTTTTATTACAAACTGTATAAGGTTTTTAAAATTTGAAGCTAAATCAATATTCTTTCCCCATCCTGTTTCTTTTGCTCTATCAAAAGACTCAAAAGCCATTAAGTATTGTGAATCATCTATTACATAAGTTTTAAAATTACCTTTTGCCATATTTTGCTGTATTTGCTTATATGTAACATTGTCTGCCATATTTAATTCGCCTTTAAATGGAAGTGGTTTTCCTGCAACATTGTAAATTGCTAATTCATCTTTTTTAAAATTTCTCAAGCTACAGCTTTTCCCTGAACCTGATTCGCCTAAAATTAATACTGGTATTCCCATTAATCCTCATCCTCCTCTTGCTTTAATGTTTCTAGTAATTTTTGATATCTTTCATGATCTACTTCTTTTAACAAAATTTTCATTCTTTCTTCTCTTAAGTGGTATTTTTCAATTTTTAGGTCTGTTTTATCTCTGTTTAATTCTGCACAGTTAAATAGTAATTTAATAATTCACTAATATTTTTATCCTGGTTTATTTTGGTATCTCTTATTTTTAAGTATTCTTCTAATGTAAGTATTACTTTGTTTTCAATTTTTTCATTTTCCATTACTGGTTATCTCCCTTCATACATTGATTTTTTATAACTTGTAAGTCATTTTCTATTGGTTTTATTTTTTCTAATAAATATCCACCATAAGGATTTTCTCTGTTGCATTCCATCATTATTGCTTGTGCATTATCTAAAATGTTGTAAGCACAACTTCTTAATTGATTAATATCCATTTATTGCTTACCTCCATAGTTTTCTTTCCAGTAACTACAAAATTCACAACAACTGCAATATTCTAAACATTTTTTATCTTCTCCTTTGCGAATTTCTAACTCTAAACTATCATCTTGTTTTAAATGTGCTTCTGCTTCCTCTAATGTGTCATAAACTCTTAATGCTCTTTTATTACCTTTTTTCTTTACAGCATATTTGTCCCCATCATTCCATCTTGATTCTTCAGTACATATTGGTAATTTATCATCTTCAGTATTTTCATATTTTTCTATTTGGGTAAATTTATCTTTAATAAATTCTTCTATCTCTTTAAATTCTTGTTCTGAAAATTTAAATACTTTTTTATAAACTGGATATGGTGGATAATTACTATCTGTTTTTGCTTTTGTTTTACTATGGTCCTTTATTACTGCAACAATTTGCCCTTGTTCGACTTCAAATCCCATTTTTTTAAATGCCCATGCATACATTAATAATTGTTTTTTATAATCATCCCAATCATCATAAATTACTTTCCAAACAGAACATGTCTTATAATCTGTTACTGTTTTTGTTTCTGCATTATATAAATCTGCTTGACCTGATAACTTATATCCATTTTGTACTTCTTCTACAAAATGTTCTTCCTTAAATTCTGCATCTGCCTCTTTGCTATTTTCCAATACGCTATGTACTGCTGTCCCTAAAATAAGCCAAATCATATCTGCTACATCTTGTTCTATTTCCTTGTTATGCCTTCTTGTAAGTAATATTTCTCTAACATCTTTTAATATTGTTGTTACACTATATTGTTTTTCTTTATATTCATATTCTTTTGTAACTGCATCTACAAAAGGTTGTGGTAAGTTTAGTTTGTTATTTATTTTCATTATCCTTGTCCTTTCTAACTTTCTGTGATACAATAAAAACAGAAAGTATTTATATAAATATTTTTGTGAATCATCTATTTTTCAGTTTGGTTGCTGGTAGATGGTTCATTTTTTAAGTTTTCTTCACAGATGAATAAAATTTGTTGTAAAATTTCTCTTAATTCAGCTTCATTATGAAATTCGTCTATATCTGAAATAAAATCTTTAATTTTTTGATATCCCATATTAATTCCCTCCCTTCAATTATTTTAATTTTTCCTCCTTATTTTGAGCTTCTGTAATTAATTCATATAAATTTTTACATTCTATAGTTGTTACTGCTTTTGTTATTTGATTATTTTGTGTATTCTCTAAGAAGTAATTCTTATATTGTTCTGCTTTCAGTTTTGCTTTTACTAATTCTTCATATTGTTCTAAAGTAATTGTTATTTCTTGTTCCATTATTTAATCTCCTCTCCACAATTTCTGCAAAACTTGTCTCTATCTTCACATTTTGTTAAACATTTTGTGCATTCTTTGGCTTTATATTTTTCTAATATAATTGAAGAACCACTTACTGAAATCTTTATTGGGTCCTTCTCATATATATTAAATTCATCTCTTATTTCTTTTGGAATAACAATTCTACCTAATTCATCTACCCTTCTTACAATTCCTGTACTTTTTTTCATTTTTCTTTCTCCCTTCTGACTAATGTTCCATTTTTATGTTTAATCCTTTATTTTTACTTCACATTCATATTTTTTGGACAACTCTTTTTCAGCTTCTTCTGTTGTCATTCTTAAAATTGGTTTAGCTATTTCATAATTGCAAATGATTAATCCATACTTCCAAAAACAACTCCACCTAGTAGGAATAATGTTTCTATTTATGTACCAGCCCGTAATCTCTACATTGTTCCTTTCTTTAAATTTTTTAACTGTATCTTCTGTATTAATTTTGTCATCACTTGTATAAATGTATGCTCCTTCTAAATTTGCTCCTTCTAAATCTGCTCCTCTTAAATCTGCTCCTTCTAAATCTGCTCCTCTTAAATCTGCTCCTTCTAAATTTGCTCCTCTTAAATCTGCTTCTCCTAAATCTGCTCCTTCTAAATCTGCTTCTCCTAAATCTGCTCCTTCTAAATCTGCTCCTCTTAAATCTGCTCCTCTTAAATCTGCTCCTTCTAAATCTGCTTCTCCTAAATCTGCTCCTTCTAAATCTGCTTCTCCTAAATCTGCTCCTCTTAAATCTGCTTCTTCTAAATTTGCTCCTCTTAAATCTGCTTCTCCTAAATCTGCTTCTCCTAAATCTGCTCCTTCTAAATCTGCTCCTCTTAAATTTGCTCCTTCTAAATTTGCTCCTCTTAAATTTGCTTCTCCTAAATCTGCTTCTCCTAAATCTGCTCCTTCTAAATTTGCTCCTCTTAAATTTGCTTCTCCTAAATCTGCTCCTTCTAAATCTGCTCCTTGCTTAATTGCTTCCTCTACAGTATTTTTTACTGTATTATTTTCTTTTTCATATTCAAATAATATTGAGTTTGTCCATCTATTTTTTATTTCAATTTTATTCATACTTCTCCCCTTTCTTTATTTGACAAATATATAAATCCCTGCTATAATACAATTAAGTGGATTTATACAATCTTAAATTTGAACTAGAATGATTTTAACGGGTTATCTAGTTCATTTTTCATGTCTCTGATTAGTGTGTATGGACTTGATTTTTTTACTTCATAATTAGAAATCAATTCTCTGATACGCTGTTCTCTTTTTTCTAGAGCTTCTATAATTTCTCTTTGTTCTTCTGTTGTATTTTTATAATAATTTTTTAATATATTTAATTCCTGCACTCTTTTTTCTGCTTTTTCTAAAGCTTTTGTTCTTGCCTCCAATAAACTTTGCTTTTCTTTTCTTTTAAACATCATTTCTCACCTCCTTCTACTTTATAATTGCGTATACGAATATACTTGCATAAACTATTGTTAAAAATATTGCTTGTACAAACTGTAATTTTGTCTTTGCTCTTTTGTATTCTTTTTTATAATTCATTTGCTTCACTCTCCTTTATATAATTTGTTTTGCTATTTCTTTAAATATTTCTTGCTTATCTTCATTTGATAGCCCTAATTCAAATAAAAATACCGCTCTTTTATCTGCTAATTGCTTTACTCCTGTTCCTTGTATTCTTGGAAAACCTTTCATGTTGAATATGTTTCTCGCTGTATTTTCTCCTACTCCTCTCCATTCGGCATAATCATATGGTGTTATTGTGTCTGGGAGACTTTCGTATTTTTTTGTTGGTTGTTTTACTTGCACTTAAATCACCTCCATTTCGTCTTTGCATTGTCTGTTGTCAACATTTATTTTAAAAAAATATAGTCTTTTGAATTTAAATTATACTTTTGACAAAACTTTTCTATTCCATCAATTACCTTTCTTCCTGGATTAGCATTTTGTTTAAACAGTCTAAACATATAAGTATAGTCTATCCCCATAGTATTAGATATATCTCTATTACTTAAGGAATACTCTTCTTTAATCTCTTCGACCTTATCTTTAAATTCTTGTATTTTAACAATCATTTTCCCCCTCCTTTCATTGTCTGTTGACAATATATCATTGCCTATTGTATTTTGTCAATACTTTTTTCAAAAAAATATTGTTTTTTTTCAATATTTAGTTTATAATAACTATTAGGAGGATTACTATAAAATGTATAATCAAGATAAATTAATAAATATTTTAAAAACATCCATAGGAGAAAAATCTTTAAATGAATTTGCACGAACTTCTGGTGTAGATGCTGCATATATTTCTAGAATAATAAATAAAGTAAGAACTACTCCCCCATCTCCAAAAATATTAGAAAGAATAGCCAATGCTTCTCACGGTATTGCAGATTATCAAGAACTTATGCAAATATGCGGATATACTGAACAAACTTTAGAAAGCAATGTTTCTTCTATATACAATAAAATTAAAGAATATCATAAATATATAAATAATGGGAAAAATGATGATGATAATTTTTATGAAATAGAGGGTTTTATAGAGAATTTTCAACAATATCTCTATATATTAGAGCAAAACATAGTAAAAAAATCAAAAAAGCCTATTTTTCTTGAAGATATTTTTGATTTTGCACATGTAATAGAAAATTATAAATATATTGCTGGATTTATACTATTATACAATGAATTTTTACAACTGTTGCAACTTGAAGATTATATAGATATTATTAATTATACCTTTATTGATTGCTTAAATATTGATAATATATATAATAACCTTTATACTTTTGAAGTATTAGAATTATTATCTCTTCATAGTAAAAATATTGTATTAAAAAGTTTTGATAATGAATTTATTAAATACATCAATAATTTTTCACACTGTTTATCTTTAGCTCATTTAAAAGAATTTGATAATAATACTCTAATAGAATTATTTAAGAAAAAATCACAAAATGATACATTCAATAATAATTATATTGATGATAATAATAACCCTCAATACTACATGTGTCCAGTTTATCGGTCAAATTTCAGCTGGGCAACCTAATTGGGTAGAAGAATGCATAGAAGGACGAATACCTATTGCCCCCAACTTAATGAATATAGTAAATCCAGAAGAACATTTCTTTTTGCGTGTTAATGGAGAAAGCATGAATAAAATTATAAAAAATGGTGCATATGCACTAATACATAAACAAGATATAGTTGAGAATGGCGAAATTGCAGTTGTACTAGTAAATGGATATGATGCTACATTAAAAAAATTTACTAAACATGAAGATGTTGTGGTTCTAGAACCTATGTCAAACGATAATAGTTTTCAGACACAAATATATAATAAAGATACATCAATTAAGATATTAGGCAAATATATAGGAAAATTTGAATTACACAAATAATAAGCAGTGCTAAACTGCTTATTATATTATAAGGAGGAAAACAATGGCTAAAAGAGGAAATCGGAGAAGGAACTATCTACTTTTCTGAAAAGTTGAACAAATGGGTTGGACAATTTACAGCAGGAAGAAAAGCAGACGGAAAAATAAATCGTAAGTCTGTATATGGAAATACCAGAAAAGAAGTAAAAGAAAAAATAACAAAGGCTTTAGCAGATATACAAAGAAAATCTTTTATAGAGAAAAATGATACTACAATCTATATGCTAGGAAAACAGATTATAGACAATAAATTTAATGCGAATATAATAACTGATTCTACTTATGGGCGTTCTTTAGGTACTCTTAAACATATAAAGAACAGTAATATTGCTAATATAAAAATACAAGATATAAAAGTAAATGAATTACAAGAGTTTATTAATTCAAAAAAAGAACTCGCAAATTCTTATATAGATAAAATTTATGAAATGTTAGGAAGTGTTTTTAAAGAAGCTATTAAAAGAGATATTATTATAAAAAACCCTCTTACTAATGTAATAAAACCTAAATCTTCAAAAAAAGATAAGGAAGTTGATGCATTAACTATTAATGAGCAAAAAGCCTTTATTGAAGCATTGAAAAACGAACAATATAAAAATATATTCTTACTGGCAATACATACTGGAATGCGAATTGGTGAAATCTTAGCTCTACAACCCACTGATATTGATTTTACTTCTAATTTACTTAACATTGACAATACTTTAACAAAAGACCAAAAAGGAAAAGTTATTATTGGCGACACAACAAAAACATATGAATCTAATCGCAAAATTCCTATTACAATTATTTTAGAACCAATTTTAAAAGACTGTCTAGAAAAGTATATGCCCAATAAAAATAATTTACTATTTTGCCATTCTAACGGCTCTGTGATAGCTCCTTCTACAATTAATATACAATTTAAAAAAATTTGTAAAAATGCAAATATACGAAACACAATAAAGCCCATTAAAAGAAAAAATAAAAATAAAAAAGATATAATTATAAATTTAAGGACCAGTGAAGTAAATACCCATATGTTACGTCATACATATGCAACACGTTGCATTGAAGCTGGAATACCAGCACCTGTTTTGCAAAAACTTTTAGGTCATAAAGACATCACTGTCACTATTAACACTTATACTACTATCTTTAATAAATTTAAAGAAGATTCTTTAAATCATTACATTAATTACATACAAAACATCTAGTTGCATTAAAATTGCATTATTTTTAAAAATATAAATCTCTGTAATTAAGTATATTAGCTTAATACAGAGATTTTATATTATGGTGGACAGGGAAGGATTCGAACCTTCGTACTCAAATGAGAACAGATTTACAGTCTGCCGCCTTTAGCCACTCGGCCACCTATCCATATTTATTATAAAAAAATGGTGCTCCCTCAAGGATTCGAACCTTGGACCCACCGGTTATGAGCCGGTTGCTCTGACCAACTGAGCTAAGGGAGCAAATTGGAGCAGGTAGCGGGAATCGAACCCGCATAGCCAGCTTGGAAGGCTGGAATTCTACCATTGAACTACACCTGCATTTTGTATCGACTAATAAATTATAATTGCTATTAATATTTTTGTCAATACTTTTTTTAAAAATTTTCTCTCTCTTAATTTACAATTTCATTTTAATAATATAAAATATTTATATCATTTAATAAAGGATTGATTTTTATGTATAAAATTGTTACAAATTCTGAAAAAGATACTTTAAACTTAGCCAATAAACTAGCCTCTATTTTTTCAAGTGGTGATGTTATTGTTTTATCTGGTGAATTAGGATGTGGTAAAACAAAATTTACGGAAGGATTTTTATCATATTTTGGACTTGAAAATGAAATTTCTAGTCCTACTTTTACCATTGTTAATGAGTATAGAAAAAAAGATATATCTATTTTCCATTTTGATGTATATCGTTTATCCTCTAGTGATGAATTTTATGCTATTGGAGGTGAACATTATTTTGAAACTGGTATTTGTATTATTGAATGGGGAGAATTAATTAAAGACGCTCTTCCTCCCAATTATATTCTTATCAATTTTAAAAAAGATATAAATAACATAAACAAACGTATTTTATCCATTCTCCCCATTGGAGATAGATATTCAAATATGTTAAAAAATTTTTTTGATACATTTTAGTTTTATGAAAGGATTTTAAATTTATGAAAATTTTAAGTATCTCCACTTCTTCTAATGTTTGTTCATGTTCCATACTAGAAAATACAAAATTAATTAAAGAACTCTCTATATCAGATAATAATACTCACTCAATAAAATTAATGCCACAAATTTCTCAACTTCTATCACAAACCAATTTAACTTTAAATTCTATTGACTTATTTGCCTGTGATATTGGACCTGGCTCTTTTACTGGAATAAGAATTGGAATCTCTACAATTAAAGCTTTCTGTGACATTACAAACAAACCTTGTATTGGAATTCCTTCCTTAACTTCTCTTATATATAATTTGGGTATTAATGGTTTTATCTGTTCTTTAATTGATGCCAAAAATAATAACGCCTATTATTCTTTATTTGACTATAATAATGGTACTTATCAATTGCTTGAACCCTTCTGCTTAGATACAATTGAAAATATTACAAACTTATTAAAAAAGTATAACAAATTAATAACTTTTGTCGGAAATGGTAGTATACAATATAAAGATGTGTTAGAATTTAACTTAGGAAAAAATTACAGATTTTATAATAACATTAATATTAACTCTTTAACTTCTACAAGTGTTGGTATTGCTGCATTTAATTTAATCAAAAATTCTTCTCATTCAAAAATTCACTCTTTATCTCCACTTTATCTAAGAAAATCTAATGCTGAAAGATTATTGGAGGAAAAATTAAATGCAAATAAAAATTAGCCCTATGTCAAAAAATGATCTATTGCAGATTAAAGACATTTTAAATGACAAATTTGATAATTTTTGGAATTATAATATTCTTTATAAAGAATTAGAAAATATTAATTCTACATACTTAGTAGCAAAATCAGATAATGAAATTTGGGGATTTGGTGGTATTTGGAAATCTACTGATGATATTCATTTAACCAATATTGTCACAAGAATCGATAAAAGAAATTTGGGGATTGCTACTTTAATTTTAACACATTTAATTAAAATTTCAAAAAATGAACATTTTTCATCATTAACACTTGAAGTAAACGAAAAAAATATTAATGCAATAAAATTGTACGAAAAATTTAATTTTAAGAAACTTGGAAAACGAAAGAATTATTATTCTCAAAATGAGAATGCTATTATTATGACATTATTTTTCTAAAACAAGTTTTATAAAAGGAGAAACAAATGAAAAAAAATGAATTAAACTATAGACAACTAAGAGATTATTGTAATGTAGACATATTTAAATTTAATACTACAAATGAATTAACTGCTATTGATACTGGAATTGGACAAGATAGAGGTATTAAAGCCTTAGAGTTTGGTTTGTCTGTTGATGTAAAAGGATATAATCTATATCTTGAAGGACCTGATGGGGTTGGAAAAACTATGTATACTAAAAATTACTTAAATAAAATTTCCAAAAAGAAAAAGGCTCCATTAGATTGGTGTTATATTTATAACTTTGATGATCCCAATGAACCTATTGCTATTTCACTTCCAGCGGGCCTTGGTAAAGAATTTAAATATGATATGGAACAATTTGTAAAAGATATAAAAGCTGATATTAACCAAACTTTCAGTAATGAAGATTTCGAAAAAGAAAAAACTCTGATAAAGCAAGAATTTGAGCAAAAACGTTCTATACTTTTAGAAAAACTAAATCAAGAATCTATGAAACATGGTTTTCAGGTAAAAACTGCTCAAAATGGAATTTATATGATGCCTGTAATTGATGGTAAAGCCTTAGAAGAAGAAGAATTTGAAAAATTAGATGAAAATTTAAAAAAGCAATTTGAAGAAAAATCTAGTATTGTACAAGAACAAATAATTTCAGCCATTAGTGAAATAAAAGCCATTGAAAGAGAATCTGACAAAAAAATTGAAGAATGGCAATCAAATATTGCTCTTCTTACTATCAGTGTTCATATTAACTATATAAAATCTAGGTATAAAAGGAATAAAAAAATCAACAAATTTCTTGATAATGTAAAAAAAGATATTTTAAAAAATGTCCAACTATTTATTGAACCCCCTTCTACACAAAACCACCAAAATGCATCTCCTCGTCAGGAACCTAAACAACCTTGGTTAAACTATAGAGTTAATTTATTTGTAGATAATAGTGAATCTGAAGGTGCTCCTGTAATCATGGATTCTAATTATTCATATCATAATTTATTTGGAAAACTTGAATATGAAAACTATTACGGAACACTAAAAACTGATTATACCATGCTAAAACCTGGATTACTTCACAAAGCAAATGGTGGTTATATTATATTACAAGCCAAAGATTTATTATCTAATTCTATTTGTTATGATATGCTAAAAAAAGCATTAAGAATTAAAGAATTAAATATTGAAAATGCAATTGATCAACGCTCTTCTATGGTTATGGTATCTTTAAAACCCGAACCAATTCCTTTAGATTTAAAAGTAATTTTAATAGGAAGTACTAATATATATCATACACTTCTATCCATAGATAGTGATTTTAAAAAATTATTTAAAATAAAAGTAGAATTTGAAGATGATGCACCAAAAACTGATGATAATATTCAAAAGCTTGCTCGCTTTATTCATTCTTTTTGTGAACAAGAAGATTTACTTCCTTTAGATAAATTTGCTGTTGCAAGAATTGTAGAATATGCCTCAAGATTAGCAAACAACAAAAATAAACTTTCTACTCGTTTTAATGATTTAACAGAAATTATTGCTGAAGCCTGTACTTGGGCAAAACTTTCAAAATCAAAAGTTGTTACAGAAGACTTTGTTACAAAAACTTTAAAAGAGAGAATTGATAGAGTTAAAAAATATGATTCAAGATATACTGAAATGATAAAAAATAATACTTTACTTATTAGTACAGATGGTTCCAAAGTTGGTCAAATAAATGGATTAACTGTTATGACAATAGGTGATTATTCTTTTGGTAAGCCTTCTAAAATAACTGCAAATACTTATACTGGAAAAAATGGTATTATTAATATAGAAAGAGAAGTCGACTTATCTGGTTCTTCTCATTCTAAAGGAGTTTACATCTTAAATGGATATTTAGGTGAAATGTTTGCTCAAGATATTCCTCTTTGTTTAACTGCAAGTATTTGTTTTGAGCAATTATATAACGGTGTGGATGGTGATAGTGCCTCTAGTACAGAGTTATATGCTCTTCTTTCAAGTTTATCTGGTATTCCAATTAATCAATCCATTGCTGTTACTGGTTCAGTTAACCAAAAAGGTGAAATTCAACCTATTGGTGGTGTAAATGAAAAAATTGAAGGATTTTATCAAATTTGTAAAATACGTGGATTTAATGGTGATCATGGTGTAATGATCCCAATACAAAATATAGAAAATTTAAGCTTATCAGATGAAATTATTGATTCTGTAAAAAAAGGTGAATTTCATGTATATGCTATTTCTTCAATTGAAGAAGGTATAGAAGTTTTAACTGGTGTACCAGCAGGAAAAAAAGATAAATTTGGACATTTCCCTGCTGGAACTATAAATTATTTAGTCTATGATAAACTAAAAAAATATGCTGAAATTGGTAAAACAAAATAATTGTATTAGTTTATATACCTGATTATAAAAAAAATAATAACAGTTATGTTATTATTTTTTTATAATATTATTCCTCTACTTTTGTTGTTTCAGAATTTAATGTTTCCTTAGTTGTTTCTACATTTTCTTCTTTCACTGTATCTACAACTTCTTGTGTTGCTATATCTGTAGTTTCTATTGCTGGTGCTTCTTCTGGTGCTACAGCTTCCTGTGTCTCCTCTATCTCTTCCTTTACAACAATTTCCTTATCTTCAATTCTTGCTCCTAATTTTTCTTTTGTTTTAGAAGCTTTTCCTATTCTATCTCTTAAATAGTATAATTTTGCTCTCCTTGCTTTTCCTACTCTTACTACTTCTACTTTTTCTACTAATGGAGAATGTACTAAAAATGTTTTTTCTACTCCAACACCATAAGATATTCTTCTTACTGTAAATGTAGCATTTAGTCCTCCACCTTGCTTTTTAATTATTATTCCTTCAAATACTTGTATTCTTTCTCTGTTTCCTTCTTTTATTCTAACATGAACTCTTACAGTATTTCCTATATCTAAAACTGGTATTTTATTTTTTAATTGTTCATGTTCTATAGATTTTATTATATCCATTGAAAACTTCCTCCTTTTTATTTTATTTTTTCTAAATATTCAATATCTTCTTTTGTTAAATTAACTTCTTTTAAAAGTTCTGGTCGTTTTTCATAAGTATTTTTTATTGCTTCTTCTCTCCTCCACTTTTTTATGTTTTCATGATGTCCAGATAAAAGCACTTGTGGTATTTTTCTATTTTTAAAAATTTCTGGTCTAGTATAGTGTGGATATTCTAATAGCCCATTTGAAAAAGACTCTTCTTGTATAGCTTCTTTTTTCAATACTCCTTCTTTATATCTTGAAATTGCATCTACTAATACCATAGTAGGAATTTCTCCTCCTGTTACTATATAGTCACCTATTGAAATTTCCTCACACTTTATTTCGTCTAATACTCTCTGATCTATTCCTTCATAATGACCACATAAAAAAATAATATGTTCTTCTTTGCTTAATTCCTCAACCATTTTTTGATTTAATACTTTGCCTTGTGGTGATACATATATAATTTTTGCATCCTTTTTAACTACTGACATAAATGCATCATATACAACATCTGGCTTTATTACCATTCCTGCGCCTCCACCATAAGGTGTATCATCAACTTTTTTGTGCTTATTTTTAGAAAAGTCCCTAATATTTACTATATTTATATTTATTTTATTGCTTCTTATTGCTCTTCCAATGATGCTTTTATATAGTGGTTCAAACATCTCTGGAAAAAGAGTTAATATATCAAATTTCATATTTCCTCCTGTTATAATCCCTCTAACATATGCACAATCATTTTTTTATTATTAATATCTACATTTTTTATAACTTCTGCAATAGCTGGTAATAAAGTTTGCTTTCCTATATCATTTTTAACAACATATACATCATTACTTCCTGTGGGAAATACATCTACTATTTTGCCTAATAATTCTCCTTTATCTGTAATGACATTTATTCCTATTAAATCTATAATAAAATATGTATCTTCTGGTAATTTTACTGCATTTTTTCTGTCTATTTTTACATAACAGTTTTTGTATTTTTCTGCTATGTTTACATCATCAATTCCCTTTAATTTTAAAAGTACCAAATTTTTACTATACTTAACTTCTTCTATTATAAATTCTTGTAAATTATTTTTTTCTTGTATATATATTGTTTTTAAATCTTCAAATCTTTTTATATCATCTGTATAAGGAACAATTTTAAGAAACCCTTTTATTCCATATGTATTAACAATTTGACCTAATTCTATTTCTTGCTCCATTTATTACCTCTATTATTCTACAAATTCAATATTAATTTTTTTATTTTCTTTTGCCGCAATGGCTTTTACAACAGTTCTAATTGATTTTGCAATTTTTCCCTGTTTTCCTATTACTTTTCCCATATCTTTTTGAGACACCTTTACAGAATAAGTAATAGTTTTTTCTTTTTCTTTTTGTGTAACTTCAACTGCCTCTACATCTTCTACTAAACTTTTAATCATAATTTCTAGAATCTCTTTCATATTGGCCCCCTATTTAGCTTTTTCAATTAATGCTTTTACAGTATCTGTTGGTTTTGCACCATTTTTTATCCATTCAGCAACTTTTTCTTTATCTAAAACTATTGTAGATGGTTCTGTCATTGGGTTATATGTTCCTAATTGCTCTATTATTTTTCCATCTCTTGGGCTTCTTGAATCTGCCACAACAATATGATAGAATGGAGCTTTTTTTGCACCTACTCTTTTTAATCTTATTTTTACCATTTTATTCACCTCCCCAAAATTTTTATTTTTAAAAATTTTATTATATTTTAAAATTTTTTAGATCTTCTGGATTAATTCCTTTTAGCATATTTTTCATACCTTTACCTGTTTTCATCTTTTTCATCATTTTTTGTGTCATTTCAAATGAATTTATGAACTTATTAACTTCTTGTACAGTAAGTCCAGAACCTTGTGCAATTCTTTTTCTTCTACTTCCATTTAATATTTTTGAATTTCTCTTTTCCTTTTTAGTCATAGAACAAATAATTGCTTCAATTTTTGTAAATTCTTTATCATCTACTTGTATATCTTTTAGTTTATTCATTCCTGGTATCATCTTTAAAATAGAAGAAAAAGATCCCATTTTTTTTACTTGTCTTAATTGTGTTAAATAATCATCTAGATCAAATTCTTGTTTTCTTAGTTTTTCTTCCATTTTTAAAGCTTCTTCTTCACTAAAGGCTTCCTCTGCCTTTTCTATAATTGATAATACATCACCCATTCCTAATATTCTTGAAGTCATTCTATCTGGGTGAAATACTTCTATATCACTTAATTTTTCTCCTGTTGCTACAAATTTTATTGGTCTATTAGTAACTTTTTTTACTGATAATGCTGCTCCTCCTCTTGTATCTCCATCTAATTTTGTAAGTATAACTCCATCTATTCCAATAGCTTCATTAAATGATGTTGCAACATTTACTGCATCCTGTCCAGTCATTGCATCTACTACTAAAAGTATTTCATGTGGCTTTATATTTTTCTTTAATCCCTTTAGTTCTTCCATTAATTCTTCATCTATATGAAGTCTACCTGCTGTGTCTAGTATAACTACATCATTTAATTTAGTTATTGCAATATTCATTGCCTGTTTTGCAATGTGTAACACATCTGTTGAATTTTCATTTGCAAATACTGGTATATTTAGCTGTTTTCCGACTACTTGTAACTGCTTTATTGCTGCTGGTCTATATACATCACAAGCAACTAATAATGGGTTTTTGCCTTGTTTTCTTAAAAGATTTGCAAGTTTTCCTGAAGTTGTGGTTTTACCAGATCCTTGAAGTCCTACTAACATAATTACAGTTGGAGGATTTGGTGTAAAATTAATTTTAGCTTCTGTTCCTCCTAATAATTCTGTTATTTCATCCTTTACAATTTTTATAACTTGTTGTCCTGGTGTTAATGATTTTAAAACATCTTGCCCTAATGCTTTTTCTTGTATAGTTTGTGTAAATTCTTTTACAATTTTATAATTAACATCTGCTTCTAACAAAGCAAGTTTTACTTCTCTTAGCATTTCCTTTAAGTCTGAGTCAGTTATTCTTGCTTTTGTTTTAAATTTTTTTGTTATTTCTTGCAATCTTGATGATAAGCCTTCAAAAGCCATATCTTCCTCCTAATATTAAACTAAATTGTTTAGTTTTTTTTCAATATTATTAAGTTTATTTTTTAATTGATAATTAAAATTCTTAGTTTGAATATCTTTTAATTGTAATATAATTTCATTTATTTTTTCTTCTTGCTTCTTCATATTTTCCATAATATGTAGTTTTTCTTCATATTCAAAAAGTTTATTTTCACCTTTTACTATGTTGTCTCTTGCTGCTTGTCTTGTAATTCCATAATTTTCTGCAATTTCTGATAGTGAAAAATCGTTATTATAATAGTCATTCACAAAGTTATATTGTTTTTTTGTTAAAAGTTCACCATATATCTGACATAGAATACTAACTATAACATTCTTTTCCATTTTATTACCTTTCTAATGTAATGCTAATATACTTTACACTATTTTTTTTTATTTGTCAATACCTTAATGCTATATTTTCATTTCTATGATTATCCCCCTGTATGAGTAAAGAAGATCACTCTAATGTTATATAAAAAAGATGAATAAAATTCATCTTTTATTTTAATTCTTCAATTCTTTGTATTGTTATTTCCAACAATTCTTTGTATTTTTCTAATTTTTGCTGTTCATCTTTTATTTTTTGTTTTGGTGCTTTTGATATAAAACCTTCATTTTTTAAAATATTGGTTGCTCTTTTTACCTCTTGTTCTAATTTTACTTTTTCATTTTCTAATCTTTGTATTTCTAACTTAATATCTATTAACTCTTCAAATGGTATAAAAACTTCAATTCCTTTGACTAAAATTGACCTAGCGTTTTGTGGAATATCTTCTTTATTTGATTTTATTATTATTTCATTTGCAAATCCTAATTTCTTTATAAATGTCTCAGAATCTTCTATATTTTTTATGTATTCATTTGTTACAAATATTAGTTTAGATTTCTTAGATGGATGTACATTCATATTATTTCTTAAATTACGTATTCCTACTATAATTTCTTTAATTTTTTCAATAAAATCTTTTTCTTCATTATATTCCATCATTTTTCCTAATTGTGGCCATTTTGATATCATCAATTCTTTAATATCGTAATTTACAAGTTTCGAATAAATTTCAGATGTAATAAAAGGCATAAATGGATGTAAAAGTTTTAACGCACTTCCAAAAACATAATTTAACACAAAACATACTTGTACCTTTTCTTCTTTATTTTCACTATATAATCTTGGTTTTGCCATTTCAATATACCAATCACAAAATTCATTCCATATAAATCCATATATATTATCTAATGCTATTCCTAAGTCATACTCTTCTATATTTATAGTTACCGTTTCTATTGTCTTATCTAATCTATTTAATATCCATATATCTTCTATTTTTAAAAGCTCTTTTTTATATTTTCCTGTTATTTCATCTTTTACTAGCTTAGAAAATTTTAATATTTCTTTATCTTCAACTAAATTCATTGTTATAAATTTAGCAGCATTCCATATTTTATTAGCAAAATTTGAGGCTTGCTCTAGTTTTTCTGGTATATATCTTATGTCATTTCCCATAGTAGTTCCAGAAAGAATTGAAAATCTTAGTGCATCTGTTCCATATTTTTCTATTACTTCTATAGGATCAATTCCATTTCCTAAAGATTTAGACATTTTTCTTCCCTGACTATCTCTTATAATTCCATGTATTAATATATCACTAAATGGCTTTTTTCCTGTTGAATATATGCTAGAAAAAATCATTCTTGCAACCCAAAAGAATATAATATCATATCCTGTTACTAATACATTTGTTGGAAAGAACATATTGTAATCTTTTGTTTCCTCTGGCCAGCCTAATGTAGAAAAAGGCCAAAGTGCTGAGCTAAACCAAGTATCTAATGTATCTTCATCTTGGTACAAATTATTTGAATTACATTTGTTACATACTTTAGGTTCTTCTTTTGTTACATTAATATGTCCACAGTCTTTACAATAATAAGCTGGTATTCTATGTCCCCACCATAATTGTCTAGAAATACACCAATCTTGTATATTTTCCATCCAATTAAAATAAGTCTTTTCATATCTTTTTGGTACGAATTTAATATCTCCATTTTTAACAGCTTCTATTGCAGGTTTAGCAAGTTCTTTCATTTTTACAAACCATTGTGTAGAAATTTTAGGCTCTATTGTATTTTTACATCTTTCACATTTTCCCACATTATGTGTATACTCTTCTTCTTTTACTAATGCACCTATTTGTCTTAGTTCTTCTACTATTTTCTTTCGTGCTTGTAATAACTCCATTCCTTCATATTCTGAGTGTAACTTTCCCATTTTAAAATTTTCATCAAATACTTCTACTATTTCTAAATTATGTTTTAATCCTGCTTGGTAATCGTTCATGTCATGCGCTGGTGTAATTTTGACTGCTCCTGTCCCAAATTCTTTTTCTACAAATTTATCTTGAATAATTGGTATTTCTTTATTCATAATTGGTAATATAACTGTTTTTCCAATTAGTTTTTTGTATCTTTTATCTTCTGGATGAACTGCTACTGCTGTATCTCCCAACATTGTTTCAGGTCTTGTTGTTGCAACTATAATATATTCTTCTTCATCTTTTACTTTGTAGCGAATATGCCATAAATGTGTATTTTCTTGCACATGTTCAACTTCTATATCAGATACAGAGGTATTGCAGTTAGTACACCAATTTACCATTCTTTTCCCTTTATAAATTAAGCCTTTTTCATATAAACTTATAAATTGTTCTAATACTGCATTTGAAAGTCCTTCATCTAATGTAAATCTTTTTCTTTCCCAATCACAAGAACAGCCTAATTTTTTTTGTTGTTCTTCTATTGTTCCTCCGTATATTTTAGTCCATTCCCATGCTTCTTTTAAAAAACCTTCTCTTCCTAAATCCTTTTTTTGTTTTCCTGCTTTTTTTAGTTTTTCTACTACCTTCATCTCTGTAGATATAGATGCATGATCGCTTCCTGGAAGCCATAGTGTGTTAAATCCTTGCATTCTTTTATAACGTACCAATACATCTTGTATTGTATCATCTAGTGCATGTCCCATATGAAGTTTTCCTGTTACATTTGGTGGTGGCATCATAATGCAAAAACTTTGTTTTTCTTCCTCCATATTAGGTTTAAAATATCCTTTCTCTTCCCATTCCTTATATAGTTTTTCTTCAAAATCTTTCGGATTATATTTATCTGCTAATTTATTTTCACACATACTTTTTTCTCCTTTTTTAAATTAGGACATAAGATCATTGATAACTTTATAATATCTTATCAATAACTTATATCCTTACTGACCTCCTATTAATAATGCTCCTATAATTATTAATACAAACCCTAATATTTTTAGTCCACTTGTTGCTTCATTTTGATCTCCAAAACCAAATAATTTTTTTGTTATTCTTCGTGCATCATATGTCATAATGGTTCCTATTAATGCCATTATTGTTCCTATTCCTAATAATATATAATTCAACATAAATTAAACATCCTTTTTCATTATTATATCTAATATAATAATTTTTTTTTATAAATTTGTCAAGGAATCATTACTGATTCCCTGATAGTTCCTTTTTGAGGTATTTAATTACTTCTATTAGATGTCTTTTTTCATACTCTTCTTGACTCTCTCCTTCTTTTTCTTCTGGTCTAATGCTTTTAGCTTTACTCATGTTTTTTGTTTTAACATAGTGTCTGGAACTCCATACACACATTATTTCTTCTAACTCCTCTTGAGAAAAATTTAAAACTTCTCTTTTAACTTCTTCTTCCCGCATATTAAGTAACTCCATAAAAAGCGGACTTCCTTTTCTTTTTAAAGTAATCCCATAATACCTAAATAGTTCCAGCATATTCATATTTGTCCCTCCATTTCAGTAGATATTAAATATATTCTACACTTCTACATCATGTTACATATAAATATTATACCATATTTTTCTTCTTTTTCAATATTTTTTGCTATATTTCCAATCTATTACCAAATTTTTCCTTCACCATTTTTCGACACCTTTCGTTTTGTAAATTCTTTAAACTTGGATCTTCTTGTATTATTCTTATAGCTAAACTCTGCACCATTTTTAATATTGGCATATCTTCAAATAAATTTGCTATTTTAAATTCTGGTAATCCATGTTGTTTAGTTCCAAAAAATTCTCCTGTTCCTCTTAATTCTAAATCCTTTTCTGATATTATAAATCCATCATTTGTGTCTTGCATTACTTTCATACGTTGTCTTATGACTTCTGAATTTCCTTGATATTTCAGTATACAATAAGATTTATATTCCCCTCTTCCAACTCTTCCTCTTAATTGATGTAACTGTGCAAGTCCAAAACGTTCTGAATTTTCTATCACCATAATACTAGAATTTGGAACATTAACTCCTACTTCTATTACTGTTGTTGATATTAGTATATCTATATCACCTCTTTTAAATTGTTCCATTATATTATCTTTTTCTTTTGCTTTCATTTTTCCATGCAAATATTCCACTTTATACTCTTTAAATACTTCATTTTTATATTTTTCGGCAACTTCTAATACTGATTTTGCATTAATTTCTTCATTTTCTTCTACTAGTGGGCATACAATATATGCCTGTCTTCCTTCTTCTATTTGTTTTTTTATGAACATGTTCACTCTTTGTTCCAGTCCCTTTGTTACTGCAAAAGTATCTATTTTTTTTCTATTAGGTGGCAATTCATCTATTATTGAGATATCTAAGTCACCATATAATATTAGTGCTAGAGTTCTTGGTATTGGTGTTGCTGTCATTACCAAGACATCTGGATTATTTCCTTTTTGCGATATTATTTTTCTTTGTCTTACTCCAAAACGATGTTGTTCATCTGTAATTACTAATCCTAAATTTTTAAATTCTACATTTTCTTCTAGTATCGCATGTGTACCTATTAAGATATCTATTTCACCTTGTTTTAATCTTTCTAAAATCTCCTCTTTCTTCTTTTTGCTAATTGCACTTGTTAATAATTCACATTTTATTCCAAAAGGATTTAATATTGTTTCAAATCCCTCTAAGTGCTGTGCTGCAAGTATTGCAGTTGGTGCCATAATTGTCATTTGATATCCACATTTTACAGCTTTATATGCTGCTATTATTGCTACTATTGTCTTTCCTGACCCAACATCTCCTTGTAATAGCCTATTCATTGGCTTACTTCTCTCCATGTCTTCGTCTATTTCTTCTAATACCCTTAGTTGTGCTTTGGTTAATTTAAATGGTAATGTATTTATAATATCAGACATTTTTATGTCTTTTTTATATTGTATTCCCTTTTGTTCTACTTTATATTGATTTTTTAGACTTAATAATGCAAGTTGCATACTAAGTAGTTCTTCAAATACAAGCCTTTTTCTTGCTATTTTAAATTCTTCAAAATCTTTCGGAAAATGTATTTGTCTTATTGCTGAATTTATATCTAACAATTTATATTCTTTCAATATATATTCTGGTATTGTCTCTTCTAATTTACCGTTGTATTTGTTCTAAAGCATTTTCTATAATTTGTCTTATTGTATTTTGTGACAATTGATATGTCAATGGATAAATTGGTATTATTTTTCCTGTATTTTTTTTACTTCCTTTTATATCAAATACTGGACTTTCTATTTGAATTATTGTATCTTTTTTTGATATTTTTCCAAAGAATGTATATTTCTGTCCTATTTTAAATTTATCTTTTAAATATGCTTGATTATACCAGACTACAACTGCTGAGCTAGAAGTATCCTGTATTAGCAATTTATATATTGTCATATTTTTTCTTCTTGTTGGTATTATTTGTATTTTACTTAACACTACTGCTTCTATTAATGCTTCTTGTCCTATTTGTGCTTCTTTTATTAAGATTGATTTACTTCTATCTTCATGTTCTCTTGGATAATATGTAATTAGATCTTCTAAAGTATATATACCTAATTTATTTAATAATATTACTCTATTAGGTCCTACACCTTTTATATATTTTACATCTTGTTTTAAATCTACCATACTATTACTTTTATGCTAGTTTTAACACCTAACATTTATCCTTTCTTTATTTACTATTTATTATTTGAGTTTTATATTTTGAATTGTAACAATAATGTATAAAAAAATCAATAAAAGTATTGTATTTTTTTATATACTATGTTAAACTTGTTAATAGACAATTTTATTAACTTTATAGGAGGTGCAATAAAAATGGCAAAATGTATGATATGTGAAAAAACTTTAGCTCATGGAAATAAAATTAGTATAGCCCGTTCTCATGTTAGTAGAAGATCATCAAGAACTTGGAAACCAAATTTAAGAAATGTAAAAGCTATGATAGATGGTCAACCAAAAAGAATTAAAGTATGTGCTAAATGTTTACGTGCTGGAAAAGTTCAAAGAGCCTAAATCTTAATAAAAACTAACTTGGTATAAAATTTAAAAAATAAAAAGTAGGTTAACCTCCTACTTTTTTTGTTAAAGTTATGGTATATATGTATTAATCTTTTATACCAAATATTAATTTCACTAACCCTCGTAAACATTTAGGTACTTTTTTAACTACTATTTGCATTCTGCAACACTCTCCTTTTATCCTTTTAGCATGAAAGCCAGATTAGTCCTAGTATTAATACTGCTGCTCCTATTAAGAATAACCAACCTGTTATTGGAAGTAATAAAACTAAAAGTATCCCAAGTCCCATTCCAATTAAGCATACTCCACAAGTTTTTTTTAGCAATCCTAACATAATATATTACCTCCAATTCTTTTTATATATTATATTAATTTTTTTAGAAAAGGTGATTATATGAATTTAAAGAAACATGAAATAATAGATTTAGTTGAAACTTTAAAAAACACATATCCTGAAGCAACTTGTAGTTTAGACTTTTCGACTCCTTTTGAGCTAGTTGTTGCAGTTATGTTATCTGCACAATGCACGGATGAAAGAGTTAATAAAACTACTCCTAATATATTTTGTAAATATTCTACTCCTAAAGATTTTGCAGAAATTGACTTGTCTTTATTAGAAGATTTAATACATCCCTGTGGATTTTATAAAAATAAAGCTAAAAACATAAAAGCTTGTGCCCAAAAAATTGTTACTGATTTTAATGGAATTGTTCCTCAGACTATGGAAGAGTTAATTAGTTTGCCTGGAGTTGGTAGAAAAAGTGCTAATGTTATTTTGTTAGAAGTTTTTGGAATAGCAGATGGTATTGCAGTAGATACCCATGCAAAGAGAATTTCTAATAGATTAGGTCTTTCCTCTAAAAAAGATCCTCAAAAAATTGAAAAGGATTTGTTAAAAATTTTTCCAAAAGAATATTTAAAAGATATTAATCATTTATTTGTATGGCATGGCAGAAATAATTGTAATGCTAGAAAACCACTGTGTGATAGTTGCAGTATTAATAAATATTGTAAAACCTATAAATAATGTAATTTAAAAATGCATAAAATTTATTTTTTGTACAAATACTAATATTTAGAGGTGGTTATTTTGACAAACATAAATTGTTCTTCTAACTGTGTATACCAAAAAGATGGTAAATGTTGTTTTGAAAATGTTTCCTCTAAAATAATTACACCATCTAATAATTGTGCTTATTTTCTTAAAAAGCAATAACTTCCTTATGACCAATAGGTATTTGCCTATTGGTCATTGACAAATATATTGTAAAGTTATATTATTTATTTATATAAATATTTTTATTTAGGAGGATTTTTTATGTTAAAGAACAAATTAAAGATATTCCCTATACTTTTTATTTTGCTTTTATTTCTTTCAACAATTAGTTTTTCAACAGACACTAATATTGTTCCCATTTCTGAAACTGGTGATAATATAACATCTACACTTCCTGGTGATAATGCTAGAACTGAGCAAAATGAAACTGTAGGAGATGTCAATAATACTAATCCACAAGTTGATATTCGTAATAACGATTTATATATTTTCAATACAAATGTTGTTATGGATCAATTAGTTGATGGTAATGTCTATATTGTAGGTAATACAGTAGAAATTTCTGGAAAAGTTAATGGTAACTTAATTGTATTGGCTAATAAAGTAAAATTTTTAAAAGGTTCATATGTAGTAAATTCTATTTATGCTTTTGCCAATGAAGTTGAATTTAGTGGTAATGTAAATGATTTTCATGCATTTGCTGATAAAGTAACTATGACATATGATGGTTTTGCTATAAGAGATTTAAATGTAGTTTCTAATAATTTTGATTTTAATGGTGGTATTGGTAGAAACGCTTTTGTTGCATCTAATAATTTTAATTTTACTCAAAATCAAGACCAACCTGCTGTTATATATGGAAATCTAAATTATTTTTCAAATAATGAATTAGATCTTTCTAATAATTTCGTTCAAGGTGATATTAATTATAATAAATTAAATTACTATAACAATATATTTTTGAGAACTAATATTCTTCAAACTGTCTTATCTTTTTTTATTAGTTTAACTTGTACCTTTGTAATTTATTTATTAATTATTTGGCTTGCACCTAAGTTTAATAATAATATATCAAAATATATATCTAAAAAAACTTTACCAGTAATTGGAGTTGGTCTTTCTATTTGGATATTACTTCCAATTATCTGTACTTTATTTTTAATTAGTGGAGTTGGTACAGCAATTGGTATTTCACTTTTAGCTATATACTTTATAATAGCTCTTACTTCTTTTGCATTCACTAATATTGCAATTTCAAATAAAATAAAGGAAAAATATAATCTTTCTAAGGGATATATGACATTTTTACTTTTAATTCTTTCTACTTTATTTACTTGGGGAATTTCAAGAATCCCTTATATTGGATTTGTTCTATCTATTTTAGTATACTTATTTGGTACTGGATGTATCTTTATGTATTTATTTACCAAGAATAAATCTGTAGAAAACAATATTTCTGAAAATTAATTATTTTAAAAAACAACAAATCAGTTTATATAGAAAATTTCTATATAAACTGATTTATTTTGAATTTAATTTTTTAGCTCTTTTACAGTTCTAGAATACTCTTTTGAATTAATTAATGCACTACCTACTACTGCTATGTCAATCCCTTTTTCTTGTAACTTATTTATATTTTCTTTTGTTATTCCCCCATCTGCTTGTATGTCTATTTCTAATTTATGTTTTTGTATATATTCTTTTATCCCTCCTATTTTTTCTATTGTTTCAGGAATTAACTTTTGCCCTCCTTTTCCAGGTTCTACTGTCATAATAAGTATCATATGAATATATGGTAAAATTTCATATATTTCTGCTATATTTGTATCTGGTTTTATTGCTATACCAACTTTTATATTATTATCTTTTATATATTGAATTATTTTTTTTATTTGTGTCTTTTCTAATGCTTCATAATGAAATGTTATTATATTAGGATCAAATGGTATGTATTCATCTATTGCACTTTCTATCTCTTTTACCATTAAGTGAATATCTAATGGTATATTTGATATATTTTTTATAATTGTTAGATATTCTTTCATCAAGTCCTTATTATTATTTTTTACAAATTCACCATCCATAATATCAATATGAAAATAATCAATTTGAGCTGCTTCTAAGTCATAAAATATTTTTATAGCTTCTTCTTTTTTTACATTTAGTATTGATGCTGATATTTCTACCATTTATGTTCCTCCTTATCTTTTAATTTATTATAAATTTTTACAAAGTTATTGTATCTACCTTCATAAATTTTTCCTTCTTTTAAGGCTTGTTTTATCCCACAATTTTGTTCTTTTATATGAGTGCATCCTATAAATTCGCAGTTTTTAGAATATTCGTTTAATTCTCTAAAATATGTATATAGCTTGTTTGATTCTATCTCGTATATATCAAAACTAGAAAATCCTGGTGTATCTGCTATATAAGTATTTTCTTCCATCTTATAAATGGTTGTTGCTGTTGTAGTATTCTTTCCTTTTTTATTTCTTTTACTTATATCTCCTTCTAATGTTATTATATTATTGAATATACTGTTTAATAATGTAGACTTTCCTACTCCTGAATTTCCAGAAAATACACTAATTTTATTTTTTAAATTATCTTTAAGTTCTTCTATTCCTTCTTTATTTTTTGCTGCTGTTTGTATTACAGTATAGCCAATTCTTTCATATATATCTTTTATTTTTACCTGTTTGTCTAAGTCAGTTTTATTGATAATTATAAGAGGTTGAATTTTTAGAAACTCTGCAAAAGCTAATTGTTTATCTAATAATAGCAAATCTGGTTTAGGTATTTTGCTAGATATTACAAATACTAATTGTGAAATGTTTGCTATTTTAGGTCTTTTTATATAATTATTTCTTACCACAACTTTGCTAATAATTCCTTTTTTATCTGTTGTATCTAATTTTTCTACTAAAACTTTATCTCCTATCATTAACTGATTTTCTTCTTTTTTTAGTTTTCCTCTTGCAGTACATTCATATACTTTTTCCTCTATTTCAACTAAATATATATTGGATATGTTACTAATAACTATTCCCTCTTGCATTATTCCTCCATAATTGTTTAATTTTTTTTATTATATCCTATGTATATTTTTTTGGCAAATAAAAATCAAGAAAATTAATATTTCTTGATTTTTATCTTTGATTAGTTTTATTCTGCTATATAAATATTATTTGTGTTCATATTAAAATGTAGTTCTTGTTTTTTCAACACTCCATCTATATATATTCTTATATGAACAGATCCAATTCCTGTTATTTGTTGCACTATATTAGTTGATGTTGGGTCTACTTCTTCTGAACGTACTACATCTTCTCCTACTTTTATTTCTAGTTTTACTTTTTTTACTTTTGGTGCTCCTACTGTATTTTCATCTGTTTTTTCATATTCAACTTTCCCATTTAAAAGTGATTTTACATTCACTTTTACTGTTGCTGTTTTTTGCTGAGGAACTTTATTTAGTGTTATTGTAATTTCTGTTCCTTCATTTACTGTTGTTCCTGAATTTAAATCTTGTTTTACTATTTTTCCATCTTCTTTTGTAGGATCATCAGTTTGTATTACTTGTTTTAATTTTAATTTGGCATCTGTAATTGCCTTTTTAGCTTCTTCTTCGGTTTTTCCTACTACATTTGGTACAGTTACTTGTTCTACTCCTGTACTTACATGTATTTTTATAGTTTCTCCTGCATTAACTTGTGTTTTTGCTTCTGTTTCTTGACTTATTACAACTCCTTCTGGTATTTTTGCATTGGTTTCTTCTATTACCTGTGCTTTTAAGTTTGCTTCTTCTAGCTCTTCTATAGCCTCTTCTTTTGTTTTTCCTATTACTTTTGGAACTATTGCTATTTCTTGTCCTTTACTTATTGTTACTTTTACTTCACTATTTTCTTTTACAGTATAATTATCTAAATATGCTGGTTCTTGTTTTATAATATAGCCTTCTGGTATGTCTGGACTAAATTCTGGTTCTAATTCTGTATATACTAATTTTAGCTCTTCCACTTTTTGTTTTGCTTCTTGTGCTGATATGTTAACTACATTTGGTATTTGTACTTCTTTTACTGCTGTCATTTTTAATGTGAAATATGTAATTAGTATTGTAATTATAAATACTAAAATAATTCCTACAATGGAAACTATTACTTTATGTCTTTTTATAAATCCTTCTGCTTCTTCTTCCTCTCCATCTTCCTCATTTTCATACTCTATTTGATTATTGTACATGGTTGGTATTCTTTGTGTTGCAAAGTTTGATTTATCTGGACTTATTTCTACAAAATCTTCATCTGGATTTCTTAGTGCTAATCTTAAATCATTTAGCATATCTGCTGCTGTTTTGTATCTTAAGTTTGGGTCTTTTTGCATTGCTTTTATTATTATTTTGTTGACTGATTTTGGTATTGCTGGATTTAGTTTTATTGGTTCTATTGCTGTTTCTTGCATATGCATTAATGCAATTGATACTGGAGTATCTGCATCAAATGGAACTCTTTTTGTAAGCATCTCATACATTACTATACCAAGTGAATATAAATCTGATTTAGCATCTGTATATCCTCCACGTGCATGTTCTGGTGAAAAATAATGTACTGAACCTATTGTAGCACCAAATGCTGTTATTGTAGAGTTAGAAACTGCTTTGGCTATTCCAAAATCTGTTACTTTGGCTATGCCTTCTTCTGTTATAATAATGTTATGTGGTTTAATATCTCTATGTATTATATTATTTTTGTGTGCTGTTTCTAGTGCTGATGCTATTTGAATTGCTACATTAACAGACCATTTCCAAGATAATCCTCCGATCATCTTGTATTACTTCTTTTAGTGTTTTTCCTTGTATTAATTCCATTACAATATAATATAAGTTTCCTTCATTTCCAACATCATAAACAGAAACTATATTAGGATGTGTTAGGCTTGCAACTGCCTGTGCTTCAGAATTAAATCTTTTTATGAATTCTTGATCTGTTGTAAATTCGTCTCTTAAAATTTTTATTGCAACAAATCTATTTAATACATGACATTTAGCTTTATATACTGTAGCCATTCCACCTGTTCCTACTTTTTTAATTATTTCATATCTATTAGCTATTAATCTTCCTTCTAAATTCATTTTTTCCCTCTCTTTTCAAAATCACTCATTATTTTTATTATATATAATTATTATAGTTGCATTATCATATCCACCTAATTCATTTGCTTTTTTTATTAGATTATTAGTTGCACTTTCTATATTTTGTGTTATAGCTTTATATATTTCTTCATCAGTAATAAGGTTTGTTAATCCATCTGAAGTCATAACTATGATATCTTCTTCTAAAATAGATTTTACTATAATATCTGGTTCTACTGTCTCTTCACAACCTAGTGCTTTCATTAACATATTTTTTCTTGGATGGTTTACTGCTTCTTCTTTTGTTATTGTACCATCTTTTACTAGCTTTTGAACATAACTATGATCTTGAGTAATTTTTTGTATTACAGTCTTTCGCATCCTATAAACTCTACTATCACCAATATGCCCTATATATACTCTATTATTATATATTAAACAAACTTCTAATGTAGTACCCATTCCTTCTAATTCTTTATTTTCTTTTGATTTCTTATATACAGTTTTGTTTGCATATTCTATAGCATTTTTTAATAATTCTACTATATTTTCTTTGTCTTCATGTGCTATTTCTTTTATATTTTTCTCTATATATGTTTTTACAGAAGTTGTCGCTAGTTTACTTGCTATTTCTCCTCCATTATAGCCTCCCATTCCATCTGCTAATATATATATCTGTATATCACTTTTTTTATCTGGTATATAATAATAGTCTTCATTTAACTCTCTTTCTCTTCCTATATCTGTTTTTGCAAAAACTTCCATTTATCCTCCTCTATTTTTTAAGTTCTTACGCCTTAACTGACCACACGCTGCTTCTATGTCTGACCCTAGTTCTCTTCTAATTGTAGCTACTATTCCATTAGTATTTAAGTAATTTCTAAATTTTATTATATTTTCATTTGTGGTTTTTATATATTTTCCATTTTCTATCTTATTAATTGGTATTAAATTAACATGACATAACATACCTTTTAACAATTTTACTAATCTTTTTGCATCTTCTAAAGTTTCATTATTATTTTTTGCTAGTGCATATTCAAAGGATATTCTTTTATTTGTGGTTTTTATATAATCTTTACATGCTTCTATTAGTTCTCGAATTGGATATTTATTATTTATAGGCATCATTTTACTTCTTTTTTCATCTGTTGTTGCATGTAATGATATAGATAGTGTACATTGTAATTTTTCCTTCGCTAAATCATATATTTTAGGAACAATTCCACTTGTAGAAATACTAATATGTCTTGCTCCTATGTTTAATCCTTTTGGATTGTTTATTATCTTAATTGCATTTAAAACATTATCATAATTATCTAGTGGTTCTCCTATTCCCATAAATACTATATTTGATATTTTTATATTTTCTTCTCTTTGTACTGCAAGTATCTGTTCTATAATTTCACCAGAAGTTAAGTTTCTTCCAAATGGTATTCCTGTTGAAGCACAAAATTTGCAGCCCATTTTACAACCAATTTGTGAAGATACACAAATTGTATATCCATGGTGATAGCTCATTAATACTGTTTCTATTGCGTTTTCATCTGATAAATCAAATAAATATTTTTTAGTTCCATCATATGATTCCTGTTTTTTTAATATCTTATATGATTTTAAATTGTATTGCTTTTTTAGCTTCTCTCTCAGCTCTAATGATATATTAGTTATTTCATCAAAAGTAGTTGTATTAGTTGTATATATCCATTTAAATACTTGTTCTGCTCTATATGCTTTTTCATTTAAATCTATAAATTGCTTTTTTAGTTCTTCTAAATCATAGTCTTTTATATTTCTCATATTTTTCTTCTTTTCATAATATTTATTTTAATTTATATCATAAAGCTAATCTTTTTTCAACTATATGAATAAAATATTTATAATTCCTTAAATATAAAAGTAACTTCCAGTGATGGTTAGAGTAGAGTTTAATTTCGGAACATTTTATTATGTAAATTAAAATTTATTATATATTTTGTGTTGCTGTTTTCTCTTACTCTAATACTCATATTTCTCCCCCTTAAATTATTTCTTATTATTTCTGTAAAACTATATTATTCCCCTCCTATAATGTAGCTAGGGAGATATAAACAAGTGCTAGAAATCTAGCATGTCCATTTTTTATTGCACCTGCTAAACCTATTTTAGTTCTTTCACTTGTCCTTTCTATTTCATTTTGACTTACACTCATTAAAAGTCTTGAAATCATTTTTCCGTTTGCACTTGTAGTATTTATTTCATCATTAGCACAATCAATATATGCATTATTTTCATCTAAAAAAGTTATTAATTTTTCCCAATCAAATATACTTCTGGTTATTCTGTCTAATTTTAGAGCGACAATAGTATTTATCTTTTTAGCCTTTATATCAGCTTTTAATCTTTCAAACTCTGGTCTATAATTACCAGTTTTAGCACTTATTCCTGCATCTTCGTAATAGTCTATTATCTCGTAACCCTTAAACTTACAAAAAGTTTCTAATCTTTCTCTTTGCTCTGGAAGACTAAAGCCGTTCTCTTGCTTGATCTTCGGTGGAAACTCTTAAATATAACCCACATTTTTTCTTTTCTTCGTTCAATTTTCAAACCTCCTTATAAAACAAAAAGAGACATCAAAGTACACGAGTACTGTTGACATCTCTTAAATCCATTTATCATAAACTAAAATACAATAATGCAATATAATATAATTTTTTCAAAGTACTCATATATATAACTCTTGCAGAGTTAATATAAATTTTTTTCATTGATTATATTATACTACGATTTTAAGAAATGTTAAATATTTACAATTATATATTTTTCAAATATTCTTCTAACTCTGATAATTTAATCTTTTTAGTCAAGTTAGAGATATAAACATCATTGGAATAATTAAAAACTAAAAAAGTAATGTTTTTAATAATCACTCTATGTGGCTCAATATATGTAAGATTAGTTTTCTCTAATTTTCTAATACTACCATTGATAAAAGTAGGAGTAACTTTTGAAAACTCACATATAAATTCAAGTCTTTGTTTTAGACATTCCTCAAATTCTAGTTCTTGCTTAATTATCTTAACCATAAAAATAATCCTCCTTTCTGTTGGAAGATTTTTTCACAAACAAAAAAATCAACCATTTTACTGATTGATTTTCATATCCATCTGTTCTTATAAAGTTCGAACAGATACGTCGTTGGAGCGTTTTAGGAGGTTATTTGCGAAAAAATCACCTATTTTTCATAGTGTTCCTCCCACAATTTGCTCAAAAAAATAATTGACTCATCAACTGTTAAAATTAGTATATCATAAAATAAAAAAACTGGCAACTAATTATTTCTAACTAGTCGCCTTTCATAGCAATTTAACTGGAACTTATGTTCCTTTCATAGCAATCTTTATTGATTACTTTCTAATACTATGATACTATATTTTACTCTAAATGTCAACGATTTATTCATTAATTTTTATATAGATTTACTAATGTTATCGCCAAATTCTAAGCATATTTTATTAGATATGATATTCATATCTTTACCCTCTAATGTTCCTATTGTTCCAGAAAAATTTAATCTTAATATGCTAATTTTCTTCATTCTTGTAATTCTTGCCCATCTAAGCATTTTTCTAAATCCATTTATTTTTTCCAACTCAATTATTTCTGTAATCTTATCTTTTTGTTTTTTACATTCTTCTATATTGATTTTATCATCTTCTAAATCTTTTTCTATTCTTGCATATTCTATTGGTTTTTTTGATGATATTGGTACAACAAATAAATCTTTATCAAAATTTTTTAGTATAACAGCAGGGTGCATTCCTCCAAACTCATTTCCAATATAAAATCCAAAGTCTATCCATACCACATTGCCTCTCTTAAATAAAACATATTTCATAAGTATTTTTGTATCTTCTACTGATATATCTGTATTATTGAATGTATATTTGTTGTCTTTGAAAGTATAATTTGCTTTGATTATAAATTTTACATTTTTATTAGCTTTATTAAATGTGTATTGTGTAATAACATAGTTCGGTAAGGTATGTTTAATTATATTTGTATAAATATAATTTTCATCTTTTTCATTTTCTATTATTTCTGTTTTATCTTTAATCCAAGTAAGATATAATTTTCCTCTTTTTATATCTTTATCTATTTTTAAACTTTTTCTAAAATTTCTTAATTGCTTTAAACTATTTATATAGGCTTCTTTCATAAAATCTCACTCCTTGCAAATATACTTTGTTTTCATATTGTATCAAACTCTTGTTCTTTTATCAACTACTTTTATAAGTTTATTTATAAATGCAAATTAAAAAACTAGCAACTAATTATTTCTAACTAGTCGCTTTTCATTTTTCTTTTACTATCTTGTGTATTCTTCTAACATTTCACTTTTTTCTTTTTGCCTTTGCAAAATATTTGAAAGGCTACTGCCATTTCTATAATCTGCAACACAACAAAAATCAACTATTCCATCTGCGTTTAGAGTTTGATAAATTTTGTTATTATAATGATAATATTCATCATCTTGGCTTGGCTGATGAACAAAAACTGCCTTTCCACCATTATTATGTACAAATTTCATAGCTGGTAAGTCAGTAGATCCATCTCCTATATAATATACATTTTCACAATTATTTCCTATTCTATTATTCTTTTTTAATATATCTTTAATTGCTAATATTTTTTTATCATCTGTCATTACTTCACCAATTCCAGAAATTAAACCATTTGTATTATGTTGTATAGGTGTACCATAAATGCCATCAAAATATCTTGCTATTTTTAGATTTTTCAAGAACTCTATTAATCCACCAGAAACTATATAATTTTTTGATAATGATTTTTGAATAAAATCATTTAGTCCAGGATTATATTCAATATACTTTTCACCTTCCATAAGTTCTTTATATGTAAGAGTTGTATTGTTAGCAACAAGCAAATTATTAAAAAAAGCAAAGAAAGTTTCAAGTGAATTTCCAACATGTGTCTTTCTATATTCGGCAAGTGCTTTCTCTAAATCATCATTTCTTTTTTCACCGCTGTATCCAAATTTTTTGACCCATACCCAAAACTTTGGCCATGTTTCAGTAGTTAACGTTCCATCAAAATCAAAAATATTTATTGGTTCTATATTCATTAAATTTTTCTCCAGTCTTATTTGTTTATTATATCTATATTATATAGCAATTCAAATACAATTACAATATTGTTGATTGTGTTATTTCCTATTCTAAGTAAAAAGATTTCTTTCTTAATTTCATCTTTATTTATAAAGGGCTTGGGACTTAGTCCCAAATCTCGAATTTTGACTAGGGAGGAAAAATTCAGTGCTTGTTAGGAAATATATAGGAGTACAAAACTTGTACTTAGTTTGAATTTTCCCTCTAATTCTTTATTTTTGATTACTAATTACTGCACCTATTTTATAATTTTCTTTCTTTGATTTTGAAAAAGTTTTATTATCTTTTACAGCAACTAATCTTATCAGTTTTTGTTTTTCTTTGTTCAATTTTATTTCAATTTCTTCCTCATTTTCATTCACATTTTTTGAAAATAATTCGTAAAATTCTATTTCAAACTCTTTATTAAGTCTTGTAATATAATCATCTAATTGTTCTTGATTTATATTAACACTTGTCCTTATTTCTTTTTCTTCTTCATTCACTTCAATAGGCACAAAAACATCTGCTATTCCTAATGCAAAAAATTTTGTTAGTTGTTCAATATAACTACTTCTAAAATTTATTTTATCAATATAAAATTCTCCGTTTTTTGTTCTTCAATAGTGTCATTGATTCAATAAATTTTGAAATAAATTCTTGCTTTTCTTCTTTCGATTTTTTGTTCCATTCTTGCTTTAAAATTTCATTTAATTTGTTATCTTTTATTAGTTTTTCTCTTTCAATATCTCTATCAGCCATTAGCTGTTGTGGAGTAAATGATAGACTATTTGTATTAAGTTTTTCATATTTTTTGGTTTCTAAAATGTTTATTTTTTCTTCGATGATTTTATAATCTTCTGAAAAATCTTCCATCTCAACAATACCACTTAAATATGCTTTTTTAATTCTTTCTTTTTGCTTTTGTAATGTGTCAATTTCTTGGTCTAGCTTTTCTGTTTTTGTTTCTTTTTTATCAGCTAGTATTGGTAAAAAATACTTTTTTACTGCCATATCATACTCAACTAACTCAAGAATAAATCTTTGTAAACATTCTTCAATTTTATCTTCTCTGTAATATGCCTTACAGTGTTCACAAGTATAGTACATATATTTTTTCTTTGTTCCTCCAGAGCCTTTACATTTCATTATTCTGTTGCATTTAGGACATTTTAGTTTTTGAAAAAATATATAAACTCTATCTCTTGTATAGTTTCTTTGATTTTTCTCTTTTTGGTATTGTGCTTCGTTCCACATAGCACGACTAATAATTGGCTCTACTACATTCATATAAACTAAAGTATCTTTATTATTTGATTTTCCTTTTTCGTAATCTCCCATATATACTTTATTGTCTATCATTTTCATAATTGTTGTATCTCTCCAATGTTTAGGGGCTAAAACTTTTTCTTTATTTAATGTATTGCTTATTTGCTGATAGCTTTTTCCCTCTAAATACATATTAAATATTCTAATTACTACATCTTTTGTAGTTTCATCAATTACAGTTTTCTTATTACTATCTTTTTTATAGCCTAATGGTACAATTCCGGGTAAATGACCAGACTTAATAGCACCATTTAAACCGAATTTTGTTCTTTCACTAACTATCTCTATTTCTAGTTGTGATAATACAGTTAGCATTCTTACAAAAAATCTACCGATTAGCTGTGCTAGTATTTACATCATCTTTATCACATACTAGATAAGTATTGTGTAATTCTAATTGTGCAATTAGTTCTTCTAAATCACGAACTGAACGAGTAACCCTGTCTAATTTATAAGCTACAATATAATTGATTTTGCCACTTTTCATATCTACTAACATTTCTTGAAATGCTGGTCTATCTTTAATGTTCTTTGCTGATATTCCAGCATCTTCATATACTCTAAATACTTCATATTCTTTGAATTTGCAAAGTTGTAACAGTTTTTCTTTTTGTTCTGCTAAACTAAATCCGTTCTCTAACTTGATCTTCTGTACTCACTCTAATATAAATTCCTGCAATTTTTCTTTCATTGTTCATTTTATAAATCTCTCCTTTCACTATTGAATGGAAAGGAACAAAAAAACTCTAAAATTAAAGTAGCCTTTCTATGTAGTCTTTTAGTTGAGATAAAGGGTATTTATACCTTAAATCTCCCACATAAAAGTAATCGTGTTCATTAAAGAATAAAAATAACTTATCTTTAATAATTACTCTATGTGGTTCTACATACGCTAAGTTTGTATGTTCTACAATTCTTAAACACCCTTCAAATATCATTTTATGTTCAAGTTTTATAGCATTCAAACTACAAACCCATTCAATTTTAGAGAGCAATTCTCTTTTTATATTGTTTTTCTTCTTAACGATACTAATCATACCACACCATCCTTCCTTTTTCAAGATAAAGGCGACAAAAAAATCAACCTTTACAGTTGATTTATCAATGTTTTCGTCTGGTGCGACGATTTTACTTAATGGAGCAGGTAGCGGGAATCGAACCCGCATAGCCAGCTTGGAAGGCTGGAATTCTACCATTGAACTACACCTGCATTTTTAATTTTTATAAATTATATTAATATTTATTGTTGTTGTCAAGATATATAATTAAATTTTTTATAAAATTTTTATATAAAGTATAGCTTAGCCACACTTTTATATGTTTGCTAAGCTATCTTTTAAATATCCAAAGCATAATTTAAAATTTTTATATTGATAGTTGCTCAATAGCTACTTGTAGTTGTCTATCCTCTCCCTTTTCCTCTATATCTGGCTGTATTCCTACTTTATTTATTTTATTCTTATTTGGTGTGAAATACTCATTTGTTGTTATTTTTAATCCACTTCCATCTTTCAATTTTAATAATTCTTGTATTACTCCTTTTCCATAAGTTTTCTCTCCTACTATTCTTGCTTTATTATTATCTTTTAATGCTCCTGCCAATATCTCTGCTGCACTTGCTGAACTTTCATTTGTCAATAAAATTATTGGTAAATTTATTATTGGCTCCTTCTTAGCTTTCCTTATTTCTTCCTTATCATTTTTATCTACTGTTATTAGTAAATTTGAATCTTTTTCTACTATCAAATCTGCTATATCTATTGCTTCACTTACAATTCCTCCTCCATTATTTCTTATATCTATTATAAGTGACTGTATATTTTTCTCTTTTAATTCTTTTAATTTTTCCTCAAATTCTTCACTACAGCCTTCATCAAAAGAGTTAAATTTAATATATCCTATATTATTTTCTATAACTTTTCCTTCTACATGATTTATTTTTACCCTTTGTCTTATAATCTCTAATTCTAAACTCGTTTCTCCCCTTAAAATTTCTAATTTTACTTTTGTTCCTTCTTCTCCCTTTATCCTTGATGAAGCCTCTGATAACTGTTCTCCTGTATAACTTTCTCCATCAATTTTTGTTATTATATCTCCTGCTTGTATACCTACTCCTTCTGCTGGACTTCCTGGTATTGGTGCCAATATTAATACAACATTTCTTTGTAAATCTTGTGTTAGATATACTCCTATTCCCACAAAATTTCCCATTACATCTGCATCAAAATCTTGCATTTCTTCTTTTGTTAAATACTCTGTATATGGATCCCCCAGTCCTTTTATATATCCTTTTATTGTTTCATTTAAAACTTTTTGATCATCTATTTCACCCAAAAATTTCTGATCTATTATCTTTTTAAAAGTTGCAAGTGTTGTTGATATTCCTCCATCATTTGGAGATACAGATAAATATCTTGTTCCTTCACCAAAATACTTATACATAAATATACTTGTCAATATAAATGTTATTAATGCAACTAATATTATTAACATTACTACTTTATATATTTTTTGTTTTGTATTTTTTTCCATTATACTCCTCCTTAATAGAATTCCTTGTCTGTATATTATACTACATTTTTTTATTTATAGTATATTTTTATTTAAATTTCACAAAATAATATTAGACTTATTTTTAAGTCTTTTGTTTCCTCTTACATTTTTAAATATATAATGCAAATTAGGACGCTTATGTCGTCCTAATTTTGCCTTATTTTTATCCATCATCTCCGAGTTATATATGGTAATGGATTTACTGCTACTCCATTAACTCTAACCTCAAAATGTGCATGTTTTCCTGTTGATACTCCTGATGAACCTATTGCTAAAACATTTTCTCCTCTTTTTACAATCTGTCCCACCTTTACATATATTGCTGAACCATGTGCATATAATGTAGATACTCCATTTCCATGATCTATAACAACACATTGTCCATATCCATCTCCTGAATCTGAAGCTTTTATTACTACTCCATCTTCTGCTGCAACAAATGGTGCTCCCCAATCTGCTCCTGCTATATCTATTCCATTATGCATTTTAGGCACTCCATAAATTGGATGTATTCTCATACCATATATAGAACTTATTTTATGTGAAGATGGTACTGGCCATTCAAATTTTCCTCCTGTATAATTAAACACATACGTTCCATTACTACTATTTGCTTTTTGTGCTAAAATAATTTGTTGTTCTAATTCTTTCATTTTTAGATCATATTCGTCTATTTGATTTTGTAATACTTGTTCTTGTTCTGATAATCTCGCAACTTGACTATTTTTTAAAGCTTTTGCATTTCGTAATTTTACATTCTCTTTTTCTTGTGTTGCTTTCATTGTCTTTATATTAATTTTCTGTCTATCTAACTCTTCTTTGTCTTTTTCTATTTTTTCTTTTTCTTCTCTTATATCATCCAATAGTTGTTGATCCATTTTAGCAATTTGTCCAACCATATAATATTTAGAAATAAAGTCAGATAAACTTTTTGATTTTAACAAAACATCCAAATATGTAGTAGTTCCTGTTTTATATTGTGCAATTAATCTATCCTCTAAAGCTATTTGCTGAGAATTATATCTTTCTTCTGATTCTTTTAAACTTTGTTCTTTTTGTCTTAAATTTTCTTCTAACTGTTCTACCTGTGTATTCAATTCTTCTAATTTAACTTCACTTTCAATAATTTGATTACTTAATTCCTCTATCTTGGATAGAGATTCATTTTTTTGTGTTTGCACACCTTCCAATTCTTCTTGTACTTCTTTAATATTAGTTTGCACTTCTCCATGTTCTGTTTGTAAATCTGTTATTGATGTAGCAAAAGTTATTATTGTCATATTTATTAATAAAATAGTTACTAATGGTATAATTACCTTTTTCTTCATTTGTCATCTCTCCTTTTATCTATAAAGATAAATAGTTTAAAGGATCAACTCTATTACTTGATTTGTATGGATTTAATCTTACTTCAAAATGTAAATGTGGTCCTGTAGAAACTCCTGTATTTCCAGAAGCTGCTATTTGTTCTCCTCTAGAAACTCTTTGTCCAACTCTTACTTTAATTGATGATAAATGTCCATATGCAGTTACTAAACCATTATCATGTCTTACCATAATAAAGTTTCCATATCCACCATACCATTGAGCTGTTATTACTGTTCCTTGTTCTGCCGAATATACTGCTGTTCCTTGTGGAATTCCTATATCTATCGCTCCATGATTTGTAGAAGCTCCTGCAGTTGGCCTCTTTCGTGGACCAAAGTAAGATGTAATTCTTGAATATGTAGCATATTTAGACGGTAATGGCCATTCTAATTTTCCTCCTGTAAGTGGTTTGCTCGCTCCTGCTCCATTTCCAGTTGAATTATATTTTTCAGCTGCTTTTATAGCATTTTGAATCTCTTGTTCTGCTTTTCGTATCTCTTTTTTATATTCATCTATCTTAGCTTGAATTTGTTTTTCTTCTGCTGATAATTTAGCTACTTCTGCATCTTTTTGTGATTTTATATCTTTTAATTTTGTATTTTCCTTTTCAACTTTAGCTTGTACAGTTTTTATAGTATCTTGTTGTTCCTCTAACTCTTTTTTTTCTCTTTCTATATTTTCCTTCTCTGTTTTTATGTCATCTATTAATTGTTGATCTATTTTTGCAACTTGTCCTATCATAAAATACTTAGATAAAAAATTTGATAAACTATCTGATTTTAACAACACATCTAAATAGCTAGTACTTCCAGCTTTATATTGTGCAATTAATCTATCTTCTAATAATATTTGTTGTTCCTCCTGTTTTTTTTCAGCTTCTGTTATTGCATTTTTTTTATTTTTTATAGATTTTTCTAACTCTGAAATTTGTGAATTTAGCTCATCTAACTCATTTTCACTTGCATTAATTTGTCCATTTAGTTCCTCCACTTTAGACATAATTTCAGACTTTTCTTTTTTTACTTCTTGTAAATCTTCTTTTGCATCATTTTGTTTATCTTCTAATTCTTTTTGCTTATCTTTTAATGAATCTACTGATGTTGCAAATGTAAAACAAGTCATACTTAAACAAAATATTATTATTATAAAATTTACTAGTATTTTTCTTTTCATATAAATCTCCTATACCTCTAAATATTTTCTCATAGAAATTGAGCTTCCTACAATTCCAATTCCAATTCCTAATCCTAAATACACACTTAGCATTAGATTAAACATATCTGAAAAAGTTACAAAAGTAATTTCTAAATTCTTTATAGTTTCATTTTGTAATAATACATTCTGTAATAATATGTTATATATTAAACCAACTATTAAAATAGCTATCATTGCTGATATAATACCAATAATAATACCTTCTACTATAAATGGCCATCTGATAAAACTATTTGTTGCACCTACATATTTCATTATTGATATTTCTTTTCTTCTAGCATGAACAGTAAGCTTTATTGTATTTGATATTATTACTAATGATATTACTACCAAAACCATTAATAGTAAAAATGTAAATATCTGTACTCCATTTGCTATATTCATTAGCGTTGTTATTGTTTCATTACTACTTGTTATTGTATCTAATTTATCCCCTACAATATCTGTTATTTCTTGTTGTACTTTCTCATTTGACTTTAGATCTTTTAATGTAACAATATATGAAGCTGGTATTCTTTGTGGTGATATATTATACAAATTTTCATCTGCTTCTTTTAAGCCTTCTTTTATTATTTTTACACCTTCTTCTTTTGAAACAAATTGTATATTATTAACACCTTCAATATATTTTATTTGTTCTCCCATTTTTTGTATATCTTCATCAGTAGTATCCACTTTAAAATATACTTGTATTCCTTGTGCTTCTTCTACATTATTTATTATGTTGTTTACATTTTCTCCTATAATAAAAAATATCCCAAATACTAACATACATAAACACATAATTGTAAGTGCTGATAGAGTTGACTTTTTATTTTTAAATACATTTCTAATACCTTCACCAATTAAATAACTTAATATATTATATTTCACTGTCATACCCACCTTTTTTATCATCTCTTATGATGTCACCTTTATCTATCTGAATAACTCTCTTCTTCATTTTATCCACTATATCTTTTGCATGAGTTGCAACAATTACTGTTGTCCCCCTCATATTAATTTCATTTAATAACATCATAATATCCCATGCTGTGTCTGGGTCCAAGTTTCCTGTAGGCTCATCTGCTATTAACATGGATGGGTTATTTACTAATGCTCTTGCTAATGCTACTCTTTGTTGCTCTCCTCCTGATAGTTCATTTGGATACATTTTAGCTTTACCACTTAATCCTACTAATGATAATACCATAGGTACTTGTCTTCTTATATGCCTTGGAGTTGCTTTTACAATATACATTGCAAATGCTACATTTTCATATACTGTTTTATCTGGTAATAATCTGAAATCTTGAAATACAATTCCCATACTTCTACGTAAATATGGCACTCTGTTTTGTTTTAAAAATGTTGTATCTTTTCCATTAATTATAATATTTCCAGATGTGGGTTCTTCTTCTTTTAATATTAATTTTATTAATGTTGATTTTCCTGAACCTGAAGTTCCTACCAAAAATGTAAATTCTCCTTTATCTATTATAAAGTTAGCATTATTTACAGCTTTTGTTCCAGTATCATATATTTTATTGACATTTCTAAATTCTATCATTTTTTACTCCTTAAATGTCTATAATATTTTAAATATCCTCTATTATCATAACAATAAAAATACTTTATTGCAAGACTAAAAAATAAAAAAAATGATATAATTTGGAATTTTATATCATTTTTTTCTATTATTTTATACTATTGTAAATTTTTTGTAAATTTTTAATTTCATTTTAGTATCTCTTTTATAATACCTTCTTTAGATAATTCAAAATATTCCAGTAGTTTTTCTGCTTTCCCAGATTTTCCAAAAGTATCTTTTACTCCTAATCTTATTACTTTTTTAGGATAGTTTTCTGAAAGAACTTCACATACTGCACTTCCTAATCCTCCAATAATACTATGATCTTCTATTGTTATTATTGTTTTTACTTCTTTTGCTGCCTTTATTATAATTTCTTTATCTATTGGTTTTATAGTATGAATATCTATTACTCTAGTTTTTATTCCTTGTTTTTTTAAATCTTCTTGTGCTTTTATTGCTTCTGATACCATTAGTCCTGTTGAAATAATTGCTACATCTGTTCCTTCTCCTATTTGTATACCCTTTCCAATTTCAAATTTTTGCTCTTCTTCATATATCACAGGTGATGCAAGTCTTCCAAGTCTTAAGTATACTGGTCCTTCTATTTTAGAAATTTGTTCTACTGCCCATTTAGTTTGTGTATCATCTGATACACTAATTACTGTCATATTAGGCAAGCCTCTCATTAAACTTATATCCTCTAACATTTGATGTGTTGCTCCATCTTCTCCCACTGATATTCCTGCATGTGTTGCACATATCTTTACATTTAATTTAGGGTAACATATACTATTTCTAATTTGATCATATCCCCTGCCAGTTGCAAATATAGCAAATGTACTTGCATATGGTATTAATCCACATGTTGCCATTCCTGCTGCTGTTGATATCATATCTTGTTCTGCAATCCCCATATCAAAAAATCTTTCTGGAAATTCTTTTGCAAATATAGATGTTTTAGTAGCTTCTGCCAAATCTGCATCTAATACTACTATTCTTTCATTTACCTTTCCTAATTGTGCTAATTTTTTACCATAACTATCTCTTGTTGCTATTTTATTATTTATATCCATATAAAACACTCACTTCCTTTTTGTTATATCTTTAACCTTCCAATTCTTCTATAGCTTGATTGTACTGTTCTTCATTAGGTGCTTTACCATGCCATTGTACTCTACCTTCCATATAAGATACGCCCTTCCCTTTTATGGTTTTAGCTATAATTACTGTTGGTTTTTGTTTTACAGTTTTTGCACTATCAAAAGCTTCTATTAGTTGCTGTATGTTATGACCATCTATAGATATTACATGAAATCCAAAACTTCTAAATTTTTCATCTATTGGGTATGAGCTCATCACCTCTTGTACTGTTCCATCTATTTGTAAGTTGTTATTATCTATTATAAGGCATAAATTATCTAGATTATAATGAGCTGCTGACATTGCAGCTTCCCAAATTTGGCCTTCCTCTATCTCTCCATCCCCTACTAAACAATATACCCTTGCTTTATTATTAATTAGTTTAGATGCAAGTGCCATTCCATTTGCCACTGATAATCCTTGCCCAAGTGACCCTGTTGACATGTCTACTCCAGGTATATTTTTCATATCTGGATGTCCTTGTAAAATACTATCTATTCCTCTAAAAGTCAACAATTCTTTTTTATCAAAATATCCTCTATTAGCAAGTGTACTATATAGAGCAGGTGATGCATGTCCTTTTGATAAAACAAATCTATCCCTTGAAGGTGACTTTGCTTCCTTAGGATTTATATTCATTTGATTAAAGTACAATACTGTTAATATATCCGCACAAGACAATGATCCCCCTGGATGCCCTGATTTTCCTGCATATACTTCCTCTATAATTCCCTTTCTAACATTTCTTGCTATTTCTTCTAATTTTGAAATTTCTTTAATTTTCAAAATATCACCCTCCTTTTGTTTAGTTATTTTATTCCAAAAATCCTATCTCCTGCATCTCCCAATCCTGGAACTATATATCCAATTTCATTTAAATGGCTATCTATTTTGGCACAATATATTTGTACATCTGGATAGGCCTCTTCTACCTTTCTTATTCCTTCTGGTGCTGCTATTAAACATAAAAATTTTATTTTTTCAACTCCATCTTCTTTCATCATTTTTATTGCATCTAATGCTGACCCCCCTGTTGCAAGCATTGGGTCTAGTAAAATTACTTCCCTTTGTTTTATATCTTTTGGTACTTTATAGTAATATCTAACTGGTTCTAAAGTTTCCTCATTTCTATAAAGACCTATTACTCCAATTTTAGCATTTGGTATTATTTTTATTATTCCTTCTGACATTCCCATTCCAGCTCTTAATATTGGAATAAAAGCATACCTATCTTCATCTATTGTATTTACTTTTGTTTTTTGTAATGGTGTATATATTTCTTTTTCATCTAATTCTGCATCTCTTAATGCTTCATAGCATAAAAACATTGCAATTTCTCCTGCTAATTCTCTAAATTCTTTTGTTCCTGTTTCTTTGTTTCTTAAAATAGCAATTTTATGTTCTATTAACGGATGTTTTAACTCAATAGCTTTCATATTTATAATACTTCCTTTCTTATTTATTATACTATTATATATATTTATTATTCTTCTTTTTCTTCTGGTAATAATAAGTTCATTAATATTCCTACAATTGCTGCTAGACTCATTCCTGATATCGTTATAGATAAATCTCCGCTTGTTAAAGATATGGTTGCTCCTCCAAGTCCTAAAACTAACATACTTGAAGCAACAATAATATTCTTTGTTTTCCTAAAATCAATCTGATTTTCAATTAATACTTTTAACCCATTTACTGATATAAATCCATATAATAATATAGATATACCTCCCAATACTGGGTTTGGTATTGTTGAAACTAATGCTGTGAATTTTCCTAAGAATCCTAAAATAATTGCTATTATTGCTGCAAGTCCTATAACCCATATAGATGCAATTTTTGTCATTCCTACAACTGAAGTATTTTCTCCATAAGTTGTATTTGGTGGTCCTCCCAATAATCCTGCAACAAATGTTGCAATACCATCTCCTAATAGTGTCTTTTCTAAACCTGGATCTTTTAATAAATCTTTTCCAATAATACTACTTAATGCTGTATGGTCTCCTATATGTTCTGCCATTGTTACTAATGCTATTGGTGCTATTGTTAGTATTGCACTGAAGCTTGGTGCATAGTTTAAAAATGGTAACATAAAATTTGGCATACTAAAAAATGCTGCCTCTATTACTGGTTTAAAATCTACTAACCCTAAAATAACTGCTACTATATAACCAGATACAATTCCAACTAAAAATGGTATTATTTTTAGAAATCCCTTTCCTCTAACTGCTACTAAACCTGTTACTAAAAAAGATACTACTGCTACTACAATTGCTCTCCATTCTATTGCAGCCTCACTAACTATTCCTATTTGAGATATAGCACTTGGTGCAAGTCCTAAACCAATTATCATGATCATTGGACCTATTATGATTGGTGGTAAAAGTTTATCAATCCATCCTTTTCCAATAAGTTTTATTATGATAGAAAATATTATATAAATAATTCCGACTACCATAACTCCCGTCATAGCACCAGATATTCCTCCTTTTAAGAAAGCTGCTGCAAGTGGAGTAATAAACGCAAATGAGCTTCCTAAGTAAACTGGTGATTTTCCTTTTGTACATAAAATATAAATTAAAGTACCTATTCCAGATGCTACAAGAGCAACTGGAATGGTTAATACTGTTTCTCCTGCTGAAGCATTTACTAATATTGGTACTAAAATAGTAGCTCCAAACATTGCAAATACATGTTGAATTGAAAGTATTATCCATTTAGGTATACTTGGTTTTTCATTAACATCTAATAATAATTTTGATTTTTCCATAAAATTTTCCTCCTTTATTTTAAGGGCTTTATATTACAATATAATAAAAAATCACTAAAATAATTTTTTAGTGATTTTTCTAAATATAATATAAAAAAACGCAAAAATTAGCAAAGTTTCTTTGCTTGTAAATAATATTACTATTTTATTGTTTTTTAAAATTTCACTCATTTTTTACACCCTAAAAAATATTACTACATTTTTTTTATAAATGCAAGTAAAAAAAACATTTTATTACCAATTTACAAAATTTATCAATATATTTACTTATTTTTCTACTTGTATACTTAAAATGTATATTAGTTTTCAAGAATACCTTGAAACTTAACAGTTCAATTAGTATTTTCCTACTGTTAAATACCTATATTATTTTTAATTAACATTAATAATTTTTTAGTATTTTAAAATATCTTACTACTGATTGTCCCTCACTCAACTTAAGTAATCCATACTAACTACTTACTATACCAAATATAAGAATTTTAGCTAATATAAATTGCACTTAATAAAAAAATTGCTAATACAAGAAGTTATCTAAATTTAAAGATGTTTTAAAAGTCATTATAATAATAATTGTTACTAATGTTTATATGGAATCTTCTAGCATTCCATATAATAAATTTAATTTATAGTATTTATGTATTTTTAAATCTTTTTTAGATTTTATTATATTGATATACTTTTTATATCCCAATAGCAATTCCTCCATTATCAAATATGGCTTGCTTTACTTCATCTCTTACAAATGTATCTATTTTATTTGATTTATATGTAGCATAGTGTTTTGATACAATGCCAATGATAGGTTTATTCATCGTTTTCCTCAAAATTAATATTTCCTTTAATTTCTTTTTTGTCTAACCTAAAACTTATATAGCTATAAAAAGTATAAATATCTTAGTTTTTAGCACTTAATTTATACCTTTTACTTTTTTGGCTTTTCCTTATCAAATTATATATATAATAAAAAATGACAAAATCTCAATTTATTTTTGAAACTCGTCATAGTTCAACTTTGGAGCTTACAGCCAGTTCAATTAATAATTAGCAACTGTCTAAAGTCCATATTTTCAAGCATTTCAGCTTTTTAAATCGATTATAAATAGTTGTCTAATGTAATTCTAATGTATGTTTTCTCACTTTTTTCATTGTTTATATTATAAATTTCAATCACACTTTTGTCAATAATTAAATTTGCTATGTGAATTTATAATTTCTTGTGTAAAACATCTATATAAACTATATTAATAGATTCTCTTAATATAGCACTAAAAAAGTGCCTAGAATCTTTGCTAGACTCTAGGCTATATTTGAATGACTTAGAGCTTCGAAAGTTTTCTAAGTACCGTTCTTTACTATTATATTTATTTTACTACTTTTTATTCATAGGGAATCCCATTATTTCTGTAATTTTTGTTATTTTGATAGATTTTACTTTTTCATTCAGCTTTTTAATCTCTTCATATATAGAATTATATAATATTTTATACTGTTCCTTAGTTAATAACCTCTCCATACATCTTACTACCATATACAAGTTTGTTATATTATCTGATTTTATATAGTTCTCATCAATAAGTTTAAAGGAAATATAAAATTTACTAGTATAATTATATAATCTATCAGAATGTGCTGCTACATTCCTTACTGTTGTTAAATTCTTTAATATTTGTTTTAATAATTTATCTGATATTTTAAAGTATTTTGCTATTGCTTGTCTATCACTTTGTTTAAGTAATCCATAATAACTACTTGCTACACCAAATGTAAGAATTTTAACTAATACATATGGTGGAACAAATCCATATTTGTCTATATAATGTGTTACAGCAGTATGAACATTATAATCTTTTTCAATTTCATTATTAATCTTTTTAAGCAAGTTTTCCCTTATTTCTACATTTATTTTATTATCCCAATTAGAAATATTTAAATACTCTTTTATACCATATATTTTAGAAATTTGATTTGCCATAATTGATTTTATAACTGTTTCTATTTCCAGACAATATTTTAATACTATGTTCTTTAGATTATTATCAAATTCAAATATAGCATATATATCATCAAATGAAACATTATTGATGTAATCTCCATTTTTATCTTTAAAAATATTTTTATATGTATTAACAATTGAATAATATGTATATCTTTCAATTTTTTCTAAAGCATCTTTTTTATTAGAAATAATTACTCCTTTTGATGATAAGTAATCTATTAATTCTTCATTTGATTTATATTCTTTCATTAGCACTCCTTATATATAAAAAAATGACCCAAGGCTTCGAAAGTTTCTTGGATACCGCTCATATATATATTAGCATATTTTTTATGCTAAATCAAGACTTTTTTCAAACTTTTGCTTATCGAATAAAAAATCTAGCAGTAGTACACTAGAAGGCATTTATTTTTTTGATAAATACATGTTATAATATAATTATAACTTATTAAAGGAAAAATTATTATGATTGAAATAAAAGAAGTAAATATAGAAGATGTTTTAAAGGTACATAAAAATATACCAGAATTTTATGATGTGATTCCTGAAAAAGAATATTTTGAAAATAGATATAAAGGTAGAGAAAAACTGATTATAGTTGCATATTATGATGGTATTCCAGCTGGTTACATTATAGGGTATGATAAATTTCAGGATAATAAAAGTTTTTATTGTTGGATGACTGGAGTAGATGTAAATTATAGAAGATTGGGAATTTTAACACAGTTAATGGATTATCAAACAAATTGGGCGAAAGATAAAGGTTATCATATATTAAAAATAAAAACTAGAAATACTAGAAGAGAAATGTTAAGTTTTTTAATTAGAAATGGTTTTTATTTTACAGATGTTCAAACAAAAGAAAATATTAAAGATAATAGAATTAATCTGCAAAAAGATATTGTTAATGAAATACCAAATACTCAAATAGTAACAAGCAATAACATTAATAAATTAATTGAATCAACCAATGATATAAAAAATATTTTGATGCAGTTGCTTGATTTTGAAAAAGAAAAAGAAGAAATTCATCTTATTCATAGGAAAGATATGAAAAAATTGCTTAATTGTTCAGATATTACTATAGCAAAAATGTTTAATAGAGAAGATTTTCCTGGAATAATGATTGGAGAACATAAGGTAGAAAAAAGTGCATTAAAGAAATGGCTGCAGGAACGCAGAGTATAATTTTGGCCGACCTAGAACTTATATAGATGTAAAAGGTATAAATTTTAGTTTTCACTTAATTTATACCTTTTACTTTTTATGAATTATTTCGATTTGACAATTATTTTTATTAATATATTAAATAGAACTAAAGATAATAATACTCTTATTGTACACATTACTATTAAAAATATTATCAATATACAATTAATTACAAAATTCAGTCCATATGTTGTGAAGTAATATAATATGCAAAGTAATATTAACATTCCTAATGAATAAGATAATTTTATGAATAGTGAATATATATTGCTAAAAGATGCATTATTTACTAGCATAATTAATGGATTAATTTTATTTTCATTTGTTTTTTCATAAAAATTTTCAGAAGAAACCTGGTCAGATTTCAAAGAAATAGTTTCAACAATAATATCTTTAAAATAATTCACTCTAATTTCTTCATTTAACTCATTATAGCCTATAATATCTAATTTAAATGGAATTTGGTCATTTTCAATACTTGAAGATTCCATTATTGAATTTTTTATAATAGTTGCATCATAATATGGATACTCGCTACCTTTTTTCTTTCTTACTGGAGACATTTCTATTTTTATAACTTGTTCTAAGTCAGTATCATTTTGCGTTAAATCTAAAGTTGCAAAAGCAGCTTTAAATATACCTTTAGCTTGAGAGGCATCCTGAGTTGATAAGAATCTACTACTAGTAGTAAAGTTAAATTTTTTAATTTTGTCTATTTTTTTAAACTTTTCAATCCTATTCTTGTCTTGTAGATTATATAACTCTATGAAATATTTTCCTTCATATTTCGTATTTATATAATTCTTTAGACTTGGAGCTCTAGAACATTTTGCATTATACTCAAAAGCCATAATCCTAGTATCAAGAAAAATTATAAAATGAGCAACTTCAGATATACTTCCGTTTTTCTGTAATTATATCTTTTAAGAATTTTAATTCCCCTTTTTCTTCATAATAAGTTAAGCCACTATCATCTGAATTTATCAATTTCCCCTTTATACAATTAAAATTTATTTCATCGATTTTATAAAATCGTATGTTCCATTTGCTTTTTGTAAGTATCTAGAATTTTGTAAATCTTTTTTATCATATTGTAACTCGTCTAGCGAATCAAAAAGTTTTGTAATGTCTTCCTGAAAATCTGACACTTCAATAAAACTATTTTTTACTTTATCATATGTTTTCAATTTTGTATCATAAAAATAAATTTGTCTACTAATGTTTCTCATATATTATCCCCCAAAAATTATTATAAAAACATTATACCATATAGTTTTGTGAAAATACATAATTTGTAAAAAATGACAAAATCTCAATTTATTTTTGAAATTTTGTCATTTTTCGACAATGGAGCTTCTAACCGGGATTGAACCGGTGACCTCAGCCTTACCAAGGCTGCACTCTACCAACTGAGCTATAGAAGCTTATATTTACATGTATGATTATATGTGTTACAATATTTTTTGTCAATGTTTTTGATAAATTTTATTATGGAGGTAACTTTAATATATGGGAAAATTTGAACATGATTTTGAAATTGGTTTTCGTGAAGTTGGTAAAAGTAATTGCTTAACAAACAAAGGATTTTTAAGTTACTTAGAAGACGCTGGTGGTATGCATTCTAATATAGCTGGATATGGTTTAAATGACATTGAACAAACTAATTTAACTTGGGTAGTATTATATTGGAAGATTAGAGTATTTTCACGTCCTACATATGGAGAAAAAGTACATATTAAAACTTGGGGCAGGAATTCTGTAAAGTTTTATACTTATCGTGACTTTGAACTTTATAATTCTTCCAACACTTTAATAGGAATTGCTACTTCTAAGTGGATTTTACTTAACTTTAAAAATATGGAAATTGAAAAATTAACGAATGAAATTATGGATAAATATCAACCTGAAGATAAAAAAGTTTTTTTAAGTGAACCTGAGATAAATAAAATTATAATACCTAAAGAATATTCTTTTATTTATACCTATACTGTTCAAAGAAAAGATATAGATATTAATAATCATATGCATAACTCTTCATATCTTGATTTAGCTTATGAAGTTTTACCAGATGATGTCTATACTAATATGGACTTTCATAATTTTGAAATTATGTATAAAAAAGAAATTAAATTATATGATACTATAAAATGTTTCTATTCCTTTGACGATAATTTTCATTATATTACAATAAAAAGTGAAGATGAAAAAATTTTACATGGTATTATAAAATTTAGTTTATAGTAGCAAAAAAATCCTGTAATGTTCTAAAATTACAAGATTTTTTATTCCTATCTATTCTTCTATTATATTTTTAATTGCTTTCTTCCTTATTCTTTGAATTGCATTATCTATTGATTTTACAGGCGCATCTAATTTCTGTGCAATTGAATTGTAGCTTTCTCCCTGTATATATTTTTGTAAAACTTGTTTTTCAAAAGTACTCAAATTTTTATCTATATTATCCTCTACATATTTATAATATTCCTTTTTGGTTATTGTATCTAATGGATCTTCAGCAGTATTTGAGTTAAATACTTCTAGTATAGAATCTGAATCTTCCTCATTATAAGCAGAAGTATTTAATGACAAATACGAATTAAGTGGCATATGTTTTTGCCTATTAGATGTTTTTATTGCTGTAATCAATTGCCTTTCTATACATAAATTTGCAAAAGTTTTAAAAGAATTATTTTTATCTTGTTTAAAATCTTTTACAGCTTTATATAAACCTATCATTCCTTCTTGTATTATATCTTCTTTTTCTGCTCCAACAATAAAATATTTACTTACTTTCATATTAACTAGCTCTTTATATCTTTCTAATAAAAAATTTAGAGCATGTTTATCTCCTGAATGGATAAGGTTTAGTAAATCTTCATCCTTCATTTGTATAAAATTATCGTTTATTGTATAAAATATAGTGTCATTCTTCATAACCTTGTATTCCTCCGCGTTTATATGCTAGTATTATAATTCACAATTTTATCCAATGTCAATAGAAATATTGATAATTCGTGTTTTTTATATTATAATTTACAAAAAAATAGAAAATGGAGATAATATTTATGGCTTTTGATGGAATTATTACAAAATGTATAATATATGAATTGAATAATTGTATTTTACAAGGAAAAATTAATAAGGTCTATGAACCAAACAAGAATGAAATTATTTTAGGTATATATTCTAATGGAAAAAATTATGCTCTTAATATTTGTATTAATCCTATTAATTATAGAATTCATCTTACAACTTTTTCCAAACCTAATCCTTTAAATGCACCTAATTTTTGTATGCTTCTTAGAAAACATCTTATTGGAATGAGGATTAGTTCAATTTCTAATTATGATTTAGAAAGAATCATTTCTATAAAATTAGAGGGTTATAATGAATTAAATGATTTTGTAGAGAAAACTCTTATTATTGAACTGATGGGAAAACATAGTAATATTATTTTAATAAATCATAATAATAGAATTATTGATAGTTTAAGACATTTAGATTTAAATTCTAACTCTAACAGAAACATTTTACCATCACATGAATATGTTTATCCACCTTCTAATAAAATAAGCTTTTTAAATTTAAATAGTTTTAAAGAATTTTATGAGATAATTCATAAAAAACTAAAAGATTTTGATATTGATTTCGTTTTATCTGATACCTTTACTGGAATTAGTAAAATATTTGTACATAGTTTATTGGATAGTTTAAATTTAAACAAAACAAAAATTTCTAAAGAAGATTTAGAAATCTTATATAACTATTTAAAAAATTTACTAGAAAATTTGGGAACTTCTTCATTATCTTGTGAGAACTATATTGATAGCCAAAAAAATAAACTAGATTATACAATAACTCTAAAACAATCTTCTAGTACTTTATCTGTAAACTTTTTTCTTGATGACTTTTATAGTAAAAAAGAAGCTTCAGAAGCTTTTATTGGCTATAGAAATAATATTTTAAAACTAATATTATCTGAATTGAATAAGTATAAAAAAAGATTATATAATATAGATAAAAAGTTAGAAGAATGTAATAAGAAAGATATTTATAAGTTATATGGTGAATTAATTACAGCTAATTTATATAGAATATCTAATAAAAATCTTAATGAAATTGAGCTGGAAAATTATTATGATAACAATACTCTTTTAAAAATTCCTTTAGATAAAAGTATTTCTCCTTCATCTAATGCAAAAAAATACTTTAAAAAATACAATAAATTAAAGAATGCCTCAGAAATTATTAATATGCAAAAAGTTTCAACTTCAAAAGATATTGATTATATTGAAAGCATTATTTATTCAATAGAAAATGCTATTACTATTAATGAATTAAATTTAATCTATGAGGAAATTTCTGAGAATATATTATCTAAGGAAAAAACAAATTATAAAAAAAATCTTAAAATTTCTAAGAAAAAAATTTCACAGCAAATAGCACCTCTTAAATTTCTTATTGATGGCTATACAGTTTATGTTGGTAAAAATAACACTCAAAATGAATATTTAACTTTAAAATTTGCTAAAGGTAATGACCTTTGGTTTCATACAAAAGAAATTCATGGAAGTCATGTTATTTTAAAATCGCCTAATGCTGAAATTGAAAATGAAACTTTAAATAAATGTGCTAGTTTAGCTGCTTATTATAGCAAGGCCCTACATTCTTCAAATGTTCCTGTTGACTATACTTATATAAGATATGTAAAAAAAGCTTCTGGTTCAAAGCCTGGCATGGTTATTTACACAAATTATACCACTATTAATGTTAATCCTAAAAATTTTAGTGAACAGCAAATTTTAGAATCCTCTTAAATTAAGAAAAACTATTTTAATATTAGTATGATATGTTGTATAATTTAATTACATTAATAATATAGGAGATGTGATTCTTTATGAACTTTTTTAAAAAATTATTTTTGATTACTTTGGTTTTTGTAATTATAGTGATTCTTGTAATAACAGGTCTTGGTTTTTTTATGTATAAATCTGCTATTGATAAAACTCCTATTTCAGAGAAAATTTCAAAAATAAAGTCTGATAAAAATTATGTTGCCATTAAAGATGTCCCAGATAATTTTAAAAATGCAATTATTGCTATCGAAGATCATAGATTTAGAACTCATAGGGGTATTGACTTTATCACTACTACACGATCTATGCTTGAAAATATCCGTGAAAAAGATATTGTTGCTGGTGGTAGTACAATATCCCAACAGCTTGGTAGACTTTTATATTTTACACAAGAGAAGCTCTTCACCAGGAAAATTGCTGAATTATTTGTAGCTTTTGATTTAGAAAAAAATTATTCTAAAGATGAAATTTTAGAACTATATATAAATATTATCTATTATGGTGACGGTTATTATGGTATTAAAGAAGCAAGTAATGGATATTTTAATAAAGATCCTAAAGATTTAAATTTATCAGAAGCAACTCTTCTTGCTGGTCTTCCAAATGCTCCTAGTGCATATTCTCCAAACAAAAATCCTAATTTAGCAAAAAAAAGACAAGCTACTGTATTAAATGCAATGGTTAAATATAATTATATCACTGAAGATAAAAGTAATGAAATAAAAAATCAAAATAATTAATCATTAAACTTAAGATTTCCCCTATAACAATGAGGAAATCTTAAATTTAATCTCTAAATTGGTAGTTCCAAGTCTTATATCTCTGGTATCCCCACCTTATATTCAATATCCTCTAAATATGGAAAAATTTCTTTTAACCTTTTTTTTGTTATCATTGCCATTCTAGGTTGAGGATTTTTGGGGTCATCTGCTAGTAATTTCTGTGTGTAACAATTTTCAGTAGTTTTAAATATTAAATATCTGTTTCTTACATAAGTGCAATAAACTTGAAATCCTTTATCTAGCTCTTTTTCTAATTGATTAAAATCATATTTATTATACATATTTCCTCCTATGATTAATCTAAATCATTTTTTCAAATTCTTGTTCTGATAATATACTAATACCTAAATCTTGTGCTTTCACTAATTTACTCCCAGCCTCTTCTCCAGCTAACACATAAGTAGTCTTTTTTGATACAGAAGAGGAAACTTTACCTCCATAGCTCTCTATAATATTACTTGCTTCTTCTCTAGTATATTTTTCTAGTGAACCAGTTAAAACAAATGTCATATTTTCAAATCTTCTATCCAAGTTTGATACTTCTTCATCTTTTGTATTTACCCCTGAATTTTTTAATCTCTGTATTAAATCTATTGTCTGTTCTTGTCTTGAAAATTCATATATACTATTTGCTGTTATTTCCCCTATATCCTCTATTTCATTTAGTTCTTCCTTTGTGGCTTTTAACATATTATCTATATTCTTAAAATGTTTTGCTATTGTTTTGGCAGATTTTACTCCCACATGTCTTACTCCTAAAGCTGTTATTAACTTGTATAATGAATTTTTTTTACTTTCTTGTATTGCGGTCATTAAATTTAAAGCAAATTTTTTTCCCTCTTTTTTTAGTGAAGCAATATCTTCTAATTTTAAAGTGTATATATCTGCTATATTTTGAACTAAGTTTCTTTTTATAAGTTGTTCTACAATGTTTGCTCCTAAGCCTTCTATATCCATTCCTTCCTTTGAAACGAAATGTATTATATTTCTTAATAGTTTAGCTGGACATTCTATACCTGTACATCTTGTAACAGCTTCTCCTTCTTCTCTTATTGCTAATGCCCCACATACAGGACAAATTTTAGGCATTTCAAATTCTTTTTGTGTCCCATCTCTCTTTTCTTTTACCACCTCTACTACCTCTGGAATTACATCTCCTGCTTTTTGTATTATAATTGCATCTCCTATTTTCAGATCCTTTTCTTTTATAAAGTCTTCATTGTGTAAAGTAGTTTTTGAAATAGTAGAACCTGCTACAACCACTGGTTCTAGTATCGCCATTGGTGTTATTGCACCAGTTCTACCAACTTGACATACAATATCTTTTAATTTAGTTTCCTTTTTTTCTGGTGGATATTTATATGCAATAGCCCATCTTGGTGTTTTTGATGTAGTTCCTAATTCTTGTCTCAAACTCAAATTATCAACCTTTACTACCGCTCCATCTATTCCAAATGGTAATTCTTCTCTCTTCTTTTCTACCTCCTTTATTGCTTCTATTGCTTCTTCTATATTTTTGCAATATATTCTAACTGGATTTACTTTAAATCCTAATTTTTCTAAATATTTTAACTCTTCATAATGTGAATTAAATTCTTTACCTTCTATTTTTTGTACATTAAATAAATATATATCTAATGGTCTTGTCTGTGTCACTCTGCTATCTAATTGTCTTAACGAGCCTGCTGCTGCATTTCTGGCATTTGCAAAACTAATTCCTTCTTCAAGCTCTTTATCTTCATTCATTTTTTCAAATTCCTTTTTGCCAATAAATACTTCTCCTCGTACTGTAATGTTAATTTCTTCTTTTATTTTTTTGGGAATACTTTTTATTGTTTCCAAATTTTTTGTAACATCTTCTCCTACTGTTCCATTCCCTCTAGTTGCTCCTTGTACAAATTTACCTTTTACATATTTTAGTGCTGCTGATAGTCCATCTATTTTTGTTTCTACAACATAATCTGTTTTTTTCCCATATTCCTCTGCTTTTTTTTGTATTCTTTTATCAAATTCTATCAATTCTTCAAAAGAAAATACATCTTGTAGACTCTGTAATGGTACTTCATGTATAACTTCTTTAAATCCCTTTTTAAAACTTGCTCCAACTTTTTGTGTAACTGAATTATTTGTTATATATTCTGGATATTGTTTTTCTAGTTCCTTCAGCTCTTTCATTAACATATCATATTCATAATCACTTACAATTTGCTCATCATCAAAATATTTTTGATTATAATATTGTAGAAGTCCTTGTAATTCTTCTATTCTTTTTTTAGCTTCTGTTTTACTCATTTTAATTTCTCCTATATAATTAGTTTTTTATTTAATATAAACTATTTTAATATATCTTTTCCATTTTTTATATAATCATATCCCGAGAAAATTGTTGCTATTACTGACACAGTCATAAATATTGTCATCAATAAGTTTATAATAAATTGATACCCTGAAAGATCTTTTGAAAAAATTGCACCATAATAGCTTATATCAAGAAATGCTAATATAATTGCTATCATCTGTGTAACTGTTTTTAATTTTCCCCAAATAGATGCTGAAATTACATTACCTCCTTTTTCTACTGCTACTAACCTATAACCAGATACAACAAATTCCCTAAATAATGTAATTATTGGTATCCAAGCTGGAATTACTTTCATCTCTACTAATACTATCATTGCTGCTAACACTAATATTTTATCTGCAATTGGGTCTAAAAATTTCCCAAATGTAGTTATTTCATTTCTTTTTCTTGCTATAGTACCATCTAATTTATCTGTTATTGAAGCAATAATAAATATTAAATTCATTATCCACATACTAATTGGAATATTTAATATATTTCCTTTAATATCAAAAAATGGAATAATAACTAGCACAGGTACTAATATAATTCTAAAAATAGTAAGTTTATTTGCTAAATTCATAATTTTTTTCATGGTATACTCTACCATAGCCCCTTTCTTATTTTTTATAATCTTAGAATTATTATATAAAAAAATATAATAAAAAGAAATAGAAAATATAAATTTATTTTCTATTTCTTTCTACTATCTCCACAATATCTGTTATATACTCACCAATTATTGGTATATTTAATTTTACTATTTTTTGAAGTATTATTACTAACACTGCTGTTAGTACTGTTACTCCTATACCTATTCCCACTCCTTTTGCTATTCCTGATATCAAATTTCTAATTAATAGTTCTTTTCTATTTCCTAATATTTCTGACAAATCTATCAAGTTATTTTTTAATAATATATAATTTAAATTATCTATACTTTTCATGAATTTTTCTAGTTTTGATTTTTTTATAAACATGCAACCACCCTATTATTTGTCTTTCTATATAGGGTGGTTATTTTTTTTATTTCTATACATTTTAAATAATTTTAATTGCTTAATGTATTATTTACTATTTGATTTACAACATTCTCTATTCTATTGTTATCTAATCTATTATCTTCTTGTTCTTTCCTCTGTTCTTCCATTAATATTTCTAATTTTTTAATTAAATCTTGTAACTTCTTTAAGTCTTTTCCTACCATTTCCCAATCATTATTAGCAGTTGATTTTTCCAAATTTTGATTTGCTTTTACAATAACATCTACTAAATCTTCTATTGTATCTGTATTTTGTATCTCTATATTTACTGCAAATTGTGATAATAGATTTTTTATAGCATCTGGTAAATTATCTGCTATTGCTACTTTATTGCTTGATGAAACAATTACTTTTTTTAATATTGGTACACTTTTTGTTTCATTTAATGCTTGTTGATATATCGGCTCTACATATAATATTGTGTTATTTATTGGTACCATAATCATATTTTTTATTGTTTTAGTTCCTGTCACATTTAAAGCTTCTAATTCTTTTGAAATAGTTTCATCTTGCCCTAATAATGTATCTAATTGTTTTGGTCCTAACACATTACTATCTGCTGGAAATTTATATAGTTTTAATTTTACTTGCCCATTCTCATTATATCCCCCTACCAGATAAGCTCTTAAACTCTGTTTATCTAGTTGTGTATATGGTATTACCAATCCTAGCTCTATTTCATCATTATCTTTTGTTTTCAACATGGTATAATATGGTTCTTGCTTAATACCTTTTATTGATGTATTTCCAGTAGTTTTTGAATATTTGGCTATTTCCCATACATCATCACTTCTATATAAAATATCTGTACTTACATTATGATATCTTTCTAGCATATTTGCTTGTATGTTATACAAAAACTCTGGATAAATAAAATGTTTTGATATATCTTGTGGAATATTTTCTTCTGAAAATAGGCTTGGATATATTTTTTTATATGCCATAATAATAGGATCAGATGTATCTGTTATATAAAAAGTAGTAGTTCCATCATAGGCATCTATTATTACTTTTGCTGAATTTCTTATATAATTAATTTGTTCCTTCATATTATCATGTTCAATTTGCATTGGTTGTGAATATGGATATTGATTTGTTACTGTATATGCATCTATCACCCAAAGTTGTCTTCCTTCATCATCCACTACAAGGTAAGGATTAGAATCATATATTAAATTTGGCATAATCGTTTTAGCTCTCTTTATTATATTTCTATTTAATAGTATTTTACTATCTTTACCAATATTTTTAGAAAATGCCAAGTTAATGTCTTTTTCCTTCACTGCAAGTATTAGTTTATCTATAAAGTTCAAATTAAGTCCTGCTTTTCCTTGATAAGAATATACTGCATTTTGAGAATTTGATGTTGGATAATCAAATTCAGATTTATTACTAGTATTTGTTACTATTGTATTATTAGTCTCAAGTCCAAAATATATTCTTGGTTCTTTAAGCTTTATTGCACTTGTATTTATAAAGTCTTTTTGTAAGTATTCTATATTTCCTGCTGCATCTACTGAAGAAGCAGATGTTATAATCGATCCAAAGCCATGAGTATATTCATATGTTTTATTGTTATAACTTCTATTTAGTCCATTTGATATAATTTCTCTTGATGAAATGTATACTGTTTGCTTTTTCCCATTTATATTATATCTTCCAATATTAGAATTTATATATGAATAATATCCTGTACTTGTTTGTGTTACTCTAACTGTTTTTAATGTAATATCTCTATCTACTATTGAAATATTATTTATTAACTCAGTATTTTGTTCTACTTCATCTAATTTCAAGGTATCTTCATTATTTAAATCAATTTCTTCTATTTTAATGTTGTATGCTGCTTTTGTGTTTTCTATATTATATCCAATATATTCTTTTTCTTTGTCAAATTGGTTTTGGCTTGTATATATCATTTTAAATATTAATATAAAAGTAAATAATGCTACTAAATATGTTGGTACTATTAATATTGATATAATTGCTTTTTTACTTTGTTTATTTTTAAAAGCTTTTATTGATATATATATAGATACTATTAATATAATAGCAAGTATTCTATATCCCCATAATTTTATTGTAACATCTGTAATGCCTGCACCATATATTCCTGTTGATAAATCATCATTTAGCGTTAAAAATTTATCTGTTAATAGTCCTTGTGTTGTCACTAGTATTAATGCTGCAATTCCTATTGCTACTATTACAATACTATTTGTTATTTGTTTTATAAATTTACTATTTTTTAAAGTTTGTGCATTTATTCCATCAAAATAATAATTAAATACTATAATATAGTAAATTGTACTGTATATCATGAGTGATATAATAGTTATTATAAAATAAATAATAATCGCTTCTATTAATGGTTTTTGGAAAACATAAAAGCCTATATCCATATTAAATATTGGATCATTAATTCCAAACAATGCATTGTTTACACATAATGCTATTTTGTGACTTAGTCCTGTTGATATTATAATACTTGCTATTACAGAAATTATAAATGCTATTGACTTTCTTGGTAATTTAGGCATTTCTTTCTTTTCTTCGTCGAAAAACTCTTGTAATCCTTTTTTTATACTTCTATTAGTAAAACTCACTGCAATAAAAAATATGGCAAAACTTATTCCTGCTGTAAAATACCTATATCTTAAATTTTGTGTTAATACTTCTTTATAATTTTCTCCAATTTCTATTGTTTCTAAATATGAACCTCTATATGATATATATGTAAATGTTACTACTATAATTAAAAATATAAGTACTAATATAACTCTAGTTCTCATTTTTTTTGTTTTCTGTATTTGTGTATCTTTTATATCTTTTTTTTCTTCCATATATAATTCCTTTCTTTTTTATTTCAAAAGATTATATAATCTTATAATATTGCTTTTACAAAATCTTTACTATTAAATGTCTCCATATCATCAATTTGTTCACCTACTCCTATAAATTTTACTGGTATTTTATTTTCATTTACAATTCCTACTATTACTCCTCCTTTTGCTGTACCATCTAATTTTGTAAGGATTAGTCCTGTTAAAGGTATTGTCTCTTTAAAAGCTTTGACTTGTGCAATTGCATTTTGCCCTGTAGTAGCATCAAGTACTAGTAAAACTTCTTTTGAAGCATTTGGTAATTCTTTTTCTAATACTCTTTGTATTTTACCTAGTTCTTCCATTAAATATTTTTTATTATGCAATCTTCCTGCTGTATCACAAATTAATACATCTGCATTTTGTTCTTTTGTTACTTTTATCGCTTCATATACAACAGAGGCTGGATCTGCTCCTTCACTCTTTTTTATGATATTACATCCTGCACGGTTAGCCCATACTTCCAATTGTTCTACTGCTGCTGCTCTAAAAGTATCTGCTGCTCCTATTACTACTTTTTTTCCTTCTTTTACTAATTTATTTGCAATTTTTCCAATAGAAGTAGTTTTTCCTACTCCATTTACTCCTACTACTAATATAATAGTTGGAATAGTAGTTAGTTTTAAACTGCTATCCTGAACTTCTAATATCTCTTCTATTTCTTCTCTTAAAGCCTGTTTTACTTGTTCAACCTCCTTAATATTTCCTTTTTTTATTTTATTTCTCAAATTTGATATAATCTTTATAGAAGTTTCAAACCCAATATCTGACATTATGAGAATTTCCTCTAGTTCTTCTAATAACTCCTCATCTATCTTTCTAAATACACTAAAAGCATTATTTATTTTTTCATCAAATGATGTTTTTGTTTTATTTAAACCTTGTTTTAATTTATCAAAAAATCCCATATTTTATTACCTTTCTCCTAATATAATATATATATTTTAACATATATTTTATAAAATGTGTACACTCAAATTGAAATTTTCAAAAAGAAGGTAGAAAATAATACTTACAGTATTTTCTACCTTCTTTTTTTATATATTTTCTAAATCATATATTATATCAACTTCATTGCAAACATTTTGAGAGTGAGTTACTATTATTATACATTTTTTTTCTTGTTTTGACAAATATTTAAATATTTTTAAAATTTCATTTTCTGTATCTTTATCTAAATTTCCTGTTGGTTCGTCTGCTATTATTATTTTTGGATTATAAGACAAGCTTCTTGCAATAGCAATCCTTTGTTGTTCCCCACCAGATAATTTCAATATCTTTCTTTTACTATGCTCTTCTGACAGCCCTACTCTTTTCATAAGTTCTAATGCTTTTTGTTTTTTATTTTTTATCTTCACTTTACTTATATTCATAGATAATTCTATATTTTCCAAAGCTGTTAAACTTGGCAATAAATTGTAACTTTGAAATACAATTCCTATGTCAGTATTTCTATACCTATCCAAATTCATTTTTCTTAATTCTTTTTCATTATATAGTATTTTCCCCTCTGTACATTTTTCTAACCCTGTTATGAGTGATAAAAGTGTTGTTTTTCCACTTCCACTTTTTCCTTTAATTGCATACATTTTTCCTTCTTCAAATTCATAATTTATATTTTTAAATACATATGTATCTTTTGGTGCATCCTTATATCTATAGCCTACATTTTCTAATTTTAATATTCCCATAATTTAAGTCCTCTCTTTCAATATAGTAAGTGGAGTAAATCTTTGAATGCTTATCATTGATGCTAAACTACTCATTAATGTTAATAATACTCCTATTGCAAATAATTGAATTATCACTATAAAATCTACTACTGCATCAATAGTATTAATTGATTGTATTTTAACATTAGTTTCAAATTGCATATTCATTGGTCCTTTTCCAAAATTATCTGAAATTTTATTTTCTTCTACTTGAGTTGCTTCAATTTCATTTTGAAGTAATGTATTTCCTATCGGTTTTGCTAAAAAACTTCCAACTGCTGTTCCCATAATTAACATTATAATAGTTATAAATAATAACTCTAAAATAAATTGCATTGTTAGTTTGAATTTGCTTACTCCTATTGTCCTAAATACACCTATTTCATATTTTCTTTCTCTAATATTTATAACATTAACTATAAATAAAACAATGGAAGATATTATTAGTGTAATACTTAAAAACATTGTTGCAAATGTTTTTACATTTTCAATAGACTTTGTTGCATTCTGCAATTCTTCTAAGTTTGTATTAATAGTGTAATATTCATTTAAACCCTTTTGCTTTATTTCTTCAGTAAACTTTTCTATTGCTTCTTCACTATTTATTATGAATGAAGGAGTTATATTTGTTACTAATGTACTATCCTGCTCTACTAATGCATCTATTACTCCACTACCTGTAATTATTTTATTTGCAGATTGTGAGTACATGTTTTGAGAATCATCTGTGTTAGAATTATCTGTATATATTCCTGTTACTGTAAACTCATAAGTTTTATTAACATCACTAGAACTTTTTAGTGTTATTTTATCTCCAATACTTATCTCATTTAACGTTGCAAGTTCTGAATTTATGACACATTCATATGCATTAAAATCTGTTATCATTTCTCCTTGTATTACTTTACATGTTCCATTTACAAAATTAGTCATTGCATCATAAGATGAATATCCATTAATTTCAAAATCTCCAGTTAAATTTCTTGAACTTTGAAATGTTTCTTTTGTCCTTGTTATTATTGTAGTTGTATTGTTATTTGTTATAGTATGCCTTTCTCCCTCTGGACCTGGCCCTCTACCTCTTCCAGAGTTTCCTCCTGTTGTTTTGCTTGATGAACTTGTTGTGGTTTGCTTATCTTCTACTTCATATTCATAAGAATCTGTTGCTTTTGTTAAAGTATCACTATTTAATGAAGTTGTATATATATAGTAATATCCTTTCAAATATTTACTATCTCCATAATTTTTTATATCCTCAATCTTTAGTGCTTCTATATTGTTAAAAGCTTCAATATTTTCTTTTTTTGCTTCTTCTCCTCCTTTAAATTTTTCAGAAAGTTGTTTTCTTTCAAATGAAATTGTTGCAATTATATCATGTGACTCTTGATAATTTTTTACAAGTCTATTAGCTGTATTCCTTATTGCTAAAGTAACTGTTGAGGCACAAGCTATAACTAATATAATTATACCTATTAAAATATTTCTTCCTTTATTTCTAATAATTGAAATTACACTGTTTTTTAAAATATACATTTTTATACCTCCTATCTATTAACAATATAATAAATGAATATTGAAAATTTATTGAAATACAAAAAATAGTATTAACAAATCTTTTATTTTGTAAATACTATTTTAATTCATCAATTTGTGATAGTAACTTTAAAAATTGTAAAATTGTTTTTATACAGTACTTCTATTTTTCCATTATATTTTTTTACTATAGATTTTGCAATTGCTAATCCTAATCCATACCTTTTTTCTACTCTATTTCTTGATTTGTCAATACGATAAAATCTTTCAAATATTTTTTCCTTTTCTGTTTCTGGTATTGGTTCTCCCATATTTTTTACCTGTAATATAATTTCATTTTTTTCTTTGCTTAATTCTATTATAACTTCTTTTTTTATATCTGTATGTTTTATAGCATTGTCTGTTAAAATACATATTATATGCTCTATATCTTCCTTATTTGCATTAATTATGATATTTTGTTGAATGTTGCTTTTTATAGTAACTTGTTTTTCATAAGCAATACTTTCAAACATAGATAAGATAATTTGTATTTCTTTTGAAATATTGAGTTGCTCATATTCTTTTATGTTATCTATATTTTCTACTTTTGCAAGTATTAATAGTTCATTTATTAGTTTATTCATACTTTCTATTTCATTTTGTATATAACTCATCCATTTGTTGCTTCCTATCTCACTTTCTAATACATCTGCATTTGCCTCAATTACCGCAAGTGGTGTTTTTAGTTCATGTGATGCATCTGATATGAATTGTTTTTGTTTTTCAAATGTTTCTTCTACAGGTTTTACAATAATTTTAGAAACTTTTTTAGATATAATATATATTATGATTAATGAGATTATTAGCATTATTAGCGAAAATATAACTATTTTTTTTATATGCAAAATAGCATATTCATTTTCTATAAGTATTATATTTACTATATTATCTTTAGTTCTTCTTACTTTGTATATATATTTTCCTATAATACCTTTATCATTATTCTTCTTAGCTATTTTAATGGCATATTCATTTACTGAGATATCAGAACTTTGTATAACTGTAAAATTTTCTATCCAAACATTGTATAATCCTTCAGTTCTCATTCTATCATCTTCTATCATTTCATTTGGATTTCTTTTAAGCTCTCTTCCAACTAGTCTATCTACCATTAATGTTGTAGTATTAATAATATTATTATAATTTAATGAAACAAATAGTATAATAATTCCTGAAATTATGATTGATAATGATGTTACTATTAGTAAAAATATTCTTTTGCTTAATTTTTCAATCATCTTTTGCCTCCATTTTATATCCTATTCCTCTTACTGCTTTTATTTTTACTTCTGATTTAATAAGTTTTAATTTTTTTCTTAAAAAAGATACATAAACTTCTACATTATTATACTCTGCTTCACTATTATAGCCCCATATTTTATTTGCTAATGTTTCTCTACTAACTATTTGTTTATTGTTTAATAATAACGTTTCTAATAAATTTAGCTCTTTTCCATTTATGAATATACTATTATCATAACATATCATTTTTCCAATTCTTAAGTCTAATTTCAAGTCACTATATTCTAAAATATCCATATCTTTTATATTTGATTTCCTTTTCAATACAACCTTTATTCTTGCTACAAGCTCTCTTGTATGAAAAGGTTTAGTAATATAGTCATCTGCTCCATTTTCTAGCCCATTTAGTTTGTCTGATATTTCTGATTTTGCTGTTAATATAATTATTGGCACTTCTATTTTTTCTCTTCTTAAATTATTTAGTATTTCAAATCCATCCTTATCTGGTAACATTATATCTAGTAAAATTAAGTCATAAACATTTGTTAGAGCTTCACTTTCTCCTTTTTCTCCATTTGTTATTATATCTACAGTAAAATTTTCTCTTTTTAATGTCTCTGCTATAGCATCTGCTAAGCTATACTCATCTTCAATTACTAAAATTTTCATTTTTATCACCTTTTTTATTATAGCTTTTAAAGCTTAAAATATTATTGAATATTCTTGTAAATTTTTTAATTTGTTCATAAGTAATTTTTACTTTTTCATTTTTTACATTATTCACTATAATTTTAACTTTTCATTATATATCATAATATATCATAAAAAATAATACAGGACTACAATAGGTATCTTGCAGTAACTATGAAAAATATAAAATTGAAGCAAATAGCAAAATAGGAAATATTAATGAAATGTCTAAATTTTATAGAAGAACTATTTGTTCTACATTGTGATGAACAAGGAAGATATAAATCTGTAAAAGAATTATTTAGAAAAAATACAATAAGTGTAGAAATATCAAGTTGTATAGCTCTTGAAATTGTAAATGATAAATGCAGAATAGTTATGGCTGTACTTCCCTCATGTAATAAAAGCATATTGACTAAAGTCAACTAATATTTAGAAGAAAAAATTAAATTAACAAAAAAATTTAGTCTTTTAAATGAATTATTAAATATTCCAAAAGAATTAGAAAGGTAATTTTATAAAGCAAATAAAAATCATCTCCTCTACAGTAAATGTAAATTGAGATGGTTTCTGTTTATATGTCTTATACTTGGGTTTGTACAAGGATACTTTGGTACTTCGTTGGTGACCCGTACGGGAATTGAACCCATGATTCCACCTTGAGAGGGTGGCGTCTTAACCTCTTGACCAACGGGCCTTTTACTTACTATTTATTTATAACATATTTTTTAAGTATTAGTCAATTTATTTTTCTTTTTTTATACAAATTTCTAAAATTTCTTTTAATCTTTGCTCCTGTTTTGTTAAATATAAATATCCTATTAATCCTTCAAAAGCTGTTGAATACATATATTCCTGAACTCCTGAGTTTTTTGGTAAATGATGATTTTTTGTGTTTCGTGCTCTTTTTACTATATCTATTTCCTTTTGTGTTAACATTGGCATTATCTCTTCTAGTTTTTTTGCTTGTGCACTTGCTTTTACATATTTTATAGCCTCTATATGTAATTTATGAGCATTAAGCTTAGTATTATTTATTAAATATGTACGTATATATAGCTCATATAGTGCATCTCCTACATATGCCCATACTAATGGTGATATTAAATTTGCTTCTTGTTCTTCCATATTTTATGTGTAATAACTACACTTCCTCCATTTCTTTCACTTTTTCTATAGTTATTTTACCTAATTTAGATTTTCTAAAATCTTCAATTATTATTCCTGCTATTTTTTCCTCATCTATTTTACTTCCTGTTGTAATTGCTCCTCTTTTTTGTCCAATTAGTTCCATTAATTTTACTACTTTTTCATTCTCATTATAGCTTTCTTTTATAAGTTTTTCTAATTCATTTTCTTGTATTTTATATCTTATAATTAAATTTTGTCTATAATTATTCATCAAAAATTTTAATAGATAGAATGCTATTTCTGTCTTTTCTAATATATCTTCTTTTATTGTTCCAACATATGCTAAGTTTAATGCTATTTCTTCATTTTGAAATTTAGGCCATAATACACCTGGAGTATCTAATAACTCTATATTATTTGATAAACGTATCCATTGCTTTTGCTTTGTTACTCCTGGTCTATTTCCTACTTGTGTAGAGGATTTTTTAGCTATTCTATTTATAAAAGAGGATTTTCCTACATTTGGTATTCCTAATATTAAAACTCTAATTGATTTTCCTATTCTTCCCTTTACCTGTTGTAAATTTCTATCTTCATTCATAATTAATTCTACTGCTTTTATTACATTTTGCATTCCTTTTCCTAAATTAGAATCTGTTAAAATTGCTTTTATTCCCTTTTTTTCAAAATATTTAACCCATTTATCATTTTCCTTTTGATCTGATAAATCACATTTGTTTAATACAATAATTTTCTTTTTGCTACCTATCATATTTTTAATATCTGGATTTTGACTAGAAATTGGTATACGTGCATCTAATATCTCAATTACTACATCTATTAATTTTATATCTTGTAAAATCTGTTTTTTAGTTTTCGCCATATGCCCTGGATACCAGTTAATATTCAATTTTGTCAATTCTTCTCCATTATTATTCATTTATATCGTCTCCCTATTTTAGTTATATGTGAAGTTTTATATCATCTTCTATAATAAATTTTTTATAATATATATATTTATCCAATATTTAATAATTTCTATAATTATTTTGATCTGCTCTTTCATCTAATTTTCTATCATATTGTTCATTTTTATAGAACCAATCTGTTTTTTTATCCACTGGATGTTCTCTTCTATTTTTATCTATTAATAAACTAAAAAATACTGCTATAGGTATTATAATCCCTATAAAAGATGCCATTGCTTTTGTATAATCTATTACTTGATTTTGTCCATTTATTAGGTTTATTATTATTCCATAAAAATCCACTCCAAAATACATTGCATATGAAATAAGATATATAATAGCTCCTATTAACTTCCTTTTTCCTACCAAAATAATACACAACAATGTAACAAATAGCAAAACTATTTCAATTTCCATATTCATAGGTATAAATCCTATATCTACACCTATAGAATTAGTAAATGCTACTATTACTCTAAATATCCAAAATATTACCATAAATAGCAATAATAGATAACTTGCAACACTTCTCATTTTCATTCTTCTCCTTATTTGTATATTTTTACAATTTTGTAAAATAATTTTAACACATTTATTTTTTCTAATCAAGTTATGAAATTTTTCTGTCTTTATTTTTACTTTATAAATATTTTTCTCATTTATTGAAAAACTATATAAGAGATTTAATTTATGGAGGTAAAACAAGTGAATCAGATTCTATTTTCTGATATAGATTCTAATCTAAAACATAACTCTTCAAATAAAACTAACAATAAAAAACATCTATTTTTTAAATTTCAATTTTTTTTGTGCACTTTTGTTGCTTTAAGTTTTAGTATAAAGTATTTATATAATTTATATGATATTAATCAAAAAGAAAAAATTTCTAAACAGCTAGTAAATAATTTCTATATTGAAAATTTATATAAGGATAATTCTTCTTATGAAGCTAATAGAACTTCTATTAATAATTCTTATGTTCAAGATGAGAATAAATTTGATGTAATTGGTTTGATCGAAATCAATTCTATTAATATTAATTATCCTATTTTATCTTATGAAAATGAAGAATTATTAAAAATTGCTCCTTGTAAATTTGCAGGTCCTAATTTAAATGAAATAGGAAATGTTTGTATTGCAGGTCATAATTATAATAATTATAAGTTTTTTAGTAAACTAAAGAATTTAAAAATTGGTGATATTATTAATATTTATGATTTAACTCGGAAAAAAAACAGTATATTCTATTTATAAGAGTTATGAGATCGATTACAATGATTTTAGTTGTATTGAGCAAACCAGTGATGAAAAAAAAGAAATAACATTGCTTACTTGTAATAATATAAAAAATCGTAGACGTGTTATAAAAGCTTTTGAAAAAATATAACTATATTTCAAATCAAAAAAATTAATAAAGACATTTTATTTTTAAGAAACTACTTAAAATAAAATGTCTTCATTAATTAAATTTTATATTCCTTGATAATCTCTTATTTTTTTGTAAGCATATACTGCTCCTACTGCAAATATACCAATTACTAATAATGTTGTATAGTCTCCTGCTCCTGTTTGTGGCAATTGTGTTGTGTTGTTATATGTGCTTGTATTATTTGTTCCTGCTACTATATTTGTAGTATTTGCTGTGTTTTGCACAGTTGCTGTATTTTGTACTGTATTAGGTGCTGGTTGTTCGTTTGAACCTGAACCAACTAATGAATTTGGATCTGTAATGTCTATTATGTCACTTGCAAAAACTGTTGAAACTCCTAATAAGCTAATAATTACAATTGCTAAAAATATTTTCTTAAAATTTGTCATATGAATTCCCTCACTTACTATTTATTTTATTATTATTATTATTAATCTATAAATATTTATACTATATTTTTTTTTTATTTGCAATACTTTTTATCTATTTTCAATAAATATCTTCATTTTGTAATATTTTTGTAGTATAATGGTAATATTCTATTAAGGAGATTTTTTATGGAAAGTAAATATTTAGAAAAATTAGAATATAATTCAATTTTAGATATACTTGAGTCTTATTGTATTACATATCTTGGAAAAGAGTTATGTAAAAATTTATTACCTCTAACTAATAAAAGTATTGTTTCAAATTTATTACATGAAACTTCTGAAGGAGTTAGTTTAATTTTAAAAAAAAATTCACCTCCTTTAATTAATTTCACTAATATAGATATGATTATCAAAATACTAGAAGCCTCAGGAGTTTTGTCAATAAAAGATTTAATTTGCATTTGTCAAATTTTAAAGGTCTCAAGAACCTTGAAGTTTTATTATTATACTGATAATGATGATACTCCTAGTTTTTACCCAATTTTAGATACTTATTTTTCTAACTTATATATTAACCCTTCTATAGAAAATACTATTTCAAATTCTATTCTAGATGAAACATCTTTAAATGACAATGCTTCTAAAGAGCTTTTTAATATTAGAAAAAGACAAAAAAATATTGAAATTTTAATTCGTGAAAAATTAAATTTTTTTATTCATTCTCAAACTTACTCTAAGTATCTACAAGAAGCCATTATTACTATTAGAAATAACCGATTTGTTATTCCTATAAAATCTGAGTATAGAAATATGATTAAAGGATTGACACATGATATTTCTAGCACTGGTTCTACTGTTTTTATTGAACCTCTATCTATTTTTGATTTAAATAATGAGTTATCAAACTTAAAACTTGAGGAAAATATTGAAATAGAAAAAATTTTAACACATCTTTCTTCATATCTATATCCTATTATAGATATGATTAAAACTAATGCAGAAATAATTGGATATTTAGATTTTGTTTTTGCAAAAGCAAAATATTCTATTCATTTAGATGCTATTTGTCCTAAAATAAATGATAATAAATCTTTTAACCTTATTGATGCTTGTCATCCTTTAATTTCTCAAGAAAAAGTTGTTCCTATCAACATAAGTTTAGGCAATAGTTTTTCAAGTTTAGTAATAACTCGGTCCAAATACAGGTGGTAAAACCGTTACTCTAAAAACTGTAGGACTTCTTACATTAATGGCTTGTAGTGGCCTTCATATCCCAGCAAAAGAAAATAGTACTATTTATGTATTTGATAATATTTTTGCTGATATTGGTGATGAACAAAGTATTCAAGAATCACTTAGTACTTTTTCATCTCATATGAGTAATATTGTAGAAATATTAAATAATTCTTCTTCTAATAGCCTTATTTTGTTAGATGAACTTGGTTCTGGTACAGACCCTATTGAAGGAAGTAGTTTAGCTATTAGTATTTTAGAAAAATTTCATTCTTCTGGTTGTTTAACAATCTGCACTACTCATTATCATGAATTAAAAGAATATACCTTAGTTACTAATGGTTTTGAAAATGCTAGTTGTGAGTTTGATATTGAAAATTTAAAGCCAACCTTTAAGTTACTAATTGGTATTCCTGGTAAAAGTAATGCTTTTGCTATTAGTAAAAAATTAGGCCTTAACCAAGATATTATAGATAGAGCTAAAAGTTTTATTAGCAAATCTAATACTGATATTGAAGAATTGTTAAAAACAATTTATGATAATAAATTGTCTATTGAAAGGGAAAAAGAGATTATAAAAAAGAGTTCTAACCAAATAGAACTTTTAAGAAAATCTCTTGAAAAGCAAAACAGTTCTTTAAAATCAAAAGAACTTGATATTATTCAAAACGCAAAGAATAAAGCAAGGCAAATTTTGTTAGATGCAAAATCTGCAGCTAATTCAGCTATAAAAGAAATTAGCAAGCTTTCTAACAATATGAGTAATTCTTCATTAAAATCTTTAAATCATTTACGTAATAATTTAAATGATTCTATTAAAGACACTGTTCAGGATGCTTCTTCTTTTTCTAACAATGCAGTTGGAAATTTAAGTACTGATGATGTTATTGTTAATATGGATGTTTATATTCCTAATTTAGACCAATATGGAACTATCATTTCATTACCTAATAAATCAAATCAAGTGCAGGTTCAAATTGGTAATGCTAAAATGCAACTTCCTTTAAAAACTCTTATTAAATGCCATATAGATAAAAAATCAAATGATATAAATCTAAATCAATCCCTTAACTCTTTTAAATCTAAAACTATTAAGTCTGAAATTAATGTTATTGGTTATAATGTTGAAGAAGCTGTTTTTACTATTGATAAATATTTAGATGATTGTATTATAGCAAAACTTAATACTGTAAGAATTATTCATGGTAAAGGTACTGGTACTTTAAAAAATGGTATTCATTCTTTCTTAAAAACACATTCTCATGTAAAAAACTTTAGATTAGGTACTTTTGGTGAAGGTGAAACAGGTGTTAGTATTGTTGAACTAAAATAGAGATTATTATGCATATAATAATCTCTATTTTTATAATATTTATTAAAAATGTCTTCCTTTTGATTTCTTATCTTTTTCCTGTATAAAACTATTTTTATCTAATTGCTGTGTACTTCCTTGTATCATTTCTTCTTGCTCTTTATTTTCTTTAGTTTTTATAAAACTTTCATTTTTTTCTTCAAAGCCTAATTTTCCATAACGATATTCTATTCCTGATATGTCCTCTGTTCCTATAGTTCCTAATTCTTTTTGTTTTTTACCATATCTATATTCTATTATTGCAAATGTAATTCCCATAATTGTAATAATAGATGTTAATATTGTTATCCATATTTTTTGTGTAGTATTCCATAATGGTGTTATTTCTTCTTGTAAAGTTGATTCATCTACATTAGAAATTGCTTCAACTGTTTGTTCATTTGCTTGCTTAATTACCTTAATTTGATATGTAGCTGTTTTATTCCCACTTTCTGATTTTACTAATATTGTAATTATATTTTCCCCAATAATAAGATTTTTGTTTCCATTAATCTCCACACTAGCTGTTTCTATGTTAGCAATAGCTTGTATTTCTAATTCTTCTATGTCTTCTGTTATTGTACATTCATATTGATACAGTTCTGGTTTAAATGGTGTATTTAATTCTACTCCATTTATTGTAAGACTTTTTAATGATACTTCTTGTTCTTCTGTTCCTGCATTTGAAACAATTCCACTTTCATCTGCAAGTTTGTTTACTGTAATTTGATATACCTTTTTAGTTCCATCTTCTGCTGTTACTGTAATTTTTACTTTATTACTTCCAGCTTTTAAATTTTTATTTCCTGTAACAGTTGCTTTTGCTTTACTATTGTTTGGTGTTGCTTTAACATTAATTGAATCTATATTATTTTCTACTGTCATTGAATAATTTAAAGTATTTGCTGAAAATTTTTTATTTAAACTTCCTCCTGACACTGTTAAAGATTTTAAAGTAGCATCATTTGATTTAGCTGTCGTATTGCCTGTATTGCCTGTATTTCCTGCATTAGAAGTATTTCCTCCTGTATTTGCCTTTTTTTCTGTTATTGTTACTGTACATTTGGTAGTACCAGTTACTTCATTTTTATCAGAATTAGTTACATCTGCTGCTGTTATTGTTATTGTTGCTGTTCCTGTTGCCTTTGCTGTTGCTGTTATTGTTCTGTCTGGTTCCCCTCTTCTTAGCCATACTTTGTCAGTACTTAATGTAACATTTGAACTTGCTGATATATTAAACCTTCCTGTTAAACCATTTCCATTTACCTTTATAGTAAAAGTGTCCTCTAATTCTACTGTTGTTTTTGAGCATGTTCCTGTAAAAGCTGCTGCTTCTGTATCTATTGAATTTATATTTATAATAAATACTATTGATATTATTAATATATATATTTTATTAATTATTTTTCTCATTGCTTTCTCCTATTTTTATAAATTAATGCTTGAACCTTCCATAATATACTCTTCTATTAGTACATAATCTAGTGAAGAAATTCTTCCATCTTTATTTACATCTGCTCCTTTTATTCCTGCTCCTTTTATTTCGTCATCTCCCATAATGTGATCTTCTATCCAAACATAGTCTACTGATGAAACTTTTCCATCTCCATTTACATCACCTAATTTAATAACTGTATACTCATTTCCAGATATTACTACTTTTGCTCCTGTTCCAATTAAATCATTATCATTTAAGTCTTGTCCATTTTTATTTTTTATTGATGTAACTCCATTTCCTAATTGGTCTTTTAAATTTTTGACAGTTGTTTTTGGTTGAGCTTTCACTTCTTTTGTATTATCATCTTTTAATACTTTATTTTGTGGATCTGTAGGTGTAGGTTGACTTTCTCCGTCTTTTTTTAGGTACATACTTGCTGCATAACATATTGTTCCTTTAGCTGTTTTTATTTTATCCCATTCATATCCATCTGCTTGTGCACAATTTCTTTGTAACATCTCTACCTTATCTCCTCTTGATAAAGAACCAACTTTTGAAGCTGTTTTACTAGGTGCTGATCTTAATATCAAAGCATCTTGTACATCTACATAGTATACATCTCCAGTCACTCCACTTGGTTTATCTGAACCTCCTGGCATATTATTATATACTGGTATTATAAAGTTTATATTAGAATCTAACACATTATTTTTTGCATACATATTATATAAAGTAATTGATTGGCTGTATGGATCTACTATGTTTGTCATATATTGATGTGTAAACAACATACTTGTATCTACTATTTGAGTTTGTCCTGCTTGTAAAATTTTCTTTCCTACTACATCAAATTTATAAAAATATGCTGTATTTTGTCCTGCATTTACATAGCTGCTTCCCATTAATTTTGCTCCCTCTATAATTGCTTTTCTAGGTGTATTCCAGCCTTTACTTTTTGCATATTCTAAAGCATTTACTATTGGATTTCCAGTATCATTTGCTCCATAATTAAAAAAGTTGTAATATCCTTCATATCCTGGATATTTTCCTGAAACAGAATCTGTTCCTTCTTTTCCTCCACTTCCTGGTTTTGTTACTTCTTGTATTATTTTCGCTCTTATACTAAATGGACTTATTCCTGACTGTTCTGATGCATCATATATATCTTGTGCATATTGTTCTAAAAACGTCCCTTTTACTATACTTTTTACTGTATTTAATGTATGTACATTTTTGTTAAATGACATCTCTGAAAATTGAAATATATTAGTATCTGTTAAAAAATTTCTTGGATCCATATAATATTTTATAATTTGCTCTGAAGCACATGCAAACCCATCCTTAGTAAAACCACAACTACATTTCCATGAAGCATCTGAACTGTTAGGTACTCTACTTTTGGGATTCGTATGTGGACCTATTTGATTAGTAACTGCTGTTGACCAATCTATTCCAGTATAATATGCATCAAATGACCAGTTAGGATGTTCTTTACTTAATTCTCTTAATTTTTCCTTATATGATTCTGGAAATGCTTCTATCCCTGAACGAACTTCTTGATAATACTGTGCCGCATTACTTACTGTTGGTATAATAGAAATATTCATAAATATTAAAATCAATAATATACTTATTATTTTATACTTTCCTATTTCATTTGTGTTTTTCAACATTTTTCCCTCCTAAATATGTTAAATATCTATTTGTAATTTGTATAAATAAGTATATCATTGTTATAAAATGTAGTCAATATGTTTTATTTTTGTAATGTAATTGTAATATAATGTCAAAAAAATCTAGAACTTAGCTTTGCTCTAGATTTTTTACTCTTCTTCACTTTATATATCTTTTGCTTTTAGCAGCATCCTCTTCCGCAGCCACATCCACAGTTTGTGAATAATAGTAAGAATATTATTATAAAGAATAATATTTCACTATCTCCACATCCTCCAAATAATCCACTTAAAGGTCCATTGTTACAGCCACAGCCACATCCACAACCTGTTCCACAGTTTCTTGATTCTTCCATGTTTTATTCCTCCTTGTTTTATTTTATATGATATAGTATGAATATTTTTAATTTTGTGTTACAATATAATAAAAATTTTATTAATAAATGAGGTAAAAAATTGAAAAGAATTGAATTATTAGCTCCTGTTGGAGATTTTGAATGTTTGAAAGCTGCTGTTCAAAATGGTGCTGATGCTGTTTATCTTGGTGCTTCAAATTTTAGTGCTCGAGCTTCTGCAAAAAATTTTGATCTAACAGAATTAGAAAAAGCTATTAATTATGCTACATTAAGAAATGTTCGTGTATATCTTGCTTTAAATACTTTAATAAAAAATACTGAATTGCAAGAAGCCATTAATATTGCAAAATCTGCATATGAACTTGGTATTAGTGCTATAATTGTACAAGATTATGGCCTTGCTTCTATTTTACTAAAAACTTTTCCTGATCTTCCTATTCATGCTAGCACTCAAATGAGTATCCATAACTTAGAAGGTGCTAATCAAATAGAAAAACTTGGTTTTAAAAGAGCTATTCTTGCAAGAGAAATTTCCATTTCTGAAATAGAATTTATTAGCTCTAACTCTAATATTGAATTAGAAGTATTTGTTCATGGTGCTCTTTGTATATCTTATTCTGGGCAATGTCTACTTTCTAGTATAATTGGAGTAAGATCTGGAAATCGTGGAAAATGTGCACAAGCCTGTAGACTTCCTTATGAACTTATTAATTCTCAAAATGAAAGTATTGATAAAGGTTATTTACTAAGTCCTCGTGATTTATATGGTTTAGAGTTTATTCCTAAACTTATAGATATTGGAATTACTTCTTTAAAATTAGAAGGTCGATTAAAAAAACCTGAATATGTTGCTACTGTTACAAGAATTTATAGAAAATATATTGATATGGCATTAGCCAATAAAGAATATATTATATCTGAAAAAGATAAAAAAGATTTGCTTCAGGTATTCAATCGTGGTGGATTTTCAACAGGGCATTTGGATAATTCCCCTAATACAAATTTAATTTTTAAGGAAAGTCCAACTAATATGGGAATTTACATTGGTAATGTCTCAAACTATAATTCTAATAAAGGTCATATCACTCTTAATTTAAATGATACTTTAGCAATAGGTGATACTATTTATTTAGAACATGAAAGTAGTAAATATAGAATTTCTGAACTTATGCTTTTTGATAAAAATACTACTTTTGCCAATAGTGGTGAAATAGTTAAAATTGGGAGAATTAAGGGAAATATTAAGTCTGGAGATAAAATTTTCAAATTAGATAGTAAAGCATTATCTTCTTATGCTAAGTCTACTTTTTTAAATTGTGAATCTGTAAAAACAAAACTAAATTGTAAGATTAGTATCAAAAAAGATTCTCCAATTCTTATTGATGTTACTGGTCCTAATTCTTTACATTTTAGCTTGTCATCTAAAGTTTATCCTACTAATGCTATTAGTGCTCCAGTTTCTAAGGAACGTATAATATCTCAATTTTCCAAAACAGGAAATACACCTTTCATTTTTGATACTATTAATATTGATTTAGACGATAATTTATATATAAATATTGCAGATTTAAATGAACTTCGTAGAAACTGTATTGATAAGATAGAAAAATCTATCTTACAAAAGATAAAAAGAAGTTTTACTAATAAATTACCTTGCATTGACTTAATACCAAATACCTTAAAAAAATCACCAAAAATAACTCTACTTCTAAATGTACTTAATATTAATTCAAATTATTCTGAATTAAAAGATATTGATAGGATATATATTCCTTTAAAATTCTTTGCAAATCCTAAATATTCTAATATTTTAAAAACTATTTGTTTTTCTTTTGACACATACATCTATATTCCTAATATTGTAAAATCTAATTATAGGAATTTATTTATTAACATCATAGATAAAAGTATTAATACATATCCCATAAAAGGCTTTGTACTTTCTAATATTGGAAATATTTACATGTTAGAGAAATATAAACAAAATTATGAATTTATTGGTAACTATACTTTAAACATTCTAAATAATTCTAGTATAAATGCTTTTAGAGACTTAGATTTTGATGTAATTACTCTTTCTCCTGAGCTAAACAAGTCTGATTTACAACAAATATGTTTAAATTCTCAGATGAAAACTGAACTTATTGTTTATGGTAATCTTCCTGTTATGACTTGTGGCTATTGTTATATCGGTAAATCTAATAAATGTTATCCTAATTGCAAAGAACTTTGTAGGAAAGATACTATCTATTATTTAAAAGATAGACTTGGTTTAAAATTTAGAATATTACCTGATCATGTTCAAACAGTAACTACTATATATAATAGTAAAATAACCTCTATATCACCTTCTAATTTAAATGTTGATTTTATTAGAATTGATGTTTTAGATGAAAATATCTTTGAAATTACTAATATTATAAAAACTATAAAGCATGGCTCTCGCTTAGAAGGAAAATCTTATACTAGTGGAAATTTTAATAGAAGTATATAAAGAAGTAGTATACTATTAGATTAATTAATAGTATACTACTTCTTTATTATTAAATTTGTTTAGTACTTAATTTTATTATCTCTTGCATATTATCATCTTCTGCCACTTTGTTTTTACGAATTGCTCCACATTTTTTACATTTATGTATTATTACATAACCTTTTTTACTATCTATTTCAAGTGATACTGGTTCTAATTCTCCTTTGCATTTTTCTAATCTGTCTCCTGGATTTATATCTATATGTTTTGAATATAAACAATATGGGCAATGATTTCTACAAGAATACCCTAATTTTTTTACTAATTTTCCACAATTTTGACATATAAATTCTTCATCTATTCGTGTAAATTTACTTGTTTGCATAGTTCTCCCCTTTATACTTCAAACATACTATCTCCTATAAACTCTCTAATTAAAGAAGTTTTAGGTATGTCTTTTGTTGATATAGTATCAAAATATGATAATAATTTTTTTAATCTCGTTGCTTCTGCAAATTCTGGCTCTGTATTTTTAATGCTCTCTAATAATGGTATAGCATACTGTTTTAATACTCCTAATTCATATATTAATGAAGAATTAAACATACTATTTGCTTGCTCTTGATATGGATAAATGTATTGTTGTTCTCCTCTATTTACTGAATACCACATTTTTATTGTGTGTTTTGCAGAATATCCTCTAAATTGATGATCTCTTACAATTCTTCTAATTAATCTTGTATCGGTTGTTGATATTCTATTATAGTAATCTATGTTTAAAACGGTTAAAGCACTTATGTATATTTTGTATTTTTGTGTTCTTGAAATATCATTTGTCAACTTGTCATTTAAACAATGTATTCCTTCTATTACAAGTATTTCATCTTCTGCAATTTTTAATGTTTTTCCGCTATATTCTTTAGTTCCTTTAGTAAAGTTAAAAGTTGGAATTAATACTTCTTCTCCTGATAACAATTTTACTAAATGTTCGTTAAATAATTTTGTATCTATCGCTTCTATACACTCAAAATCATAATTTCCATGTTCATCTTTTGGGTTTTCTTCTCTTTCTACAAAATAATTATCTACTGATATCGTTACAGGTTTTAATCCATTTAATCGTAGTTGTATCCCTAATCTTTTTGCAAAAGTTGTTTTTCCTGATGAAGATGGGCCTGCAATTAGCACTACTTTGATATTTTTATCTTTTGCAATATTATCAGCTATTTGTGCCATTTTTTTCTCATGTAATGCTTCTGATAAAAGTATCGCATCTTGAGCATTATCTTTTCTCACTTCTTGATTTAATTTATAAATTGTATTAATTCCTATTAATTTATATATATCTTCATATTCATCTAATGTAGATACTAACTTTTTATTTTCTATAAATGGAGTTAACTTTGTTGGTGTTTTCCAATTTGGATACCTTACAATAAAACCATCTCTATATTTAACAATATCATACACTTTTGTATAGCCTGTTTTTATTGGCATAACTCCAAAAAAGTAATTAAAATAGTTTTCGCAATAATATAGACATGCACCTTCTGAGTCTGCCTGTGATATCTGAATTTTTCCTTTTAAAGTTCTTTCTTTTTTATAAAATTCCTCTGCTTCTTCCTTTGACATTTTTACTTTTTTTATATCTAAATTTTTATTAATTATTTCTTCCATTTTTTCATGAATTTTAGAAATCATTTCTTCTGTTATATCCATATTATCTAATTCACAAAACATAGCATTTGATAACTGATAATTTACTGTTAACAATGCTTCTGGGTATAACTCATTTAAAGCTTTTGACATAATATACATAATTCCCCTTATATATATTAGCATTCCATCTTTTGAGTTTAAATCTACCAATTCTATTTTAGAATCTTCATACAGTTTGAAATTTAAACTTCTTACCTCATTATTACATCTACATGCAATTACTTCCATTTCAGCATTTTCTATCTTATCTTTTAGTAAGTCATACACTGTAACTCCGTTCATTTGATTTTATTATTTTATTTTCATATGTTATATGCATTTTTATCTAATCCTTTCTTTTCTTACTATATACATACAATATCTTGTGGGGAATATTCTTCTGGTTTTAACCCTATTTTTGTTTTTATATATTTTGAAACTAATATAGTTAAAATTGTAAATAAACTTCCCACTACTACCATTGCATATTCAATAGACATGAATGTTAAAAAGTACGAGCCAATAGCTGATATAATCATTCTAAACACTGAAGCAGACAAACTGTTAACCGAATAAACTTTAGTTAAAATGTCTGGGCTCATAAAATTTCCTAAGTATTTTTCCTTTATAATATTAAACATCCCATGATCTGACACTCTTAAAATACATGTAAAAATAATAATAGCAAGTTGTGGTATTTTTGAAATTCCCACTATAACAACTCCTCCTGCTACTATAACAGCAATCGTTATTCTAAGTCCTATATATGTCAATGTTCTATTTTTGTATTTTTCGTTTAATTGATTTGCTTTTGTAGATGCTTTTCCTTGTATAATTCCTAATATAGCTACTATAATTCCAATATATTTTGCAGGCAGATTAATATCTTTTAATAAAGTACTTTGGTACATTGCAAATAAACATATTATTCCCCACATAAACCCTAACACTAATATTAAACTCCTTAATCTTGATGATTTAAAAATAAATTTTAAATCATTTTTTACTTCAGTGATAGTTTGTATTATTGTTTTCGTTTTTAATTCGTTTTTCTCTTCTATTTCTATAAAATTTAAAGATATGGTGACACTCAATAATAAAAAGAATATAGCAAGACATAATGGTATATATGGATTAATCTCATATAAAAATCCAGAAGCTATTGTTGTAATAGCATTTATATAACAATATTTTGAATATCCATTACTATCAATCTTTGTAAGTATTTTTCCTTTTATTTTTGTTTTTGGTAGAGTATGAGTTAAAAAAGGGGTTTCTGATATAGATTTAAATGCCCAGCCTATTCCTGATAAAAATTGTGATAATATTAAACATATATAATTCTTAGAAAATAGAATAACAATAAATTCTAATGTCCAAAAAATATTTCCTATAATAATACTTCTTCTTTTTCCCAATTTTGTTATTATAGCAGACATTGGTATTGTAAAAATCATTTTGAAGAATGAATATAAAGTTTCTAAAAATACAACATTTGCATTTGATATTCCTTTTACTTGTGTTAAAAATAATACTTTTACAACATTAAAAAATAACACATCTGATGCTACAATTTTATATATCGGATATAATTTCATATTTAATTTCTTCTTTTGTGCTAATTTTCTCTCTTCATCCATTGTATCTTTCTTCCTCTCTTTAGTAACTTTTACTATGATTTTAACCATAGATATTTTTTTTGTCAACTTATAATTGGTATATTTTTCTTATTAAAAGGATATACTTTAACTAAGTATATATTTTTTAGGAGGTACAAGCTATGAATTTAGAGAGATTGAATTTCATGTTAAATAATAAAGAAAAAGTTAATGTTTATTATGATGAAAGACCTGTTTGGGTTCAAGAAGTTCATGACAACATTGCAAAAATTGGATTTGTTGATAGTTTTGAAGAAAAGGATGTTTATATTGAAGATTTATATGAAGATGATTTGTATAATTAACTGTTTAATAATTAAAGAAATCTAGCAAAAGCTAGATTTCTTTAATTCAGTACTATGCTGGAAATCTCACAAAATGTGATTTCCACTATACCATTTTCCTCTTTTATGGTAATTCCATAATTATTATGTTTTACCTCTTCCATTTTTTCTGTAAATGGTCTTTTTTTATCACTTGCTAATATTTTAATGATTTCCCGTATACTTCGCCTATTTTCATCCTCTTTTTCTTTAGGCACATTGTCAAGTTCATAAAATCTTATAATTTTTCCGCCTGTAAAATGATCATTTGTAATTTTATGAATACTTTCTTGGTTTTTAGGTCTTACTATTTTCATACCATTCACCTTTCCTTTGGAATCATTACATAGTTACAAGTTTATAATACTACTTTTTTTAATATTTTTCAATATATTTTCTTTAATATTTTATTTTATACATATTTTCTAATAATTCTTCATATCTTGAATATCCTGTATATTGCAATACTTCATTTATTATATTTCCTTTATCTTTGTTTGTATCTAACCTTAAAATAAAATCTTGTTTGTCTGTAAACTCTACTTGTTCTTTTAATATTGGTAATTGTTCTTCATTTATTATTAAACTTTTTTCATATATCATATATTCTTTTATATATTTTATATGATTAAATTCATTACTACCCACATATACTAATTTTAATTCTTCATTTTGTTTTGCTAATTGTACATATTCTTTATATCCCTTGTATAAATAATATGGTTTATTTATAATAAGTCCCATTACTTGTATTAGTATAAACACAACTAGTATTAATTTCTGTATTTTTTGGTTTTTTATATAATCTTCTATAGTTTGAAAAATTATTATTGCTATTATAGGTAAAATTGGCATAATATATCTAATTTCTATATAAGGTGAAATTTTAGATATTATAATAAAATATATTAATGCTGGTATTAAAAAAAAGTATCCAATGTAATTTTTACTAAATTTATACATATATAAAACAATTATTATGAGTATTAATATATATCCCACAATATCATAAAAACTAAATGAGTTAAAAATATATTGTAAATATGCATTTAATCTTTCTAGAATATTTATATCATTTATACTCCCTATCCCTCTATAAGAAAAGAATATATGATAAATAGATGCAGGAAATATAATAATTCCTATAATTGCTACTTTTACATGTAAAAATATATAGCTTTTTAACTCATCTATTCTTTTTTGTTTTATCATAAAAACATTTTGTATAATAAAAAGTATTAATGCATAAAAGCAAAAATAGTATTGTGTTAAAAAGCCCAATAAAATGTTGGTTATTAGTTGTCTCTTCATACTTTTATCTAATTTATAATTGCTTTTATAAATTTTTATATTTATATACAAATAATTTATTACAAAAAATGTAAGCATCATATACATTCTTTGAAAAATAACACTAGATATTGCTCCTATGCTTAGTCCATAAAACAATATTGTAGGTATTTGTAATTTTTGCTTGTCTATTAGAGATAGCATCTTTAGTATTATATATAAAGTTCCTATAAAAAAAGCTAGGTTTATCACAAATATAATATATTTTGTAAAAGTTCCAAAATATATAGTAGAAACAAAATGTACTAAAAAGTAAAATAATGGTGGATGAACATCTCTTGATTGATTATAATATACCATCATATAATTCAATACATCTTCTTTTTGTATTGTTACATAATCTATTGCTTCTTCTTTTGTTTTCCATATTGGTGTTTTTGTATTTTCTATTTCTCTATATTTATCCCAGAAAATTTCTTTATCTTTTATATATTCTTTTATAGTTTCCCATATTCCTTTTTCACTTATTTCAAGTTTTAAAGTTTCATTTACAATATCTTCCTTTCCATATACTTGAAATAAATTATCATACTTATAATTAGAAGAACCATAAGAAAATATTTCATCTTCATGCCAACCTTCTTTTTTATTAATAAATATAATCATAACAAAACTAATTAATAATATTATAAAAATTATTATCTTATTTTTTGTAATTGTTCTCCTCCTCCTTTACTTCTTATATTATGTAATAATGCTATTATATATAAATATAAAAAATATAGCAAATTAATTTGCTA